>JAAUPN010000142.1 GCA_012033105.1 Coleofasciculaceae cyanobacterium RL_1_1
GCACTTCGCCGAAGACGGTCAGCTTTGAACTGGGGAGTCGGTGTATCGGGGTACGACTAAGCGCGGATTGCAGCAGAGCCGCCGCAAACGCAGGATTTCCGCCAACACACGCAGGTGTCGCGCTCCGGCCTGGTCATTATCGTCAGACTCGGACAGTTTCACCAGCGCATTACGCCGTGTGGCCTCATAGAGCGCCATCTCTTCGGGGCTGAGTTCCACCGGTAGGGTAATTTCGGTGCGTGATGGCAGCTCGGATAACACCTCGGTTTTGGTGCGACGCAAAATGAACGGCTGGATTAGGGTTCGGAGCTGACGGCGAACGTTGACGTCTTGGTGACGCTCGATCGGGGTGATGAAACGCTGCTGAAATTTTGCTTGGGAACCGAGCAGGCCGGGGTTAATAAACTGGAACAGGTTCCATAGTTCGCCCAGATGATTTTCGATCGGCGTGCCGGTCAAAATTAAGCGAAAATCCGCCTGAAGCTTCATCGCTGCTTTCGATCGCTGGGTGGCCGCATTCTTGATCGCTTGGGCTTCATCCAAAATCACCGTCGTCCATTCCACCCCCGCCAGCAGTTCACCCACATCACTTTGCTGCAACAGACCGTAGCTGCACACCACCAGATCCCGTGCCTGAAGCTGTTCGATCGTCTGCTGGCGATCACCACTGCCGAACCAAATCAGATTCAGCGTTGGCGCAAATTTGCTCGCCTCACTCAGCCAGTTCATCCCCACCGATGTCGGCGCGACCACCAGGGTCGGCCCCGCCGAGGCTCGACTGAGAATAACCGCCAAGGATTGCAGCGTTTTACCCAAGCCCATATCATCCGCCAAGCACGCCCCCACACCCCAATGCGCCAATTGCATCAGCCACTGAAACCCTTCAATTTGATAATCGCGCAGTTCAGCTTGTAGGGTCGATGGCACATCAGGCCGGACGGCACGCATCTCGCGAATCCGCCGCACGTGATCTTTCCAGGACTTATCCGCCGTCAGTTCACCCAGTTCCGACAGCGTATCTTCGATCGCCAAGGACGCCAGGGGATGAAAACGAATCCCATCGCCATGTTCCTCGCCAAAATTGCGTAGATCTTCGAGCTGTTTCCGAAACTCCTTCGTCAGCGCGGCAAATTGACCGTTGCCGAGCTGGACAAACCGACCCGGCGACATCTCCAGCACGCGCAATAGCTGCTGAAGATCAAAGACTGTGTTTTCATCAACACGCAGTTCACCCTCCGCCGCAAACCAATCGCGCTGTCGCCCGATCGAGATCTTCATATCGGTTGGATGGAGATACCGGCTCACTCGGAATTTTTCCCCTTCCGGCCACTCGATGATCGGACAGACCGTTGTGGCGATCGCGGTTTCGTTCACGACCTCGCCATCAGCTTCCTGATCCGCTGGCTGCAATGCCTGAAGTTCCGTTAACAGTTCCAAGCAGTCGATCGGCTCGCTCACTAGCCATTCGTACTCATCCGCTGAATCGTCGTATCCGCTGCCATATCCGCCCAAACGTTGCAGCGTCGGACAGGCCGCGATCGTCGCCTGCGCCTGCATCACCTCTACATCTAGCTCTCGCGTCGTCTGCACCTGAAGCCCTTCGATTTCCGTAATGGCCGTTGTTCCCCCTTGGCCGGGGCGATAGTAAGGGCCACCACTCCGAAACGGACGCGACAGCAGCAGCACCTTCAGGCCAGACGATGCGGGCAATAAATGTACATGGGGCGTTGGATCGGACGGAACCGTTTCAATGTTCGATACACCGCCAATGTCCGACTGCACCAGCATATTGCCTGCGACCGCCTCGATCGCCGCCAACACCTGATCCTGAGCATAGGCCGGAACCCGAATCTCCGCTGCCCCACCAAAGATCACCGCCACTTGACGGTGTTTTGGCTGAATGCCGATTACCTTCAGGCGCGTCATCGACTCCTGCTCAATCACCCATTCCTGTTCGCCCGAAAAGTGAGGAACCAACGCAATCGTCAGCGTCTCATCGGTATTGTGACGTACGACTAACTGTGGTTGTCCCACCACAATCTCAACCCCCACCGTTGGAGAATCGCGCCAAACCACCGCCGGATGACCCGCCAAATCTAGAATGACGCGGCTGGGAATCGAGTAGGTTGTCCCACTGCCGTAGTAGCTGTTGTAATCCCGAGAGACTTCGATCTGTTGGCAAATCTGCCGATCGTGATCGGACAAATAGCTAAAGGAATCCAGCTCTTTCACCAACCGCCGGAGCGAAACCGCCCGCCCACGACTCCAATCCCCCTTAGTATTCTGCTTCTGCTCACGCGGTTCGATCGTCACCTCACCCCACGTATCCAGATGAATCGCCCAAGCCATTCGTTGCGCTTTTGGGGGGGGCAGCGGCTGCCGAGTCCACTTTCAAGGCTTGCAAGGCCAACAATTGCAACTCCCAGGCCGACTTCGGCTGCATGGCCTGGAAACACAGCGTCATCTCCGGTAACTCACCCACCTCACGTATCGTCGCGGCCAACTGCGCGAACATTTCATCTTCATGCAGCTCCGCCAGCAATGACACCGCCTCCAACGCAATCCAGTCATACCCCGCCTCGATCGCGTCGGTATAGATCGGACGCAACAGACGCAAGGCTAACGGTGTCGCCGCATCGCGATCGACCCAATAACGAGCCATTAAACTGATCAACGTATCGAAACAGTTGTGGTTTTGATAGGTGAATAGTGGCATCTCCAACAAGAGCGAGCGAGCCTTCAGATCACCCAACTGAGCGGAGATCGCCAATACGAGATTGCTATAGCCGTAGGCAAATAGCTCGCACCGTGTAGCCCCAAGATTGGCCTGTTGCAGCGCTTGCTGTAATCGTTCGGGCGACCCATCACGAATTAAAGCAAACGTAAAAAATAGCCCCCTCAAATCCCCGGAACGAAGCACGGCAAAGGCTTACGTTTCGATTGGGCTTGCTTCTGTAGAGTCAAATCGATCGCTTTATCATACTGATGCAGAGACGAAGAATTATCACCCTCCAGCAGGGCTATCCAAGCGCGATAGACATAGTCCGCAGGCTCTGACATCGTGGCCAGTACTTGAATGACTTCACGCGCTTCCTGTATGCGTCCTTGTAACAAATACTGCTCACACAGTAGCGCCAACATTTCAGAGCAATGACTGGGATACCGACGATCATTGGCAATCATTGCCAGAGTTTCTAATAGTTCGAGCTGTGGATTTAGACCGAGCGCAGCACTACATAATTCAAACTCCAAAACGAGCATAATCAAGTCTGGATCAAGACTCAAAACCAATCGCGATCGAAGGGATTAAAGCAAATCGCCCGTAATACATCCTGAAGTTCAACCGCACCATAGCCATAGCGAGACAGCGCCTCTTCAACCTGTTTGGGTTCGTTGAGATATAGCCCAAGCCGCGAAAACCGAATCACGATGTCAACCGGATCAAGCGCACTGCTCGTTGACCGTGCCTTTTGTTTCGTCACCTTGGCGTACGCTGCGAGCCGATCGGACTTTGCTAGCTCCCGCGTGATTAATTCAACAACGAGCGGATCGCACTGAATTCCTGCCGAGCTTTGACTAACGAGACCGATCGCTTCCCAATCCGTCACCGGCAGTTTTAACAGTGCCGTTGTCCAGCGCTTGCCCATCGCGTTGGGAATATTCGCCGCATTCAAGCAGTCCGCCAGCGCCGATCGGGAAATGGGATGATAGATCAGCGACAGGAGTTCTAACACTCGCTGGTCTGACTCGGGTAAGTTTTGGTAGCGCTCAAAACGTTGCGTACGTGAAACGGCGGTATTATCCTTTGAGACCATTGACGTGTCACCCGAAAACTCAAATTTGATTGAACTGAAGCGATTGAGATTAAGACAAAAATGAAGTTACGTCTTACTAAGTAGATCAAGAAAATTAAAGTTACATACGTCATGTAACTCAACCATCCTGGTTGCAGACAAGCTAGAAGCTTTTGCTACACATAGTCTCGATTAATTAGCTTGGCCTACTTGGATATTAGATAAAACGTTGAATTAATTTGGACAATATAAAGAATCGCGGGTCATAATTCCCGTCTGAGAATTCGTGCCATCGGCAATTTTACACAACTCTTTCACCTGAACACCATCCAAAATCGCCTCTGAAAAATCCGCGCCGTGAATACTGACCTCCTCCAATTTAGACCGCAGAAATAACACACCCGTTAGATTTGCATCATCAAAATTCGCCCGCGTAATCGTCGCTTGATCGAGCATCGCATCACTCAGATCTGCCCCTGAGAAATTCACATCCGTCAACCACGACATACTAAACGTCGTCCCCCGCAAATCCGCTGCGGAAAAATCCACCGATCGCACCGTCACTCCCGCAAATTCCACCCCATGCAACACTTCACCGGCAAAACTCTGACCATTTAAATCCGACTCGCTAAACGATCGCGCCGGTGGATATAACACCGCTTGAGCTAGGGGAGCCTGAAATAGGTTGAATGCTGGCACTCCGTAGAGCTGAACTGCTGCGCAGATCGACACCACAATCGCGGCGATCGATGAAAGTGCGGAGAGCATCGAAATGAGCATCAAGTCCTTACGCCCGCGATCGGCGCCCAGAGTCGTTACGAACCCAGTGTACAGAAAATTCGGTTCTGGCTTGAAAGTATGCACAGCGCAATGAATAACAAAGACGCCCGATCCAGGTTCGGATCGAGCGTCTTTGAGCGAGGACTAAGCTGTCTTTGATTGTCAATCAGCAACGGGATAACCCGAAAAACTCAACTTTTGAGTGCTTCAGCACCGCCAACGACTTCAAGTAGCTGTTGCGTAATCGCTGACTGACGCGCTTTGTTGTACACCAGCGTCAAGCGACCGAGTAGATCGGTTGCGTTATCGCTAGCATTACTCATCGCGGTCATCCGTGCCGCCAGTTCACTCGCCGCCGATTCTTGCAGCGATCGCAGAATCTGGTTGTTCAGATACAGCGGCAGCAAAGCATCGAGGATTTGTTCTGGATCTTGCTCGAAGATCATGTCGCGCGGCAGGTCAGCCACCGGGGTTTCCACCTTTTCGCGCGTGACTTCAAAATTACCGCCTCGGCTGGTCAGGCGGAAAATTTCATCATCCGCTGCTTCCAGACCTTGAGGGTCAAGGGGAAGCAGAGTTTGGATCGCTGGAGTTGAACTCACAAGCGAGACAAACTTGGTGTAGATCATTTCGACGCGATCGACTGTTTCCGAGAGAAACAGTGACAGCAGTTCGTCGCCGATCTGTGCGGCTTCTGCCGAGGTTGGGATTTGCTCCAAACCCGTATAGGTCGCATCGATCGGATAGTTACGACGCTTGAAGTACTGCATCGCCTTACGACCAACAATGACCATTTTGTAGTCTTTGCCTTCCGCCGCTAGCTCTTGCGCCCGGAGTTCAGCCTTGCGAATAATGTTGTTGTTATACCCACCGCAAAGACCCCGATCGCCCGAAATCACCAGCAAGGCGATCGATTTCACTTCCCGCTGTTGCAACAACGGTAGCTCGACATCCTCAAACTTGAGACGGCTTTGCAAGCCATAGAGCACTTGCGCCAACGCATCTGCAAACGGACGAGTCGCCGTGACTTGCTCTTGAGCACGACGGACGCGAGCCGCCGCAACTAGACGCATGGCCTCGGTGATCTTGCGCGTATTTTTAACGGATTTGATTCGATCTCGAATCGCTTTTAAGTTAGCCATGACTTTAACCTGAGTCTAAAAAGTCACGAGCGCATCCAGCACTGGGCGGTTAACACACCGTCTTCAGGCTGAACACGCTCGATCGAGAATTATGCCGAGACGAGGAACGATTGCGTGAATTCTGCAATACCTTCTTTCAGAAGGGTTTCGGCCTCTTCGTCGAGTTTCTTGGTCGTCGAAACCAGCTCGATGTATTTCGGCTTGCTTGTCTTCAGGTAGTCACGCAGACCAGCGATAAAGTCAACCACCTTCTCAACAGCAATGTCGTCGAGCAGGCCGTTAACACCGCAGTAGATCACCGCAACTTGCTCCGCCAACGGTAGCGGCGAGCTTTGCGCTTGCTTCAGGGTTTGGCGCAGACGCTGACCACGACCCAGTTGTTTTTGAGTGGCAGCATCGAGATCAGACGCAAACTGAGCAAATGCTTCCAGTTCGTCGAACTGAGCCAGTTCGAGCTTCATCTTACCCGCAACCTTTTTAATGGCTTTGGTTTGTGCCGCCGATCCAACCCGCGAAACCGAAATACCGGGGTTGACCGCCGGACGTTGTCCCGAGTTAAACAGGTCAGACGACAGGAAGATTTGACCGTCGGTAATCGAAATTACGTTGGTCGGAATGTAGGCCGCAACGTCACCTGCTTGGGTTTCGATGATCGGCAGTGCCGTCATGCTACCGCCACCTAGGGCATCGCTGAGTTTTGCTGCACGCTCTAGCAGACGCGAGTGGAGATAGAAAACATCGCCGGGATAGGCTTCACGTCCGGGCGGACGGCGAAGCAGCAGCGACATTTGACGGTAGGCTTGCGCTTGCTTCGAGAGGTCATCGTAGATCACCAACGTTGCTTTGCCTTTGTACATGAAGTACTCAGCAAGAGCTGCGCCCGTGTACGGTGACAGGTATTGCAGGGTTGCCGGGTCGGAGGCGTTTGCAGCCACGACGATCGTGTAGTCCATCGCGCCGTTTTCGGTCAGGGTGTCAATCACCTGAGCCACGGTCGAGGCTTTTTGACCAATCGCCACGTAGACGCAAACTACGTCTTCGGATTTTTGGTTAATGATCGTGTCAACCGCGATCGCCGTTTTACCGGTTTGACGGTCACCAATGATCAGCTCACGCTGACCCCGACCGATGGGGATCATCGCATCGATCGCCGTAATACCCGTTTGCATCGGCTCACAAACCGACTTCCGAGCCACGATACCGGGCGCACCCGATTCGATCAGACGGGATTCGGTGGTTGCAATTTCGCCTTTGCCGTCGATCGGGCGACCGAGTGCATCAACGACACGGCCAATCATCGCATCGCCAACCGGAACCTGAGCGATCTTACCGGTGGACTTGACGGATGAACCTTCTTGAATGTCGAGGCCTTCGCTCATCAAAACAGCACCGACATTATCCTCTTCAAGGTTGAGGGCAACACCGATCGAACCGTCCTCAAACTCAAGCAACTCGCCCGCCATGGCTTGCTGTAGTCCGTAGATCCGTGCAATGCCGTCACCGACTTGCAGAACCGTACCGACATTTGAAACTTGCAGATCGCTATCGTATTGCTCGATCTGCTGCTGAATGATACTGCTGATTTCGTCTGGTCTGATAGCTACCATTGTTTTCGTCCGTTATTAATCCTCGATTTGCAGTCGAGCAATCGACCCGGCGACACTGCAAGGGGTCGCCGGAAAGCATCCTAAAGCAGTTCGTTTCTTACAAAAAAACTTGATAAAAAACGAGTTTCAGAACACTAGCTCAAGCTCAACGCCAAACGGCGTAACTGACCGCGCAGGCTCGCGTCGAGCACCTGAGAGCCAACTTTGATCATGACACCGCCAATGAGATCGGCGTCGGTGCTCAACGACACATCCACACCGTTCGCACCTGTGAATGACTTCACTTTCTCGCGTACGGCTTCGACCTGTTCGTCACTGAGCTTGCTCGCCGACGTGACTTCCGCTAGGACAATGCCTTTGAGGTCACGCAGCAGCGCTTGATACTGTTCACAAATCGCATCGAGTAGGAATACTCGACCACGATCAACAAGCAGCATCAAAAAATTCTGGGTGTACGCGTTAAACCCATCACGGGTTACCTGCGACAACACACCTTTTTTCATTTCAACCCCAACGAGCGGGTTGGCCAGAAACTGATCGAAATCGCTCGATTCAGCCAACATCTGACGCAGGCTCCCGACATCTTCGCCGATTGCATCAACCGCGTTGTGCGCTTGAGCGATCGACATCAACGCTTGCGCATAGGGAGCGACAATATTCGCGCTAACTCCACTTTGCATAGCCTAACCTCCAATCATGCTGATGCTACGCTCAACGAGCTGGCTCTGCACCGACTCATTCATGCGTTGCTTGAGTTCGCCTTCGACGTTCTCTAGCGCCAAGGCAACAGCCCGATCGCGAAGTTCACGTGAAGCCCGCGAGGCATCCGAGTTGAGTTCAGCCGCCGCCGCCTCTTTCATCCGAGCAACTTCTTGCTCCGATTCCAAGGCGATCGTCTCACAGACTGCCTTCGCACGTGCTTCCGCATCCGCCATCAACTGCTTCGCATCTTCTTGTGCTTTGGCGAGCTTTTGCTTCGCCTCATCAAGAGCTTGCTTGGCTGCTGTGGCGCGTTGCTCTGACTCACTGATCGCCGTTTCAATTTTGCGTCGCGCACCAGCACAAACGGCAGACACACCGCAATCACCTTCAGCGGCTGACCCGGCCCGCCTTGGGTCATGCATTCCTCGCAATCGCACGGCAGCCACGTCGCCCGCATCGGCTTTCGCACTTGCGACTCCGAGCTTTGCGGTTCAAAGAACGGTCCAAACGGCATGAATTCCCGAACCTCATACAGAACCGTCACATACCGGCCGACCTGGATGTCCTCCGGCGCCAGCGCTTTCACCAGGTTGATCTTTTCAGTGTTCATCGTATCTATCCAATCAGCGACCGATTTCGTCGTTCGCAAAAAAGCGCTTCAATGAAAGCGCAATGACAGCCCGCGCTGCTCCGCGCCGCATTGAATGCAATGCAAATGCGAAGACGGCGCACATAAACAGCGGTGCAGCCGAGCAAATACCAGGTTGTTACTATCGATTTGCGGCGCGCACGATCAGCCGGGCCGATTGCCGTGAACGATCAAGGCAATGGAGTTGACTAAACAACTTGCGCACGGCATAGACTCCAAGCCGCTAAGAACTGCGGCGACGCGTATTTATATCATGGATTTGTCGCCGGTCAAGCGGCTTGTGTGACAATCCTTGTCGCAGACCTTCGTTTGAATCGCCGCACAATCAACACGATCCCGCCGATCCAAACAGCAATCCAGAACACCAGCGCCACCGGCACAAACCACTTCGGCTCGCGCATCGAGCGCGCTGAACGGATCGATACGCCGTTGAACGCGCCGGCGGCAGTGATGCCTCGGCCCTGCATTGTGTCGGCGATGGCTGTGAGTAATTCATCCCCATCGTCCTCAAACTCCGAGGCCGGCATTTCCGTCGTCGCCGCCATCCATGAAACAAGTTTCGCCGCGGTCACGTCATCGCCGCGAATCCAGCCGTCATCATTCGTCGACTTTGCGTTTCGATCAAGGTTGACCTCGATGGGGCTGCCGATTGATACATTCTGGCGCTTCAGCTTGATCGTCGCGCGTTCGAATGTGTCAGGCGAAGAGACGCCGTTGCCGAGTAGGACGACGTGCGCCTCGGTGAATCCCGGCGAGGTGGTTTGCAACATGAGATCGACTCTGTTCGTCCACTGTTTCGGCAGCGACTCATTCACAAGCGCGGTAATGATCATCGCCGGCACCGGCAGAACCAATGTCCACAACGAAATCCAGATCGCAGGTCCGAACGGCTTGCGACCGCGCGGCGTCAGAATCCCCACCTCGCGCAGATCGCTGCCGCATTCGGGGCATGTCATCACCGTCAGACCCTCGACGGCATAACGACACTTGCCGCAGCTCGCCACCTTCACGCGCGGCTGCCGACCGATGAATGCGATCACCGTCACGACGACTGCAAACGCAGCGAGAATGAGCAGCAATAACAGAAGGATGGGGCCGATCGCCATGGTCGCACCTGCTCCGTTGTTCCGATTTGGGCAAATTCAATTCCAGCCGATCACCGGGATGCACCCGCTATAATCATCTTTCAGGCAAAACATCATCGCACAGGAGCACGCGCGATGCCGTATTACACCAAGCTCGGACAACTTCCGCCCAAGCGGCACATTCAATTTCGTCGGCCGGACGGCGGGCTGTACGCAGAAGAAGTCTTCGGCACCGAGGGGTTCGTCGGCCCGACCTCCACTTTGTATCACATTCACCCGCCCACGCAGGTCACGGGCTGGGAACCGATTTATTCGGCTAAGCCCGAATACGTCGAAACCGAAATCATGCGCATGCGGCACCTCAAGACCGCGCCCATGAAACCCAAAGGCGACCCCATCACCGGGCGTGTGATCCTCTTCGGCAACGCGGATTGCGAGATGGCGGTCTGCTGCCCCGCCGAGCCGATGAATTACTATTACAAGAACGGCCAGGGCGATGAATGTATCTTTATCCACTTCGGCTCGGGCACGGTGTATTCCAGCTTCGGGACACTCACATTCGGACCGAAGGACTACATCATCATGCCCAAGGGCGCGATCTATCAGATGGTGTTCGACAAAACCAATGCAGATGAACCAAAGCCGCGTTTTCTCGTGATCGAAACCGTCAATGGTTCCCACATCGGCCCGCCGCCTCGGTATATATCAAAACGCACGAGTCAGTTTCTTGAGCATTCCCCCTATTGCGAGCGCGATCTGCGCCTGCCGGAATTGCCGCTGACGTACGATGAAAAGGCGATTTCGAGGTGCGCATCAAGGCCAGGCATCACGTGCATAGCTATATTTACAAATACCATCGCTCGATGTGGTCGGTTGGGATGGATGTTTTTACCCCTACATTTTCAACGTTGATGATTTCGCGCCCATCACGGGCAAGTTGCACATGCC
>JAAUPN010000328.1 GCA_012033105.1 Coleofasciculaceae cyanobacterium RL_1_1
GGTGATCAAAGGCTGAGGTGATTAAACGATAGCTTACGTCTCGCTGGCTGCGGGTGATTCGGTTGGCGTGGTTTCCGGTGTGGTTTCCGGTTGCGGTGAGCTGTCCGGCTGCGGTGTGGCTTCAGGCGCAGGTTGTGGTCGAACAGTGGCGGGAAGCGGTGACTTTGTGGGGATGGCCTCGGGGATGAGGTTTGGTTTAACGCGGAAGGAATCAAGAAATCCTTGGAGACTCTTCTGCAAATTCTGCTCGTTATTGGTCGAAGCCATGACGAGATATAGGCGTTTACCAACGATGTAGCTGCGGACTCTGGTTAGCGCCCCGTCAGGCATCGATACCCGCAGTTCCTTACCGGGAAAACCTTTAATCGCAACGGTTTTTTCGTCACGAATTTTGCCGCCTTCTTCGACGATGCCATCTTTAATTCCGGTAAAAGCCTCTGTGATGCCGTTAGTTTCTTGGGTGGGGTTTGTGGGGAAATCAATGAACGAGACTGTGTAGGTCACAGATTCCTTGGCGCGGGTGACGCTGTAGGATTTGACCCCATCGCTTTCGGATTCGATCGGTTCACCGGGCATGAGTAAGCTAAAGCCGCCAGCGTCTGAGTTGAAGACTTGCCAAATTGACTTTTTCGATTGCTGGGGGGCGGCTTGTTGGGTCAGTGCGGGTGGTACGACCAGCAACATTAAGCTCGGTGCACCAAGTATGGCAGCGATCGATAGAAATTTGATTGTGGCGGGGGCAAATCGCTTCAAGCAGAGTGAAACAAGCATAGGTGATCCGAAAAGGGGAGCTTTATCTTCTTGGTTTCATGCTAGCTTGCGTTGTATCCGGAAGAATGACGAGAAATCGTTGCGAAAATTTCGGATTTTGGGCTATTCCCATGCGCCGGTTTCGAGTGGTGCTTCTGCTTCGCGATCGTCTTCGATTTTGATCCGAATTTCCCGTGACCAGCCTTCACCTTTGGGATCGCCTATCGTGACTGTGATCGATTCGCCGCTGAGCCGTTCGAGGGAGGAGAGCATGGAACGGAGATTCGGGGTACTAGCGCCGGTATCGACATAGAGGCGATCGGTGAGTTGGTTAATCCGTCGCCAAGTGGCGTGGAGTTTGGTGACGAGTTGTTCCATTTGCGCTGCTTGGTTGACCAAATCTGCGGTGGAATTCAGACATCCCAAACGCAGGGGCTTCTTCGAGCGCTGCTTCGAGGTTTAAAATTACTCTCGGTCAGCACTTGGACTTGGGTTGCCGATTCAAGATAGCGGGCGAGGTATCGCGCCTCGGCCGTCACTTGTTTGAGCGTATCAAGATCCGGCGATTCATCTACGGTATCGCGCAGGGAAACTTGATGGACGACGGGCAGTTTCTCCATTTGCTTGACCAAGGGAGCCAAGTAACGGGCGGGGATCGACTGATTGGCCGCTTTTTCGCGGACGTTTTCGGGCAGTAGCTCGGAGGTCATGGCAGTCCATTCGTCCGAGAGCTGGCGCACTTCGCGGCGGGTGACTTTGTTGCCTTGCTTGGCGGTGTCGGCAATCATTTGGCGCACTTCTGGTGCAGATTGGGCCGTTTCGACAAAGGCCCGTTTGGTGAATTGGTTGACGTCGGCGGCTTCTAGGTAGCCTTCCGATAGCATTTCGTCAGCGCTGTTGGCCAGTTCAATCAAGTTATACGCATGGCTCTTACTAATCTCCCGATCTTTGAGCCAGTTAAGGAAGCCCAGGCCACGATCTTCACCCAGCTTTTTTTCGCGATCGCGAACTGTCCGCAGAATCTTGCCCCGCCAGATGTCCGTTTGCAAATCGATCCGATCGCAAATCTGCCAAGCCAAATTAATCTGCTGTTGAAATTCGATTTCGGAGATTTTGTCGTCTTCTGGATCCGGGAGTTGGAGATCGAAATTAATTTCCTCTGGTACGGGCAAGACTGTGGCGCTTGACGATTTAGAACGTGGCATGGAGGCAGGCTTTTGAAACGGTCGCAATATTATGCCAGGGTTGCTGGGAAAGCGGAAGCGAAATCCAGAAATTTCCGCCAGCACATTTTTGTCCTGGGATCACGGGATTTGGAATTGGCCTAGGGGATGTCTCAACGCTGAAAAGTCAGGGATTAGCGCGATCAAAAAACGCCACGATCAGAGATGCGATCGCGGCGCGGTGCTTTGCATTCGGTATATGGCAGGGAAAGTTTCTCAATCATTCGGTGGGCTTAAGCGAGGAGACCCAGTTTTTTGCCGTTGTCACGGGCGGTGCGAATGAAGCTCTGACGCGCCTTGCTGTCAATTCCGAAGCGCGTACAAACTTGGGTAATCACCTTCGAATGTGCCGCAATTGCTTTGCCGCGCAGTTGATTCAGTTCTTTCCGGCCAAGCACTTTCGCAACGAGCAAAACAATGGGTGCAAACATAAATTAGATCCTCGTGAAATCAGTTGGAGAGAGCGTTTGAGTAGCGAGAGCGTCGTCGCTGCGATCCGAAAGACGCGCTGCAGTGGCGTCGGCTTGGTTAATCTTTCACTGTGTTGTGGAGTGGTGGAATGTAACCTTATGTAAATTAATGTAACAGACATGTAACGATCTCGCAACAAAACTTGCATTAGTTCTCCTGATGACAGTGATGAGTTGCTGGTTGTCTGGGCTGGCGGCAAAGTGCGGTGGCGGAGATTTGGTAATCGAGGAGATTTGTTAGTCGAGGAGATTTGTTAGTCGAGGAGATTTGTTTGGGTGGCGCACGACTTTTTGATTAATTCGTTAAGATCCGATCTATGTAGCTGTCGTTCCACGATCGGTCTATTTCTATGACGTATGTATTTGTATTGCCTATAGTTGGTTTGAGCGCAGCGTTAGCGGCGTCTTTCGGTCAGTTGCGCAAGCAGCAAAGTAAGTACAAGCTGCTGCAACAGAAATGGCAAGAAGCCGACGATACGATCGACCAATCCCATCATAAATATGATGAACTTCTGACAATCAATCGCGAGCAGGCGCAGCGGATAGTTGGGTTAGAGCAGCAAATTCAGCAACTGCACATCGAACTGAAGCAGGTGGATACAGCGCGGCAAAAAGCGAAGGCGGAAGTGACGGAGTTGTATACCGCAATTCAGGATGATGTGCAGCAAGGCACGCAGCAAGCGCTGAATGAGCGCGATGCAGCCATCGCTCAACTGGAGGCGGCGCAGTTGCAGGTCGATCGGGTCGAGGCAGAGAAACAGGAATTGTTGAACCAAATCAATGATTTGTTGACGAGTTCTACCGCCGCGCAATCAGCGGTGCTGGCGTTGGCATCCCAAGAGACAGACTTCTATCGGCAAGAGCGGAAGCAGGTGGTGCTGGATGTCCTGCGCAAGGAGTTGCAGGGAATGCCGAAGGGCACGCGGCGGGAGCATATTCTGGCGGATATTGTCGATAAGAATCCGGTGGCATCGGAGCGTGACGTGATTGTGCGCAAGATTCATGAGGTGTTTCACGATTACCAGCGAATGACGGCCAAGATCAAAAAGGTGTTGGAGTCGATCGGATTT
>JAAUPN010000143.1 GCA_012033105.1 Coleofasciculaceae cyanobacterium RL_1_1
ATTCGAGCACTGAGCGTAGTCGTTGGCGTAGCCTTCGCTGTGCGAATAGTGCGATCACTTTTCGCGATCACACCCAGGCGATCGGCAAGCCGACGCTACGCGAACGACTCCGCTCAGCCTTGGAGATTTCGTCTTTTTCAAACCTAAAATTTTCGTGCAAGAGGTCTAATTAATAGATGTTACACGTAACACAAGCTTCCAGCTTGTCTGCAACCAGGATGGTTGAGCTACGCAATTTAAGTCACTTTAATTTTTTTGGCTACTTATTCACAAACTCTTGCGATCGAACTCTTTAGAAATGTTGAGTAATACACAAATTCTAAACGGTGGCGATTATCCTAATATCGTAGCTTATTGGCTTTTAGCATACTGGCGCTGACAAATGATCGACATCCCTACATCTTTCGATGCGTTTTGTCATATTTCTATGCTCAGTAATCTGCTCAGTAACCTCCGATTAACAAACCACTTCTGAACCAAGCAAACCGTCATGGATAAACTTCAAAAATATCGTTTGAGCTGCACGCTCTCCTTTGGTGATATTTACGCCCAAGTCATCATTTGGCTCATTGTCATCTTCTTATCTCTCGCGTCTGCCTTAGCGCTATGGAGTAGCGCCCGTGAGATCTATGCATTCCTAACGGTGGGCTTGATTGTGGTGCTTTCTCTACCCTTTTTACTCTTCGCATTTGTTACGACCTTACTCAACCATATTGAAGTCACAGAGATTGATCCAGCAGCGGAAAAGGCGGCGGCAAGTCGTCCCCCCCGCCCCGCAGAACCGGCCACGGCAGCGAGCTAAATTCAGCGGCATTCCAGCCTCAATTGCACGTTTTTATCTACGGTCTCTATTTCGTTTTATAAAATCTGGCCTAATGATCATTCACGAGTGATCGTTAGGTTTTTTGGTGCTAGTTGGTTTTGGCGGGTGAGTCGATCGCGGTGTTGGTGTCGTAAAAGTTGAACTGTTCGAGCTGATCGGATGAGATATTATCATCGATAATTTGACCATCGCGAAACATGATGATGCGTCGAGAGAGTCGCGCGACTTCAACTTCGTGCGTGACGGTGACGATCGTGATTCCGGCGGCGTTGAGTTCGGCGAAAATCGCCATCACTTCTTCGGTGGTGTGGGTGTCGAGTGCGCCCGTGGGTTCGTCGGCCAAGATCAAGGTGGGACGGTTGACGATCGCGCGGGCGATGGCAACGCGCTGCTGTTGGCCGCCGGAGAGTTGGTTGGGTTTGTTGTGAAGTCGGTGGCTGAGGCCGACGCGATCGAGGGCGGCGACGGCGCGATCGCGTCGCTCCTCGGGCGGAACGTTGCCGTAGATCGTCGGCAGCATCACATTTTCGAGGGCGCTGAGGGGGGCAAGCAGGTGAAACTGCTGGAAAACGAAGCCGAGTTTTTGGTTGCGGATTTTGGCGAGGTCGGCTTCGGAAATTTGCGAAACATCAAAACCATCGAGGGCGTAGCGGCCGATCGTTGGGCGATCAAGACAGCCAATCACGTTCATCGCGGTGGATTTCCCGGAACCGGAGGGGCCGACGATGGCGCAGTATTCGCCCGGTTGAATGGCAAGGGAAATGTCATCAAGGGCGCGAACTTCGGTGTTACCGCTGCCGTAGATTTTGCAGACGCGATCGAGCTGCACAATTGGAGCGGGCGTGATCTCGGGCGGGCGGGTCGGTGCGTCTGTCTGCATGTCCATACACCAATCTAAACACCAAACTTCTGCCACAGCGCGATCGCTAGGTTGATCCCCAAGGCCGTCACCCCCAAGGAAAGAATAATAAAGGTTCCAATGCTAAGGACAGATCGCATCATGGGAGTGTTCGTGTGCGGGTTAACCACGCTAGGTTTAACAAGTTTTGCTGATCTCTAGTGTAGTGGAGCCGTTCCGGGAGTGGTGCGATGCGGATCATGATTGACCTGTGGGAAATTGAGCTTGATGCAATGGCTGTTGCGTCGGAACCGTGCAATTGGTGGTGCTGGCTGTCGGACGATGAACGCGATCGCGCCGATCGGTATCGCCAACCGCGCGATCGTCAACAGTTTGTGATCACTCGCGGTCTGTTGCGACAACGGTTGGGCGACTATCTGGAATGTCCTCCCGAGTTGTTGCGATTTTACTACGGATCGCACGGCAAACCCGAACTTGATCCCGCATTCCAGCCCGATCGATCGCTCTGGTTTAATACATCGCATTCGGGCGGGGTGGCACTGTTGGCGTTTTCCTGGGATGGCGCGATCGGTGTGGATCTCGAAGCACCGCGATCGATGTCTGATTCCCACGCGTTAAAACTCGCCCAGCGGTTCTTTTTAGCGCCCGAAATTGAAGCGTTGGCGCGAGTTTACGGGGCAGCGCGATCGGCTCTATTTTGCGTTACTGGACGTGTAAAGAAGCGTACTTAAAAGCCACGGGTACGGGGTTGTCGCAGCTCCAACACGCACCGATTATTTGGCAGTCGGAGCAGCAACCACAACCGATCCTCGATGCCACCGGTCAAACGGGAGCGATCAAAACTATCCCATTACGCTGTGGGTATCCTGCCGCGATCGCGCGATCGGCGGTGAGCTGACGGTGCGATCGTGTCCGCAGGCCATTTATAGCAGGTCGTAATTAGATCAAGTAGTCCAAGCTAAAAAATGACGGTTTGCGCGAAGGCTACGCCAACGACTCCGCTCAGTGCTCTCAGTTCTTTTATATGTTCTAACCAAATCGTTTTTTGCTATAGCCGTTTAAACATGGTGTTTCATCATCGAGCATAATGATCAACGGTTAACGATTCTGCGTTGCATCATTCAGCGTCATCATTTCTGTAAACGGATCAACAGACGGGTCAACAGACGAATCGAGCAGTGGTTTGATCGAGGAATCGCGCCCCAAGGCTCGCCGTCGCTCGACCGTCTGCCACCACGGACTACCTTGTAAATAGCCCTCGAATAACGCCAAGGTCGAGGAAATATCGATGCGATCGAGCAGCGATCGCTTATCCTCACACAATTGACCACGCACCGCTTTGATCCGTTCCGCTAATGCCACCCCCTCCGGCGTTAAGGACAAAACCAATCGCCGTCGATCGTCTGCCGAAACGCTCCGATCCACCCAACGATTCCGCACCAGCCGATCGACCAATCGCGACGGATGCCCCCCCTCCGCCACGAGTAGATCCCCCAAATCGCCCAGCGAAATCGGCTGCGCCATCTGTAATACAATCAGCGCCTCGGCCTGGGCGGGCGTAATATCCAGTGGAGCGAGTGCCTCCGAAAGACGCCGCTCGGACTCACGGTGTACCGCTTTAAATAAAAGTTGTAGTTCTTCAGCGTCGTTCAAGACTTAACCCCTGCTTCGCGTGCGCTGGAAATCCGTCAAAATACTTGACACAGCACATTCTAATTGACTAGCCTAATTGGTAATAGAGATACATGTCACAGCATATTTTGTCACGGCATGTATCTAGGCACAGACGATACACGACGCTCTTCGGTTTAGCAATTGCAGTTAACAAAGCCCCGCAATTGCTAAACTTAAGAAATATTACTAAACGTTAAGTCTATTTCATGCTGCCGGTTGACGTTTCCGGTTTCGATGTTTCGCGCAACACCACAGGCTCTGCCATGAATCCGAAAGTCTCACCCAAGTCCGACCCGATCGTTGATGAGCGTCAAGCGTTGGAATTGCAACTTCAAGAGGCGGCGATTACGCCCGCGTGGCGATCGGGATGGCGCGGCGTGGCGATCGGGATTGGGGTGGGTGTGGTGATCGCTGGGCTGGGGTCAAGCCTGTTGCGATCGGAGCCGTCAGAGCCGCCCGCTGCGGTGGTCAGTGAAGTGGCACCGTCGCAAACGGTGACGGTCGCCTCGGTGCAGCGTCAGCGCGTTACCCGCTATTTAGAAGCCACTGGTTCGGTGGCGGCCTTTGATTTGCTGCCGATTTTGCCTCAGGAAGGCGGTTTGCAAATTACTGAGGTGTTGGTGGATGAGGGGGATTATGTCGAGGCGGGGCAGGTTTTGGCGCAGCTCGATCCGGTTGGGCTGAGTGCGCAGTTGGATGGAGCGCAGGCGCAGGCGCGATCGAGCGAGTCCGGGATTGACCGCGCTCGGGCGGATGCGCTGCAAAGTGAGGCAGGGATTCGCCAAGCGGAGGCGGATCTGGCCCGATCGCGGACGGGTGTTTCCCAAGCAGAGGCGAATGCTGATCGTGCTGAAGCGTCGATCGCCCAGGCCGAGGCTCGCCTCCAGCAAGCCGATCGTGAGTATGAACGGTTTCGTAGCTTGGCGGCGGATGGAGCGATTAGTCAGCAGGAAGCGGATTTTCGCTACACCGATGTGCTGACCGCGCGAGAGGAGTATAACAAGGCGATCGAAGATGCGAAGGTCGCGCAGGCGAATATCGCGGCGGCGGAGGCTGATGTGGTCAGCGCCCAGGCTCGGCTCGTCAGCGCCCGCGCGACCGCTAGTGCCGCCAGCGCCAATATTGACACCGCGATCGCTGCCCGTGATGGCGCCGGAGCCAATGCCCGCCAGGTCGCAACCCAGCTCGATCGCACGGCCATTACCGCACCCGAAGGCGGTTTGATTGTGACCCGTAACGCTCGTGTGGGTGATGTGAAAGGTGCAGCATCCTCCACACCACTGTTTGAAATCGCCCAGGGTGGCCGCCTGGAACTGCGGGTGAAGGTTCCCGAAACGCAGCTTGCGGATATCGTTCCCGGTAGTACGGTCAATATTCGATCGGATGCCGATCAACGCATCGATGTACGTGGCGTCGTTCGCATGATTGCGCCCAAAGTGGACGACACCACCCGCGAGGCGATCGTCGAGATCGACCTACCGCCGAGCGATTTGCTGCGACCGGGGATGTTTCTCAGCGCGGCGATCGCCACGGGGGTACAGCAAGGATTGACGATCCCGTCGAAGGCAGTCCTGCCTCAGACAGACGGCAGCACGATCGTCTACACCGTGAATGCTGACAATGTGGTCACCGCCAAAACGGTGAAGCTCGGCACGCTGACCGATAACGGTACTGCCTTTGAAGTGATTCGTGGGTTAGAATCCAGCGATCGCGTGGTGGTCAATGGCGCGGGTTACGTCAAAGACGGCGACACCGTACGAGTGGTGGAGTAGGTACGGATTAGCAACGAACCAGACACAGACCGAACACCACCTCGCAGGCGCACAGCCCTGATCGCTGACCCTTACCCATTCCACCACCACACCGCGCTCACCTCCCATGAATATTTCCGCCTGGTCCATTAAACGACCGATTCCCACGATCGTCCTCTTTCTCGTGCTGACCTTTGCCGGTCTCACAGCTTTTGGACAGCTTGGCATTGATGACACGCCGAATATTGACGTTCCCGTCGTACAAATCACGGTGACCCAACCGGGAGCGGGGCCGAACGAGCTGGAATCCCAGGTCACGCGCAAGGTGGAAGATGCCGTGGTCGGTCTGGGGGACATCGACGATCTGGTATCAACGGTCAACGAAGGGGTTTCAACGACGACGATTAACTTCGAGTTGGGCGTCGATAGCGAAGCCAAGACCAACGAAGTGCGCAACGCGATATCGCAAATCCGGCAAGAGTTACCCCAGGATATCAACGAGCCGATCGTCCAAAAGCTGGAGTTTGCCGGTGGAGCGATCGCCACCTACGTCGTGCGTTCCGATCAGCGATCGGTGGAAGAACTGAGCGAACTGGTCGATCGGGAAATCGCCGGAGCGTTGCTCGAAGTCTCCGGTGTGGCACAGGTCAGCCGTAGCGGTGGCCTCGATCGCGAAGTGCGCATTCAGCTCGACCCACTGCGGCTGAAAGCTCTTGGGATTACCGCCACCCAGGTTAATGATCGCATTCGGGGTCTCAATGCCGACTTTTCCGGCGGACGCACCGAAGCTGCTGGCAGTGAAAAAACCCTACGCACCCTCGGCAGCGCTCGCAGCGTTGATGATCTACGCAACTATCGCATTCCGCTTCCCGGTGGTGGTGATGTGCCGCTGTCCAATTTAGGCGAAGTGATCGACGGTTTCGCCGATTCGCGCGAAAGCTCGATCTTTATCACCCGTGAAGGCACGGAAAACGTCGTGGCTTTCTCGATTTTGCGTAGCCCTGGCAGTACCCTCGTCTCCGTCGAAGAAGGCGTCGCCGCCGCCGTAGAAAAACTCGATACGGAAACCTTGCCCGAGGATCTCGAATTTGATCGCATTTTCACCCTCGCTACCGATATTCGCGAGTCCTATCAAGCTTCGATCGATGCCCTCATTTTCGGCTGTATCCTCACCACGCTAACCGTCGGCCTATTCCTCAAGGATTGGCGAGCCACGCTGATCACCGGTTTAGCGCTGCCGCTGTCGATTATCCCCACCTTTTTGGTGATGAAAGGCCTGGACTATACGCTCAACGGCATGAGCTGTCTGGCGTTGTCCCTCGCCGTTGGCAACCTCGTCGATGACGCGATCTGCATGATCGAAAACATCGACACCCACCTACGCATGGGCAAGCGCCCCTACCAAGCGGCACTCGATGCTGCCCGTGAAATTGGGCTTGCGGTGATTGCCACCACGGCGACGATCGTGGCGGTGTTTTTGCCGGTGGCCTTTATGGGTGGTGTACCGGGTCAGTTTTTCCGTCCCTTTGGTGTGACGGTGGCCGTTGCGACGATGTTCTCGACTCTGGTGGCGATCACGATTACACCGATGCTGTCCGCCTATTTGCTCAAAAGCAAAATCGACCTGACTGCAAACACCGGTGATGATTCCGAACACACCCCATACTCCCAAGCTTCGCAACCTGGGATCTATCGCGGTGCGCTCAACTGGGCCTTGCGCAACCGGATTACAACCCTGCTCATTGCTGTCGCCTTCTTTATCGGTAGTTTGCAGCTTGTACCGCTGATTCCGAAAGGGTTATTTGTCAGTGGTGATCGCGGCGTAAGTACGATTAGCGTCGAGTTGCGCCCGGTTCGACCCTGGCGGAAACCGAGGCCGTTTGCGATCGGCTAGCACGAATGATGTTGAGCAATCCGGCCACCGAAAATACCCTGATCGTCGCCGGAAGCGACAGCGCACGCGGCAACATCAACACCGGCACAATCTACGTCGTGCTCAAGCCGAAAGACGAGCGCGACATCAAACAGCGGCAATTTGAGCAGGAGATGCGAGCAAGCTTTGCTGAAATTCCTGGCGCACGGATCAGTTTCCAGTCCTCCGGTGCGGGCGGTGGTGGTAAAGACCTCTCGATCGTACTGATGAGCCGCAACCCGAATGCGTTGCTCACCACTGCCAACGATCTCGAACGTCAAATGCGTGGCGTTCCTGGCTTGGTGGAAGTGGCGTCGAGCGCCAGTCTGGTTAAGCCTGAAATTCAAATCGTGCCGGATCTCGATCGCGCGGCTGACCTCGGGGTGTCCGTCGCCTCGATTTCCGCCACGCCAACCTTGCCACCCTCGGCGACCTCGAATCACAGCTCCCCAAATTTGACCTCCCCGATCGCCAAATTCCCATCCGCACCCAGCTCGCCGAACCCTACCGCAACGATCTCGACACGATCGCCAATCTCGAAATCCCAAGTCAGAGCGGCGCATTAGTCAAACTCGCCGCCGTGGCAGAGATCACCCTCGGTAGCAGTCCCGCGCAGATTGATCGGCTTGATCGATCGCGCAAAGTCGAAGTCGCCGCCAACTTACAAAATATTGCCCTCGGAGACGCCGTTACCGCCGTTAACGCTCTACCGGCCATGAGTCCACTTCCCGCCGACGTGTTTCAGCAACCGTCCGGCGATGCGGAAATCATGATCGAAATTTTCACCGAATTTCTCGGCGCACTGTCGCTGGCGGTGCTTTGCATCTATGCGATCCTCGTCCTGCTCTACGATAACTTCCTCTATCCGCTAACGATTCTCGTTGCGCTTCCCCTCTCAGTTGGCGGCGCGTTACTCGGACTGCTGATCGCCCAAAAAGAACTGGGCTTATTCGCCCTGATCGGCATTGTCCTCCTGATGGGACTGGTGACGAAAAACGCGATTTTGCTGGTGGATTGTGCGCTGGAAAATGAGCGTCAGGGGTTGCCACGCTCTAAGGCGGTACTCGAAGCGGGGATCTCGCGGCTACGTCCGATTTTCATGACGGCGATCTCGACGATCGCCGGGATGATGCCGATCGCGCTGGAGTGGGGAGCTGGTGGTGAGACGCGATCGCCGATGGCAATTTCGGTGATCGGTGGATTTTCCACATCAACGATGTTAACCCTGGTGGTTGTGCCGGTGTTGTTCACCTTCGTCGATAGTTTTCAGAGCAAAATCGTCGGTGTGTTTACCGGTAAGGTGCGGTTTTTGTCCTGGCGATCATGGTTACGTCGATCGTCAGTGAAGCCATAGTGGAATTGCCCTGAAATTGTTTACACTGCTGGGTAGCGCTGTTCATCGTCACCCAGCAGGAGCATCACCACATGACAACCAAATTAATCAGACTTGAGGATGGAATGTTGGTGGAGGTAGAGGCTCAAGAGGATGAAGCCCAGCAGATTTCCAGCCGCGCCGCTGACGCTGTGAGCAGTAGTTTTAATAAAATCAAGCCGCTGTTGAAAAAAGCCGTGCAACTGATCGCGGAAATGTGGCATGAACTGGATCAAGATGTGGCGATCGAAGCGGCGGAAGTGACGATCAATTTTAGCTTTGAAGGTGAGGGCAATATCTATGTCACCAAAGCCAAAGCCGGATCGAATCTATCGGTTAAGTTAATCTTAAAGCCGAAACGTTAGCGAGATACCGGCCATGAATGCCTAACATTCACCGAAAACTATGGATTTACGCACCACGATCGCCCTGATTTCCAGCCGCCCCGATCCGGCGGTCTTCGGCACGGGCTTTGTGATTCATGCCGACGCGAGCCGATCGTATCTCGTCACCTGCGCCCACGTGGTGCGCGACATTCAGCAGGAATCACAGGCCGCCGATCTGTTGGTCGATGGTGTCAGCGCGACGATCGAGGCGATCGGTGAGCGAGACATGATCGATCTCGCGGTTCTGAGCGTGCCGCGTCTGGCGACAATGCCACCGTTGCCTCTGTCGAAGCTGGCGACAGAGGGGGGGCGGTGGAGATTTATGGTCAGTATTTGGTGGAACGCAAGAGCGCGAAACTGGTGGAACGATTGCGGGGTCGTCTGTATCGGGAGACGGTGTTTAGTTCGGGGGTGTCCAAGGTGCGGAGTTTCCGGCTGCGCTTGGAGGATGTCGATCGCATCCAGCCCGGATATAGTGGCGGGGCGGTGGTATGTGAGGGTCGGGTGATTGGTGTGGCGGCGGTGCAGATGGGTCAGGCTGGTCGCGAGGCGATCGCGGTCATGGTGGAGGCGGTGGCGAATATTTGGCCGCAGATGCCGCCGGATTTATTCCCCGCGATTTCGTCGTCGTCGCCGATCGAAGCCGCGCCTGTTCGTTCAAATGTTCATTCAAATTCACCACCACCACCACCAGCACTGCTCATGGATTGGAACAAAGATCGTAAAAAAGCGTTTCGTCAAGCGTTGCAGGAGGTTTATCAAACCTACAGCAATCTGAAGGTGTTCGTGGCGGGTGAACTGGGGGAAAGTTTGCCGAATATTGTGGGGGATCAAACCATGATGGTGGCGTGTTTTGAGTTGGTGGAGTGGGGGTGTGCGAAGGGTTAGTTGTGCGGAGTTATGGGCGGCGGCGTTTGCTTATTATCGGGCGTTGGGGTTGCCGGAAAATCCCAAAACTTTGGAGGATTTACAGCCGTTGTTAGAGGCGCAATATTTTGCGTTTCAGTTGGGGAATTATAGCGAGGCTACAAGCCTCATTTATCAGTTAGAAAAATATCTCAATCCCTGGGGCTATTGGGCATTAAACAAAGAGCTATGCGAACAGGTCTTACCACACCTCGATCGAGCTAGTCAGCCCTACATTTTGCAGCGAATTGGCTTTATGTATTGCGGTTGGGGTGATTGGAATCAAGCCGAAACCTACTATCAACAAGCGCTCGATTTAGCAAAAGCCGAAAAGGATCAGGGTTTAATCGCAGGTCTTCAGGGACAGTTGGGCGATATCGAGCGCAAGCGCGGCAACTGGGACGCAGCCGAGCAGCTCTATCGCCAAAGTTTGGAACTGCGAACGGAACTGGGCGATCGCAGCGGCATAGCTTCCACTTGGGGACTGTTGGGTGATATCGAGCAATATCGAGGCAACTGGGACGCAGCCGAGCGGCTCTATCGCCAAAGTTTGGAACTGCGAACAGAACTGGGCGATCGTTGGAGTGTTGGTGTATCGAATGAGGGTCTTGCTCTCTTGGCACGCGATCGAAACAATCTCGAATTAGCCCGACAGCATTACACCATCGCCCGTGATATCTACATTCAACTTGGTGCAGTTAAAGCAATCGAAATCCTTGACAGTAACTTTGACTTTTAGACAATTGCGCCAATGAGCGTTGAGCGGAGTCGAAACGCGGTCTTCACTCAAGCAGGACACCGCCAACCTTGTACAATTCTCAGTGATCGACCATTGATCCTGTCGAGTTGAGACCCGCCCTTCGACTCCGCTCAGGGCTCACTGATTTTTGCGATCGCCGCGACCTCCATACCCAACTCGGAGCCGCCAAACACCTCGAACGCATCGAAACAGCATTCAACCCCCAATGAGGGC
>JAAUPN010000329.1 GCA_012033105.1 Coleofasciculaceae cyanobacterium RL_1_1
TACGTCGATCGATTCACCGATCGCGTTAAACACCTCTAACACATAGCCTTCTTCAATTCCGTCTGGATCGGGAACGGTGTCGATAAAGGTTGCCAGGTCACCGGTCTGGAGGTTGTATTCGGGAAAGTCGCGGTTGAGGGCAACTTTGGTATACAGCTCAATCTTGATGTTATTCATTTTTTCGGCAGGAGGGTGATGAACTGAATGGTTCCATCCTGGGTGCGTTCGAGTTTCATTGCATTTTTATTTTAGGGTGAGGGTTTTGCTTATGCTACAGGAGGTTCAGAGGGCGGTGCGATCAATGTGGGGCGAACTCGTTCCCACGCTCTGCGTGGAATGCCGTACGGACGCTCTGCGTCCCGTGGTTTGTCTTGACTGACCCAGTGTCGCGACGCGGAGCGTCTGGATCGTGATTCAGACGTGAAACCCAGACCCGTACAATAGTTAAGGCAAAGTTCACAAAAGCAAACTGACAACTCATGGCGGATTGGACAGACGGTTACAACCTCGACGTAGAGTACACTAAGGGGTTTTATCGGGAACTTGCACCGGGCTACCTATGCTACATCATGACCACTCAGGGCTATGAAGCACCGGATATCACCCAACCCTATACCTATTGCGAGTTGGGTTGTGGCCATGGGTATACGACGAATATTTTGGCGGCGGCTAATCCCCTGGGTGAGTTTTACGCGACAGATTTTGAACCTGCGCACATTGCGAACGCGAAGTCCCTAGCACGGGATGCTCAACTCAAAAACGTACATTTTTTTGATGATAGCTTTGCGGAGTTAGGACAGCGCGATGACCTACCCCAGTTTGACTTCATCGTTTTTCACGGGATTTTGTCTTGGGTTTCGCCCGCCGTCCAACAAGATATCGTTCAATTTCTCAAACGTCGGTTAAAAGTGGGCGGTGTCGTGTACGCCAGCTACAACGCAATGCCGGGGTGTGGGTCATTGTTGGGTTTACGAGCACTTTTGAAAGCCCATATCCAAACTTTAGGTGGCAATGCGGTGGATCGAATCGATGCCGCAGTTCAGTTTGTGCAGCAAGTTGCAGCGCAAAACTCGGCCTATTTTCAGCAACACCCGACGGCTAAGGCTCGGTTAGATAGCTTTGAGACGGCTAACAAGCATTATTTAAGTCACGAATATCTGCATGAATACTGGCAGCCTTTCTTTCATCATGAAATTGTATCGATGCTTACGGCGGCCAAGCTGAAGTTTATCTCAGTTGCTGAGATCGATGCTGTGTTTGAGTCGTGCTGCTTTACGCCGGAACAACACGCCATCCTTCAGACCATTACCGACCCGATTTTGCTTGAGCAGGTGAAGGATACCTTTCTCAATCGAACGTTTCGGCGAGATCTGTTTGTGCGTGGGGCTCGCAAGCTAACGCATGTGGAGCAGCGCGTCCGACTTTTTGAATCGACACGATTTACCCTGACGAAACCGGTGGCACATATTCCCGCCGAGCACGGTTTGGCAAATGGATCGTTTACGTTCTCGGAAATATTCCACTCGCAGGTCTTACCACTCCTTGCACAACAGCCCCACAGTATCGCTGAATTGTGTGTTGCATTGTCTGAACCCAATCCTAATGTCTTCTATCAACAATTAGTCTTAGCCATAGCGACTCAATGTGTTTACCCTACAATACCGGTTTCTGGTGACGCGGTGGAAACCTGCCGAGCTTTGAACCGTGTCACCGCCGAACGTGGAATACTAGACCCGAGCTATTGCATTTTGGTTGCACCTGTTTTGGGTAGCGGCTTTCCGCTCGATAATTTATCCATCATGCTTTTGTCTGCTGTAGCAAAGGGAGAGTTTGAACCCGCAGCTCTGGTTCAGAAGTTACAACGGTTTGGTGTGACTGGGTTTCTGGGTAAGGTGTTTACATCGTCGGCAGAAATGCAATTAGAGTTCGAGCGACTTTGGCCTATTTTCGAGTCCGAACAGTTGCCTTTGCTACGAAAATGCACAAGTTCTTCTGTAGTATCAAGCAAACAATATAGTCGGTTCAATAAAAAACGAAACATCTTGACTCTGTTCTGCTTTCCCAAGCACCGCGTTTCGACTCCGCTCAACGCTCTCAGTATGTTTTGGAAATAATTGAACTGACTATATTCGTATTAGAGGTTTAATCTCTTCTAATCTTTCATGGGTTGTGCGATCCATAACCCCTTGATGCTCTGGGTTGTGGGTTTACGGGACGCAGAGCGTGGGAACGATAAAAAAAGCGGCTTGCATGTGCAAGACCGCTTTTCGGACTAATTAATCGAGCAGGGTGGGGATTGCCCACCCATTTGCAATGTACCCACACACTGATCGTGAGGGTTCGCATTAACCTAGAACTCTAGAGGGTCGTAGGAATACCCGAAATCGTATTACCAAAACCTGTAGCCTGGATGCTTTCGTTGGTCAGTGCCGGTGCACCGTCAAAGATTGCAACGAGTGTTGGTGTATTCGCCGCAGCGGCAAAGTACAAACCACCTGTGTTGGTATCGTAGGTGAAGCCTTGCAAAAGACCACTCAGTTCACCAACACCAGTGCCGTTGAGCTTACCATCGAACTTGAAAGTTTTGGTGGGATTCGCACCCAGAAGCCCGAAGGTATTGACTGTGCCTTCTTTTGTAGCATCAGCACCACGGAAATAACCACCCGGAGAAGTGTTATTACCGAGGTAAGCGATCGAACCAGACTGGAACGCAGTAGCAGCTACACCCTTGCCCGCTACAGTGATCGCGACCGCACTCGTTCCCGCCCCACTAGGAAGGCTCGCGCCACCACCAACAGCAGTATTGAAGAGAATGACATCCCCTTCAGCCGGGTTGAAGCCAACAATCACATCAACGTGTTCGATACCGTTGTAGGCAACGGTTTTCGCTCCTACATTTGAATTGTCAGCAGCAGATGTACCACCACTGATGTAGGACGGAAGCCCAAAGAAGTTAGAACCGGCAGCATCGTTGCTGAGCTCAAGACCGATGAACCCAACCTTAGCAGTCGTCCCAACGATAAAGACATCAGCACCCGCACCACCGATGAGCGTATCACCCAGCGGCGAGGTAGACGAACCGTTAGCCGTGACGCTGAAACCACCACCAAAGAGGGTGTCATTACCAGCACCACCCAGGAGGCTGTCACGACCAGACGCTTTACCGTAGATGATGTCGTTACCGTTGCCACCATCAACGACCAACGAAACCGTCGTGCCGGTAGCAGACGAACCGACCGAAATCGTGTCGTTACCCTCACCCGCCGTGATCGTGGCAACACCCGTCGCCGTACCTACTCCAGGAATGATAATCGCATCATCACCACCCGTAGCCGTAATCGACGCACCAGCACCTACAGTACCAAGCTGGAAGACCTCGATACCCGAAGCCGAACCCGCGAAGATACCAGCAACCGCCAGAGTGTCATTACCAGCACCACCAACAACCGTTGCAGTGACCGGACCTGTACCCGTATTGGTGAAGGCGATCAGGTCATTAC
>JAAUPN010000330.1 GCA_012033105.1 Coleofasciculaceae cyanobacterium RL_1_1
CGTTTGCCCTGGTGTTGATGTTCGATGAATTGCGATCGATACGTAAGTTAATGAATTTTTGTAAAGCAATAGTCGGAAACCGGGGCAATTCTCCTAGGATATTCTCAGAATTGCAACGTTCCACAACAATTGCGGTGTTCCGTCGTGATCGAGTCGATCCATTCGCATCGATCGTTACGCAGCGTCAACCCTCTTGGTTAGCGAGCCAGAGCTGACGGTATTTGGGTGTAGCGATCCGTTCACCATAATTCCGGCAGCTTGCGCAATATCGACCTGAAACGACGTGCGCTTGCGATTGATAGATTCCATTATTCTTAACGATCTCCTCACCCCATGTTGAACAACCTGTTTGGCGGCAAAAAAAAGAAGGCTTTTTCCTGGATTTAAGTGATGGTCAAAGCGCACCCGCCCTGGATGCGGCTCCCACCGAAGCGCCTGCACCTGCACCGATCGCCGAACCCGCACCTGTTGCAGCGGCTCCTGTAACTCCAGTCGCGACAGCTCCGGCTCCGGTTGCGGAAGCGGTAGCCAGCGCTCCGACCGAAGCGCCCGTTGAAGCCCCTGCTCAAGAACCGGTCAGCGTCAACTTTGCGACGGCCTATCTACAGCCCAGCGGTCAGAGTGCGCCGCGTCGTCGCCCGAGTGCCAATATGAGCGGCTTTCTCGATATGGCTCGCAACGTTCGCGGCTAATGCGAAGCGTTACCTCGTGATGCTTGCTCGATTCATTCCTAGGCTCTGCGTCCCGGTCAGTCCTTCCACACAGAGCCTGAGCATGACCGTCAACGCTTAAACCGGTTCCGTTTCGTTAGACCCATTTAATTAGACCAATTCCAAAAGTGTCCCATTGCCGCTAGACCAGCGGTCTTTTTTATGGGTCATGTCGAGCAGTTGATCGGTGCGCCCAATTGTGCGAGATGCTGCTTGCGCCATTGGGCATCGTGTTTGCGATCGGTCTGAATATGCAGCAAACGCACACCAGATACCGGTAAAGTTTCAACCTGAGTTTGGAGCGCCGCGAGGGAGTCGATCTCGTCATATTTCACCCCATAGGCGGCACAAAGCCGATCGAAGTGAACCGTTTGGGGGGTGGCGAAAAATTCCTCGAAGGGTGGGTCAAATTGAGCCACGGGCAGCATCTCAAAAATGCCACCACCGTTATTATCGATTAGCACGATCGTCAGGGAGCCGATGAGCGATCGCGCGGCGAGCAAACCGTTGGTGTCATGCAGAAGCGCCAGATCGCCAGTGAGCATCACCGTTGGGCGGTTGCGGTGGGCGATGCCGATCGCGCTAGATAGGGTTCCGTCGATGCCATTCGCGCCACGGTTAAACCAGGGCTGAATCCGGCGATCGTTCGGCGGCCAGAAATATTCCACGTCACGGACGGGCATACTGTTGGCGATTAGGAGCGGTGTTCTGGGGGGGAGGATTTGGGCGAGAAACCAGGCGATTTGCGGTTCGATGAGGGTTGGAGAGGTGGGTTGTAACGTGGTGGTGACGGGAGACTGGAGCAGGCGATTGATCGCTGTGCGGGTGTGGTGATCGCGGTGTTGCCAGGTGGTGAGATAGGTCGAGGGGGAGTGAGTTTTAGGGGGGGAAGGATTTGGGGGTAATTACAAGCTGGGCGGTAAGTTCGGCGATCGTGCAATAGAGCCGGTGTATGCGTCCGTGGAGGGGATCGAGGTTACGATCGCTCGGTTCGATGATCCAGCGTTGGGGGTCTTGGTCACTGAGCCATTGCCGCAAAACTTTTGCTGGTGGGCAAGGCTCCGAGCTGAATCACGACACTGGGGGCGAGATCCTGACGGTGGCGATCGTGGCGTAGCAGCAGATCGTAGGTGGAAATCACGGGCGATCGCTCTGGGTCAATCACAGCATTGCGCAGGGGGGACAGTCCCTCAGCTAACACCGGCCAGCCGAGATATTTCGCCACGGTTAATACGTGATCGGTGTAGCGATCGGGGTCGGTGCTGGTGGCGACACCGGCAATGATTAGGCCGCGATCGTGGGTCTGCCACTGGGCGATGGCGGTGGTCATCGGTTGCGGATCGAGGTTACCGAAGGGGGCGGAATGACCGGTGATACTCGATCGGCTAGGAAACGGTTCGATGCGATCGAAGAAATCCGCAAAAAAATTGACGAATATCGACCCGCTCGCTTCCGAATCACAGCGATCCTCCTCGGGAAGGGGTGACAACGGATCGCGAAACGGACAATTGAGATGCACTGCGCCCGCTGTCGGAGCATGGCAACAGTGCCACGCTTGGACGATCGTTTGACGCAGATAGCGCAGCAAGTCGCGATCGCGTTGCGGGACGGTTAGCTCGGTTTGCCAGTTGGGATAGTTGCCAAATAGACGAAGCTGGTCGATCGCCTGTCCCGAGTTGCACTGACGCAGCTCAGGCGGACGATCTGCCGTTAACACCAGTAACGGTACGCGACTTTCGTAGGCTTCGATCACCGCCGGGAAAAAGTTCGCCCCCGCCGTCCCCGACGTACAGACGATCGCCGTCGCTCGCCCGGTTTGCAGTGCCAACCCCAGGGCGAAAAACGCTGCCGATCGCTCATCCAGGACGGGAATTGCTTCGATCTCGGGGTGACGCGCCAGGGCGATCGTCAGTGGGGTCGATCGTGATCCGGGACAAACGATCGCCGTTTGCAGACCGCACCGGACAAGGGTTTCGACGATCACCGATGCCCAAATTGTATTGGTATTGCGAAAATCCAACGAAGCCATAAATTAAAGAGTGTGTCGCCGCCCAGGTAGGCGTCATCGAGCAATGAACGTCCTAAAAATCCTACAAGTCCGAAAACTCTCCAGTCGGCCAAGATTATAAATAGTGATGTCAGACCGACTGCCAACCGACTTCAGACCTTTGAGGTTTTAGAAACTTCAAAGGTCTCGCCCCCTCGATCGAGTTGGACTTTGGCGACTTAAGCCTGTCGCGCCAGAATAATGTAATCGTCGATCGCGTAATGTCGGATGTGACTCTCATCAAGATAGTCATGCGCCACCCAGCTAATTTTGGGCTGTGGCGGGCAGTGTTCGCGAGCAAACATGGCAAAATTATCGATTTTTCCTCGCTGTCCCGTGGACGACACATAACGACACCACTCCAGCTCTAGCCCCAAATCCAACTCCACAAACCGTCGTAACAAGTCCCGTTCTGTTGCCGCACTACAGTCGCGCGTACGCCCTGGAATTTTCGACCACTGCACGATCAACATGACCATCCCATTGGGAGCGAGCCGATCGCGGATGATTTGCCGGTAGATCGCCATCGATCGTTCGTAGCGATCAGCATCGGCAAAGAAACAGTGGGAAATGGTCAAAAAGTCGAAGCGTTGATCGGGCAACAGGTTCGATCGATCCAGGTATTGAAATAAAATCGAGGGTATGAAATTGGAAAAAGAGGCCGATTGGACGGAGCCGCACCGCTGCTTCTGCGCTGAAGTAGCGCCAAAACTGGAGGCCGCGAAACTGG
>JAAUPN010000144.1 GCA_012033105.1 Coleofasciculaceae cyanobacterium RL_1_1
GAGTCGGCTCGGGGGTTGGCTCGGGGCTGGGGGTCGGCTCAGGCGTCGGTTCGGGTGTCGGGGTTGGCTCGGGCGTGAATTGGTTGATCCGAATCGTATCGAGCAGAAGTGCATCTGTGATGATTGTCCCAAGCGGCAGGGTATCGCCTCCCGTGGTTAACACGCCGACGGAGCCGTTTTCGTCGCTTAAACTGCCGATCGTGAAGGGGATACCGCCAGTAATCGCGACGTTATCAATTTGAATCGAGCCGGAACCTGTGCCACCGGCAGCGCTAATGCTGGCGTTTTGACCGTTGCGATCGGTGAAGCTATCAAACAACTGAAGCGTTGCCGAGTTGATCGCAACACTGCCACCCACGCCACTATCCCCACCTTGCACATCGATCGAATCCACGCTGACATCGGTTTGGTTACTTAAACTGACGCGACCACCACGACCAAGACTTGCACGTGCAGACAGTTGCGGCGCTTCGATTGAACCCAGGCTCGTCAGCGCGATCGTCCCGCCGTTGGTGATCCCATCGGCGAGAAGATCACCCAGCAACTCAATGCCAAACCCAACATTAATCGCGATCGAACCACCTGCGCCGCTGTTGGTCGCACTGGCATTCAGCGTATTACCGGTGTATCGCCCCGTTGACGAGGCGATCGCCACCCGGCCACCTCCCGCTGTTCCCGTCGCCAAAATGGTTTCCACCGCAATATTTTCCGGCGCGTTGAGGTCTACTGAGCCACCCACCCCATTCAGGCCGCGTACATCGATCCCAATGCCACTGGGGTTACTCGCATCCGGCTCTAGACTCCCTGCCCCCAGATCGATCACCACCTGACCGCCCGTCAAACCCGAAGCCCGCAGCCCACCAATCCGAATCGGCTCTGTGCCATCGATAAAGCCAATCTCTAGATTAATGAGGCCGCCCGTACCATTGGCGGAAGTCGCATCCAGCGAGGCATTGCCGAGATCTAAGCCACGACTGCTTTGAATGTCGATCGTGCCACCCTGTTGGTCGCCGCTGACTCGGATCAGTGGATTCGTTGTGCTAGTTGTCGGAAAGGTCACATTGATCCCATCTGCCACGATCGCCACCGTTCCACCGCTGCCTTGACCACTGGTGGCATTCAGTAGGGGGAATGCATTATCGGTATCCAAGGTAATCTGGTCTGCCGTTAGGGTGATGTTTCCGCCTGCTGTCAAGCCTTGGGTCACGATCGCCGGAACCGTCAGGCGATCGGCAAAATCCAGGGTGACATTACCGCCAATTCCGGCGATCGCCTCGGTGGTGATTGCCGTTCCAGTGGTGTCGAAGCTTAACAGGCCACTGGTGGAGGTTAACACCACATCACCGCCCTGAAGCTGTCCTCGGGTATCGATCGAGCCAAGACCCGTTATCTCCTCACGAGCCGTGAGATTAACCGATCCCCCCGTACCATTGCTCGCGCCGATATTACTCGTATCGATCCCCTCCGGTAGCACCAGTCCCGCCGCCTGACTAACCACCTCCACATCACCACCACTCGTGCGAATGCCACCCAGGGTGATATCGTTCGTTGCCGAAATCAGGACAGGCCCCCCAGCCGTCGTGATCGAACCGATGGAAATTCCTTCCGTAATATTGGTGCGACCGGGCGAAAAGCCAAATTGTAGTAGGCCGATGTCGGTTGTGGCGCCGGAAAGGCTGGTTTCCGCCCGTAAAATTAGGGTTGCGGCAGAGGACAGCAGGGCTGTGTCGGGTGGATCGTTGACTAGGCGAAGGTCGGGTCGCAGAATGTCGATGCTACTGCCGACAATGCCACCGCCTGTTTCGAGCTTGAGCGAGGCGCCGGAGTAGGTATCGAAGAACACATCCCCGGAGGCAATTAGGATTGGGTCAAAGCGACTGATAAATGTTCCTGGTTGTCCGGAGGTGTTGAGAAAGGCGATCGAGCCGCCACTCACAAAACGAGCGTCGCCGGAAATCTCACCGTTGCTGACGAGAAATAAATTACCGCCGATCTGAAATGCTGGTTCAACAAAATTAAGCGTAAAGATATCAACGTCGCGATCGCCTTGAATGAGTGTGCTATTACCGCTGGTGAGACGAAACGGTGTGGTGGGACTATCACGAATCGTGGTGGTGTCATGGGCAACGAGGGCGGCGGCGGTGGTTGGCGTCGATCGTGCTTGTGGTGGCGATCAGGTTGCGATCGGCGTTAAGCTGCACGCGGTCGGCGGTGATCGTGCTGGCAGCGATCGCCAGATCCCCAGCTTCGATTGGTAGTGTTTCCGCCTCACTTGTCCCAACCAGTGACACCGTGCCGTCCGCCGCAACGGTTAACCGGCTCGCGGTGGTGGTGGTTCCAACGAGCAAGTCACTCAGCGATCGTGGGGTGAACACCGTCTGAGCAGTGAGCGCTTCGATCGCCATCGGGTCAAATTCCAAACCCAGAATTTGGCCGGGAACATCTAGCCGCAACCAGTGCGACCCCGGAACCGTCACGATCTGCACGGCATCACGAGCCGTCAAGTTGCCGGTACTCGCCACAGTTCCGCCTACAAGTCCCACGCTACCGCCCGTGCTATCCATCGCAGCAAAATTGACGATCGCAGCAGGTTCGATCGCGCTAAAGCCAAAGCCCGTCGGCACACCGATGAGCGTTCCATAATCATTGCTCGCCAACACGTTCAGCTCGCGATCGCCAAAGGCCACACGATCCGCCGTCATCGCCCAAAATGATCCTGGTACATCCAGTTGAGCATGGTCACCAAAAATCAGCCCTGCGGGATTGAGCAAATACAAATCGGCTTGCGAACCAGTGACCCGCAATAGCCCGTCAATCCGCGACGGTTCGCCACCGCTAATCGTTGAGAGGATTCGCTCGATCGATGCTGCGGTCGCAAAATTGGCTACATCGCCCAGATTTAGATCAAATGTCTGGAAATCATGAAAAAGATTGACGCCATCCCTCGATACCGACCCACCGGTAATATCAAACGTTGCGCCCGTTTCTGGGTTGGGTCGAACCTGGGTTTGGTCGGAGCTTGGGATCACCTGAGCGATCGCCGTTGGTGTAAGCGCACCGAGTCCACCGATCGCGAATCCACCCAGTCTCACGATCATCTTCAGCGATCGATCGATCTCAAACCTCCCGCTCAGAGCCACACGAACCTGAGAAACCAGACTAGATACAGGTGAAATAAACAGGAAAGAAACGGGATTCATTATTGGGTTCTTGTAGTATCAGCGTGCCGTTTGTTTGATCTTTTGAGGTTACATCCTGAGCTTGACGATCTGGCTAACTTTAATATTGCGCTTAATGCTTCGATCGTCAGCATCTCAATGGCAAAAGTCTACATTTCGGTACGCTTGACTCTCGATTGTTATTCTTTGCGTATAACCATGGAGTTTCTTGAATTCGCTGACTAGGATAGAGGGAAGAACGAATTCTGTGTGAGTTTGCCCGGAGTGCTATCTATTCCTGACGCGACCACAGCGAGCATGGCTATGCTGTCGCAAACAAAACTGGTGGGGTTCGGACTCCTCAAAAACGGAGAACACTGAGCGCGATCGTTAGCCGAGCCGTTGTGCCGCGAATAGTTTAGTGGCTAGCTGAGATCAGGCGTCCTCATCGAATAGCCCTTGGCTATAAACCAGCCATCGTCATTCACACTTTTGCGGGTCTCCATTTGCGGGTCTCCATTTGCAGACCTCAATCTCCAGGCTTCCGGCTTGATCACTCACACACCACACACGCACCACACGCACCACTCCTCAACCCTTTGCTTTTTCAAGCATCAGCGCCATGCCTCAACTTCCACAGCTTGCTCTACTGATGACGATCGCGGTTGCCGCGAGTCTGAGTATTAACCGGAATGCCTTCGCCCAGAACTCCGCTGGAAATTATAACGATGCGGACTACACCAGTATGAGTGCGGACGATCTGTTTCTGGATGAGTTGAACTACCACGCGGAACCGACATCGACCACGGAACCGTTACCGTTTTTGTTCAGTATGCAATCGCGTCGTCAGCGTCCCAATGAAATCGAGATCGAATCCTTGACGATCGAACTGAACGATCCGGGCTTACCGGTTCACCAACAACGCAGTGGTTTTAGTGTCAGCTCACCGATCGAGTAAATCCACGTCAATCCAGCTTGAGCGATATATTCCATAACCGTTCAATCGGCCTTTCAGTCGGCATGAAAAAGCGCGTTTTATCCGATGGACAAAACGCGCCAGTCAACTACGCAGAGCTAACCTCAAGTTCGAGGAATCAGAGAAGCGAACCTTAAAACTCGGTCATTGCTGCGTCATCACATCGCAGCGGAGTTTGCAGTTCTCTCCCATTCTCGATCGCGTAACGCACTTTGTCGAGAGCTGTGTGCCAATTCCCCAATTGGTTTTGGCGAAATAACCGTAAACTGGGATACCACGGCGTATCGCAACGATCGCGGAGCCAGCGCCAGTCCGGAGCGGCAGACAGCAAGACCCAGGCGGGTTTTGCGAGAGCACCTGCGAGGTGAACGATGGAGGTATCGACGGCGATCGTGAGGTCAAGCAGAGTCAGTACGTGAGCCGTGTCGCCAAAGTCGCGGGCGAATCTTCCAAGGTCGATCAAGCGTTCCGTGGCGCAAAGGTGATCAAAGTGGGATCGATCGCGATCGCGGATTTCTGGTTGCAGGCTATAAAACTGGACGGGGGCGACCGTCATGAGTGGTGGTGATGTCGAATAGTGTGGCAAATTCGCGGAGGGGCATCGATCGCCGGAAATCCTGAGCATGGGTTGGGCTACCCGACCAGATAACGCCGATTTTATAGGGTCGCCCGCTCATGGGTGAGTCGGAGCCTGGACGAGTTATCGATCCAGCTTCGATCGGAGTTGGTTCGAGTAAGTCCGCCACCATTTGCCGGGTTGATTCGTCGCGCCATCCTGGCGATCGTAGGTACGGCATCGAGTCGGGAATGGTGTCGATCGTCGTACGACACAGGTGCGGCAAACTCATCAAAAAGGCTTGATAGTCGTATCGTGAATGTCCGGCGGGTAGCGGTTCGCCCACATTGATAATCGCGTCTACTCCCTCCAGTGTTCCCAAGAGACGGGTTAACGGTAAACGCGACTCGATCGCGATTCGTAAACCGCTGGCTCCTTGCTGTTTCAGCCACGGTACATAGCGCACGGCCTGGATCGCATCGCCGAAGCCTTGGGACATGCGTAAAATCAGCGTAGAATTTGGGCGAATCATTCCGTCCCACTGGTGTGGATCATGGCGACGAATATGTGACGGCCAGGGTTTGCGATCGAGCCGCGCTTCGTAGTCGGCAAACCCGTCGCGCCACTGTCCGGCTTGCAAAAGGGCAAGCGATCGTTCCCAACGTATATCAAACACAGATCGATGACCGACCGTCGCGATCGCCTCGGCTTTGGCGTAACAGTTGAGCGCAGCTTGGGTGTGACCCAGATCGCGATAGGTGTTACCCAGGTTAAGCCGACTGCTCATGGACTGGGGATTTAGGGTAATTGATCGCTGGAACCAGTGGATCGCGAGCGCTAAATCGTGGCGTTGGTAGGCGATCGAGCCACGTAACACCGCGAGAGTTTCAACGACTTCCGGGGAAAGTGAAAGCTGAAGGAGGCGATCACAGAGCCGTGTCGCAGTTTCAAAGTCTTGGTTCTGAAACGCGGCGATCGTGGCCTTTAGTTCGGTGTTGATTTCTGCTCTAAGTTCTGGTTCTCGTTTAAGTTCAAGTTTTGAATCAAGTTTTGAGTCAAGACTTGAATCAAACGCCAGCAAACGTAAATCTGGCTTACTACTCTGCACCAATTTAGCCAAGGCCAGCCGCATCGAATCCACCACCGATCGCCAATCCCCCGCCTGCGGTTGACGAAACAGCCGCGCCTGCGGATACCAAGGCGAATCCTCGCGATTGGTTAACCACCGCCAATCCGCCACCGCCGCCAGTGCCACCCACACCGGCTTACCCAGCGCCCCCGCCAGATGCACCACCGCCGTATCGACACTAATCACCAAATCTAGCCCCGCGACAAAGGCCGCCGTGTCACTAAAATCGAGCAAAAACGGATCGAGGTCGATCACGCCTAACGAGAGCAAGCGCTGCCGATCGCGCGGTAACGGATCTTTTTGCAAGCTAAAGAACGTAACATTCGGCGTCGTGAGCAATGGCAACAACGCATCCAGACCACACGATCGCTCATCATCACGATCGCGCGTCGAACTTCCTGACCAGACAATCCCCACCCGCAGCGCACTGCCCAGCCCGCACGACATCAACAGATCTCGCCCCGCTGTCGATAGCACTCCCGGTTTGAGGTAAGGCACGGCCTGGGGGATGGTGTCGATCGTGGTGCGAAACACACTGGGTAGGCTCATCAACAGTGTGAAGGCGTGGATCGGTGGTGGTGGTTGACCGGGAAGTAGGAGGCGATCGGCGCTCATGTGGGGCAAGGTCGCCAGCAATTTTGCGAGGGGCGGACGACAGCCGAGGGTGACACGAATGCCACGATCGATCAAGAGCGGTACATAGCGCGAAAATTGGATCGCATCACCGAATCCCTGTTCGGCCATGACGAGCAAGTTAAACGATTGACTGTCTATGTTTTGGCCGGTTTTTTCGCCAGTTTTTTTGCTAACTTTGTGGCCGGTTATATGACTATTTTGTTGAGGGTTTTGACTAGGCTCTTGACCGGTTTTTGGATAACTTTTTAAGTCTCTTTTTAAATCTCTGATCGCCTCTAGATTGCCGTCCCACAACGGTAGATGGGGTTGATACCGCTGCATATCTTGGATAAAGCCCCGCCGGATCGGGCGATGGTCGTAATTGCTCCAACCTTGGGCAAACTGGCCGATCGATAATTGTGCGATCCCGAGATGGCAGCGGGCGGTGTGCTGGTGTGGGTCGCGCTGGACGATCGCGGCTAGTATTTCGATCGCTAACGAAAATTGACCCGCATGAAGGGCGCGATCGCCCACCATCTGCACGATCTGTAACGCATCGAGGCTCAGGGTTTGATCGTACAGCGCGATCGCCTCAACACCAACGCGCTCTAGCTCGCCGCGTTGTAGGGCTTGATTGAGAGAAGATAGGGCGATCGACAGGTCTGACAACATTGCGACATAGTACTTGAGACAGAGTAAACGATGCCAGTTATCGGTCTGCAACCCTGGCTTAAATCAGCTCGATCGTGCAGGGACGCTCTACTTTTCGGCCTCTCTCAACCGAACATCCAGCCCCCAACCAGCCAGAACCGATTCTAAACCCAGTCTAAACCCAGCCCCAAACCAACCCCTAAAACCCCAGCACTTGACGATCGCACTGTCCCCCCAGCCCAGTGACAATGACACAGGTGTTGTAGGCCAACATCGCCGGATAGTCCGCCGCATCGGCGATCGCTGGATCGGGACTATCGACCAATAGCGGCTCTGCGGCGACCGTAATCCCGGCCTCATTCGCCACCGCCTCGATCAACGTCAGACCTGATGTATTTTCCGCAAAAATAACTGGGATGTCGTCCGCTTTGATCGTCTCAACGATCGCCGCTAAGGTCGCCGGGGATGGTTTTTCCTGGGGACTTAATCCCGAAAGGGCGCTATTTTGTGTCACACCGTAGGCCGCTGCAAAATAGCCGAACGCATCGTGCGTTGTCACCAGTTGGCGATCGCTTTCGGGAATTGTTGCAATCTGTTCGCCGATCCAGGCGTGGAGCGTATCGAGTCGATCGTGAAGCGCTGTCACATTAGCGCTGTACTCCTCTGCGCGATCGGGGTCGAGTGCAATTAACTGATCGGCGATGACGGAGACCATCGCTTTACCATTGCGGGCGTCATGCCATACGTGCGGATCGGGTACAAGCGCATCCTGTGGAGCCTCATGATTTTCGGCCTCGTCGTGCTGCTCATCGTGCTGCTCATCGTGCTGAGGATCGCCTTCGCCATGAGTTTCGGCTTCATCATGGCTATGGTCATGACCTTCCTCGGCTGCGCTTTCCCCCCGGACTTCCCCCGCTTCTGCAACAGTTTCATCCTGATCTTGGTCGTGATCATGACTATGATCGTGATCATGTCCCTCAAATAGGATCGGGTCGGGAACCGCTTGCTCGGCCACAGCCACGACGCTAGAACCGGCCTCTTTGCCTGAGTCCGAAGACTTGACCAATTCCGCAAGACCTGGCATTAGGTCATAGCCATTGTGGAAAACCAAATCCGCCGCCTCGATCGCCGCACGATCGGACGGCTTAAGACGATAGGTATGAGGGTCTTGTCCTGAAGACATGAGGCAGGTTAGATCGATCGCCTCGCCTGCGATTGCCGTTGTGAGATCGCAGAGCAAGGCCGTGGTTGCCACCACCTGCTGACGCGCGATCGTCTCTGACCCCGAACTCCCCGTATCCTCGGCGTTGTCCGTCACCTCCGGTTGCGCCGTACACGCCCCCAACAGCCCACCCATCAAACCACCCATCACACCCAACCGTACAGAATACTCACGTATTACACGCATTATCATCATGGCTTGCTAATCTCTAAGACCTGGATCATGTAACGTCGTGATACCTGCAATGTTCGAGCCGATCGCGATCGCACGCCCCGACTTTGACATCGCATTCAGACTCACAACGACCAGTAGAATGATAACCATTCTCGTTAAATTTAACTATGCGTCAGCTTCAAAAATACCTCTGGGCTTTCGGGCTGGGATGTTTGCTCGCCCTGGTTTCGGCGTATCCATCTTGGGGTGATGCCAGTGTCCAGGATTTGCAAACCGTGACCTGGGAGGATCTCCAACCGAGTCAAAACACAACCATCCAAAAAGCCTACGAGCAACTGCCAGAGGCGCAGTTGATGGAGTTTGCCGAGCTGGTGCGCCGTCAGGATGATGTGAAGCTCCACAATCGCCCGGACGATCAAGCGGAGGTCGATCGTCTGCGCGAAAGTCTGACTCGGCAAGGGGTGGATGTGGATACGTTGCGGCAGCAGGTTGATCGCGCCAGGGCGTATCAATGGGAGCAAGCGACGCAGACCAATACCGCGATCGAGGATCAAGCGGTCAAAATTATGGGCTATCTGTTGCCGATCGAACAAAATGCCCTTGGACAGGTGAAGCGCTTTTTGCTAGTTCCTTTTGTCGGAGCCTGTATGCACGTGCGCCGCCGCCGCCCAATCAGGTGATTTACGTTGAACCCGAGACGCCGATCGATAATCCGGGCTTGTTTGCTAAGGTTTGGCTCGAAGGGACGATTCGCCAGCAACCATCGAGTCATGTGATCTTTCGGGTGGATGGCGATCAGCGGGTGGATGTGAGCTATGGCCTGGAGTTGAGTGCGATCGAGCCGGTTCCCTATGAGGTGATTCGCCCGGAGACTGCACCAAATTCGGCCAATTCCGGCTTATTTGGCTGGATGAAGCGTGACGGGAATTATTCCTGGTGGGAGACCATTCAGGTCAAAATTTCGGAGATGTTCACGACCACGATGACGGATATCCAGGAGCGACGATCGTGGCAAGCTCTGGCGATCGGTTTGCTCGTTTCGTTTGGCTATGGTGTGCTGCATACCCTAGGGCCTGGACACGGCAAGGCGATCATTGTGTCCTACTTTGTGGGGTCGGGCGGTAGTCTACGACGCGGTTTGCTGATGGGGGGACGCATTGCCGTGTTTCATGTCCTTTCGTCGATCGTCATTATTGTGGTGACGGATTTCGTCCTGCGTCAAACCCTGGCGACATCGCCCTTGAGCTATCTGGTGGTGCGGCTGATCAGCTATGCTGCGATCGCCGCGATCGGTGGCTGGATGCTCTGGCAAGCCTTACAAGCCACAACTCAAGTCGCTCAAGCATCCGCTCAAGCGGCTGCAAACTCCATCAACTCCAGCTCTATTCCTCCCAAAATACCCCCACTCAACCCCGCCGCCAATGCCCTGCTCTATCCCAGCTTGACCGAGCAAATCCAAGCCAACTCCACCCCATCCACGCCCTCCAACGATTCCAACCCCAACCGCCTCCCCGTGTGGCGACACCTCGGCACTTGTTCCTGCCTCGCCTGCGATGAAGACAGTTCTACCGGTGGTTGGTTATCCTTGGCGATCGGTGCGGTTCCCTGTAGTGGAGCGCTACTGATTTTGCTCTATGGGCTAGCCAATAACATGGTGTGGATCAGCATTACGATGGTGCTGGCGATTTCGCTGGGTATGGCGGTGACGCTCTCCGCGATCGGGATTGCGGCGATTTGGGGTCGCAATATTGCCGATCGCCGGTTCTCGCCCAATTCTGCGCGGTTGGAGCAGGTGACCCGCTGGGTGCGTGTGGCGGGGACGGGAGTTGTCTGCGCGATCGGGGTGGTGTTATTTGGAGTGACGCTGTTCTCGGGTCTCTCCACCTAGCTCGCTCTGGATGGATCAACTCCCTTGGCAAGCTCGTCCGCTAAACCTTGCACGATCGCGATCGGTAACCCCGTCACCCGGCTCACCGTCTCCACGCCAAACTCCATCAACATCTCCCGCGCAATCTCGATCTCCCGCGCCTCCGCTCCCTCTTCGCGCCCTGCTCAAGCCCCTGCTCAAGCCCCTGCTCAAGCCCTGCTCAAGCCCTGCTCAAGCCC
>JAAUPN010000145.1 GCA_012033105.1 Coleofasciculaceae cyanobacterium RL_1_1
GTGAGGCGTCGGTCCATGTGCGCGATCGCGTGCAGCAGGGTCGCGATCGGGCGTCGGTGCGATTTCGCGGCGAGCCGGTGCGGTGTAATGCGGAGATGAAAAGCACCCATCTACGTCGCTGGTGTCAACTCGATGCCAGTTCTCAGGCGATGCTTGAAGCGGCGATTCGCAAACTGGGACTTTCGGCGCGGGCGACTGATCGCATTCTGAAAGTGTCTCGGACGATCGCTGATCTCGCCGGATCTGACCGGATCGAAGCCACTCACGTTGCAGAAGCCATTCAGTACCGCACGATCGATCGAATGCAATAGTGGCAGGCGTTGGATGAGCATTATCGTCGGTTAATTGACTTTGCTAACTTGCTAATTTACATCATAGCTATCGGTTATGTTTTCTCACACCATCAATAATCCGAACAATTTTCTAATTCAGAATCATGACTTTTATGCAATACCATTTGGTCATCGTTGCTCGTCAGCGTTAGCTTGTAAATACGCCGGTATTCGTAAGTTTTCACTACCATTTGACTGGACTATTCCGACATTTCCGAGCAAAATTCAACAAGTATTAACAAATGATTTTGATGATTTCATCCCAGACGTTCATCACAATATTTTTGTCAACAGATATGGAATACAACTAAAACATTTTAATTCCAATCTTGATACTGGTATTGAAGAATATCAAAGACGCATCAATAGATTTGGTGACATCATAGGTCAATCAGACCAAAAACTATATTTCATTTACATTAATGAGGACTATCTATACGACAGCGACTATAGAGAAGATTGCTTGAATGACGCAATTTTCAATGAAATGTTAGAGCTTGAAATTTTTCTTCAAAAAAATATGTCGGCATTAATTACAATATTTTGTATTTTAACTTTAAATCCCATGCGATCCCTCCCAAATCAAACATTATTGGTATCGTATTGCAGAGCGCTAACCTATATCACGTCCATGATCAGGCTCCCTACGAAGATTTACGTGACTATTGTGGGGAAATATTATCGAAATTGTTCGACACCAGACTGGTGTTAGGATATGACCTTGATGTATTCCACAATTAAATCGGATCTTGGATCTTGATCCATAAAGTTAGATCGTGATTCACAAAAACTGAGAGGTATTCGGTCACCTCAAATTCATCGATCCTTGCTGATTAAACTACGATCGCCAGACCAAGCAAATTATGATGTCAACAACTTTTTTTAAAATGTCAGCCATCTCTCGATACTCACGAATTCTACTGGGCTGCGTCGCCTTGCTCAGTAGTTGCGCTAGTCCTGAAACTGGTGAAGCTCGGCGCCGGATGCGAGCCCAGAGGCAGAAGCGACCACCGGTCAATTGATGATCGTCGCCAATGGTGAAGATTTTGTCCGGGAAGGGTTCACGTCCAAAGATGGCTGGGCGATCGCATTTGATCAGGTGAATGTCAGTCTCGGCGAAGTCGTCCCGTTGCAAGGTGAGGTTCCCGGTGAGGCGATCGCGCCGCAAATGGTCGATCTCGCTGCCGGAGATGAAACCGCCGAGCCGATCGCGCTAGGAACGGTCACCGTGCCGAGTGGTCATTACACCGGGGTTAACTGGTCGTTTGCTCCCAGTGAGAATCAGCCTTCGCTAACCCTCGTGGGTACAGCCACCAAAGACGATCGCACCCTCAACTTTAATCTCGCATTCTCGCCAGATACGGCCTACACCTGCGGCGAATACATCGGCGATGTCCGCAAAGGCTTTGTCGAACCGACGCGCCGGGCGACCTGGAAATCACGCTCCATTTTGACCACATCTTCGGCGATGCGGGTGTTCCCGCCAGTGAGGAAATTAATACCAAAGGGTTTGGGTTCGATCGCTTCGCTGCGATCGCGGAGGGTGACACGATCGCGGTGACCCCGGCCACCCTCTCCGAACAGCTATCGCCGGAAGAGGTAACGCAGCTCGAAGCCCTTATCGCCGGGCTAGGTCATGTGGGCGAGGGGCATTGCGAACCGGTTGAAACGTCAGCCGCTGCTATCTAACTTGCAAGGAAACACTACGACACTGTAATGGTGGGCAATACCCACCCGACGAAATGATGAGCGGTTAATGGATAAGGTGGTGTTTTTTACCGGGAAATTGATCGAACAGTCTCCCATGATAGGCGCGGCCAAATTCATCGTCTCGATCGTCGTAGGTTGCGACCCATTCCAGCAAATAGGCCAAGGCTGCATTTTGTTCGTCCGGTGTCGCGAATTTGTCCGGCTCCCAGGCGCGATTACGGCAGCGATCGAGGCAGGTTTTCAGCGGCGGATCAAACCAATACAACACCGTGGCCTGTGACATTGCCGCTTCGATTAGCTCGCCATAACAGCCCTCGATCACCCAATGGTGATAGTGAGCCATAAACCGATTGATCTCGGTCAAACTATCGTCGAATGATCGCCGCTGAACCTGTCCATTTACGGGTTCATCCCAGGCGATCACGTCAAGGTTGAGGATGGCACGATCGGTCTGGGGGTCAAAAGCCGGATGAGCATCGGACGAAATAGACGATAAATCACGGAAAAGCTGGCGAGCCAAGGTCGTTTTCCCCGCGCCCGAATTGCCAACGATCATGGCTCGCATTGCATCACCCATAAAACCCAACCAACAAGACACGCTAAGATATGTCCCTTGTATCGATCGCTCCGGGTGATCGTCAAGCTTTTATTCGTTGGGAGAATATCCGCCGTGGCACGCCGTCTTGCACTGCTCAGTGTTTCTGACAAAACTGGAATCGTTGAACTCGGGAAAGCTCTCGTTGAGCGCTTCGACTTTGACATTATCAGCAGCGGTGGAACCGCGACCACGCTGAAAGAGGCCGGGGTTCCCGTGACCAAAGTTTCGGACTACACTGGCTTTCCGGAAATTCTCGGCGGTCGCGTCAAAACCCTGCATCCTCGGGTTCATGGCGGCATTCTCGCCAACCGCGATCTGGATGACCACCACGCCGATCTCGACGCCAATGACATTCGCCCGATCGATCTGGTGGCGGTGAATCTCTACCCGTTTGAAGCGACGATCGCCAAACCGGGCGTCACTCTCGCCGATGCCGTGGAAAATATCGACATCGGTGGCCCCGCAATGCTACGAGCAGCGGCGAAAAACTTCAAACATTTGACGGTACTGTGCAACCCCGCACAATACGACACCTACCTCGCAGAAATGAGCGCCAACGACGGCACGCCCTCGTTTGAATTCCGCCGCGACTGCGCCAAAGCGGGCTTTTGGCATACCTGCACCTATGATCGCGCGATCGCCACCTACCTCAACGATCAGAGCGCCGATCCCGCCGCTGACAGCATTACCCTACCCGAAAACTACGGCATTGCAGGCCACCAAGTCCAAGCCCTGCGCTACGGCGAAAACCCGCACCAGCCCGCAAGCTGGTATCAGATCGGCAGTTCGGTCACGGGCTGGGGTGCAGCGGAAAAACTCCAGGGTAAAGAGCTGAGTTATAACAATTTGGTGGATTTGGAAGCGGCTCGCCGGATTATCGCTGAATTTTTGCATGATACCTCCGCAGCGGCGGCGGTCTTGAAACATACGAATCCCTGTGGTTTGGCGTTGGGCGATACCCTGGTTGAAGCCTATACCAAAGCGTTTAACGCGGATTCAACCTCAGCCTTTGGCGGTATCGTTGCGCTTAATCGGGCGATCGACGCTGACACCGCAACGGCGATGACCCAAACCTTTCTCGAATGCATCATCGCGCCCAGTTGCGACGAGGACGCCCGTGCGATTTTGGCAACGAAGAAAAATATAACGGGTGCTGATTTTGCCCGATCTAGCCAGCGCCCGCAGGAACGTGAAGGCGATCGCGGGTGGTTTCTTGGTGCAAACCTCGGACGATATCGTCGAACAAACCGCTGATTGGCAAGTCGTCACGGAGAAGCAGCCGACCGCAGCGGAACTCGAAGAGCTGCTGTTTGCCTGGAAGGCGTGTAAGCATGTGAAATCGAATGCGATCGTGGTGACTCAGGATCGCGTCACCGTCGGCGTCGGTGCGGGTCAGATGAACCGGGTCGGTGCGGCAAAAATCGCGCTAGAACAGGCGGGCGAACTCACCCAGGGGGCAACGCTCGCCAGTGATGGCTTTTTCCCGTTCGATGATTCCGTCCGGACGGCAGCCGCAGCGGGCATCACAGCGATCGTCCAACCGGGCGGCAGCATTCGCGATCAGGATTCGATCGCAGCGGCCAATGAACTGGGTCTCGTTATGGTCTTTACCGGCGTGCGCCACTTCCTGCACTAAGCCAAACATCTAGACCGATCTGAAGTTGCCGTGATCGTTCGACGAACAATTACGGCAACTCAACCGAGGTCGGCTTGGCAATGTGTGGCAAACCCCAGCCGAGCTTTTCACGTAACATGCGGAAAAACTCCGGCGGGCCGAGGCGGATAAACTTCGCGCCATGTGCCGCCCGGATGATTTGGATGCGATCGTCCGGCATCACAAAACAGCCCGCATTACCATCCACCACCGCGATCATGCGTTCTCGCGTCGCGGGGAACACCTGCACCAGCTCATTCCCTGAAAACACCAACGCTCGCGACGCCAGCGAGTGCGGACAAATTGGCACAAGCCCCAACACATTCACATCCGGCGTAATGACCGGGCCACCCGCCGACAGCGAATAGGCCGTCGATCCCGTCGGCGTGGAAATGATCACCCCATCCGCCGCTACATCCACCGGCGTATGTCGGCCAATTTTGACCTCGAAATGGCACATACTCGTGAGTGGTTCACGGTGTAACACCATTTCATTGATACACAGCGCTTCCCAAATTTTGGTTTCCTTGCGAATAAGTTGCACTTCGAGCATGGTGCGTTCTTCAATGTCGTACTGACCTTTGACGATCGCATTGAGTGCCGTATACAACTGGCCCAGGTAGGTTTCGGCCAGAAAACCCATGTGACCGGTATTCACACTGAGGATCGGCACATTGATCGGCGCAAGCTGACGGCAGGCGGACAGCACCGTCCCATCGCCGCCCAAGACGACAACAAACTGCATCTCAGCCTCGAACTGCGACGGAACAACCTGATCGATCGTCACATAGTCGCCCGCTTCGTCCTGCGTGTTGGCATGACCCAACATACCGCCCTGACCGGTAGCGGTTTCCACCGTCCAGCCCCGCAGTTGTAGCCATTCCCGGATTTCTTTACTGACACGACAGGCGACTGGTTTGCTGTCGTTGTAAATGATGCCAGCTTTCGGCACTGGTGTAGATCCAAATAAAAAAAACAATAATTAAACGCAAGGCATCGATCGAAAGCGACGCCAAACTACCGGTCTAGCTCAGATTTAGACCCGTGAAAATTTTACGCCACGCACGGCAACAGGACAGTGCATGGCGATCTGTTCGTTGTGATATCGTCTCTCGAACCGGGATTCCTGGCAACGGAACGGATCGATGATAACCGTCACTGCGATCGCCGACATTGGGCGATCGCAGGGGTCGTATCCCTAGTTCTTAGACGCATTCGACGATCGGAACGGCGAACGTTTCTTTTTCTTGCGTTCCTTTGCCTTTTCTTGCTCGTACTCAATCTCGCGCACTTTCTTCACAATTCGTGCGTGATATTCCTTCAGATACCCTTCGAGCGTATCCATATCCGCCACATCGAGACCAAACACGCGATAGGTTTCCTCCATATCCGCCGTCATGGTTTTACCCGCAGACATCACCTCCGCAAAGGCGAGACGATCGGCAATATTCCAGCCCCACTCAAAGAACTGAGCAAAACTACGCACCGCACGCAACAAGCTCAACGGCGTGCGTGTAATCTTTGCCGTCCGCCCCGAGAGGCGTTCACACAGATCAATAATTTCTTCGGCTTTCCAGGGACGGGTTCCCACCACGGGAAAAGCGCGGCCACTGGTTTCCGGAACCGTCAACGCTTTAATGGCAAACTTTGCCACGTCTTGAGTATTCATGTAGGCAACAGGAGCCGTATCGCCGGTCAGCCACACCGCTTGATTATCGAGGATGGGAATCGCATACTGGGAAATCAAGCCCTGCATGAATCCGCACGGGCGCAAGATTGTATAGTCCAGCCCCGATTCTTTGAGGTAAAGCTCTGTGCACCGCTTGATTTCCATCAGCGGTACATCCGGATACTGATCCGCGTCAAGCAGCGACATAAAGACAAAGCGCTCGATGTTTGCTTCGGCACAGGCTTTAATCAGATTGACTTTGCCCTCCCAGTCCACTTGCTTAATGCTGAGTGAATCGGTCATCCGTGCGGTTGACGCATCGATGACGTGGGTGATGCCCTCTAGGCTGGGTTTGAGCGTGTCAGGATAGCAAATGTTGCCGCGAACCAGTTCCGCTCCCCACTCGCGCAGAAACGACGCACGCCCAAAGTTACGCACAAGACAACGAACGCTATAGCCTTCATCGATCGCATGTTTGGCGATTTGTCTCCCGAGCGTGCCTGTCGCACCGACGATTAATAGAGTCATGGATGAATATGCGGTGGTTCTAACGGTAAATTTATGGGGTGAGGCGATACAAAAGAAGTCGCCCTCACAGCGTTCTGTGCGCTAAACGAGGCTCCGGGTGAGCTAGCGCGACGGAGAGTTTGGCGAGAGTTCGGTCAAACCTAAAACATATTGAATGGTTATCAGGAGTTGACGGGAGCAATTTGCGCTGGGATAGCCTGCAACACTCTCTGCCTTAGTTTAAATGTTAACATATATTAACGACATTTAAGATTTGGACACTATATTGGCTGAAAATCCTCAGTTACACAATGTTTTGTGATCGTTTGCATCGTAAACCCGTCCGCGCCACTGGGTCGGGCGGGTCGTCGCTGAAAGCAAAATACGGAAAAAGGCCAGGACATCGGTAATCGGCGAGAGCCAAAATAGCCACGCCCAACGGCTACCCGAGCGATCGTAAGACGGTGCGATCGCCAACCCCATCAAGCAACGAACGACCAGCAAAAACGCATTCACATAAAACCAGGCTTGGGAAATCGGCCCGATCGTCTCCCAACCATCAAACACACAGGGCAACATCGAGACCGTGACGAACAACGGCAACCCCTGTACCGAGAGCAAAAACCACAGATCACTCCAGATTTGCCCCGGCGTCGCCGCGTCTTTCAGATCCAACGATCGTCCCCACTCGTTCCACGTTTCGATCGCCCCTTCATACATCCGCACCTTAATCAACTTTGCGCCATCCCAGAACGCCACCTTAAACCCAGACGCCGCAATGTGACGCGCTAACGTGACATCATCGCAAAATGATCCGCTCGCTGCCGTATAACCATCGATCGCCTCTAGCACCGATCGGCGACACAGAAAACATTGCCCATTTGCCATCACCCGACTCGGATCATCGCTGGCGATTCCCGTCGGGCCAAAGCGATACACCAGCGTCATCAACAGCGACGGTTGCAAGATCATTTCACCGGGATCGCGCAGAATAAACTGCGGTGAAAACGTCACCAGATCGAGTCCTTCCCCCTCTGCCGCACGCACAGCACTGGCGATTAAACCCGGTTGCGGCTGAGTATCGGCATCAAGACCGAGAAACCAGGTGCTGTTCGGATTCATTGCCTGATAGCCGGTATGTAATGCCCAGGGCGACCGACCCAGCCTACGGGTAGGGGATCATCCTCGATCGCCCGAAAGCGTGGATCACGGTCTGCAATAGTTTCAACCAAGCCAACCGTGCCATCGGTCGATCGACTATCCACCACGATCACCTCGCGCAACTCGTAGCTTTGGCGCGTCAGACCATCCAGGCAAGGTTGCAGGCGATTGGCTTCGTTGAGGGTCGGTACAACGACACTCACCGAGGCCAATTGCTCCAGGCTGGCAATCTGTGGTTCGAGTGGCGGTTTACGTCCAGGGCCGCGCATCAGACGGGATAACAGGATGGCGATCGCAGGAAGTTGGATCAGCAGAAAAACGAACGCAACGATAAAAATCATCGGGGCAGCAGTAACGCGGGGGAATCGGTGGAATGGATCGTTATGAACACGATCGCCAATCTAGGGTATCGCTCCACGCCCGATCTCGCGTAATCCGTCGTCAGGAAAACCAACGGGACACCCAGATAATGACCAGCTTGACCCAGCGACTCACCCTTATAGCGTTAACGTCAGTCCCTCTTGCGCTAAAACGCTATTCTCATGAGCCGCCTTCACCTCCGGCACCAGCGCATCAAGAAAATCATCGCTGTGATTGGGATCATGATGGAAGACCACCAAGGTTTTAACATTCGCCGCCTTTGCAACCTTGACGCCCTCTTGCCAGGTGGAATGACCCCAGCCGATTTTGGTGCTTTGGGGTTGTGATACTCCTCATCGGTGTACATCGCGTCATAGATCAGCATGTCCACGTCCTGCGCGAGTTTTAAGACATGCTCATCGATACAGTCTGGTAGATGCTCCGTATCGGTGCAGTAAAAGATCGATTTGCCGTTCCAGGTAATCCGATAGCCCATGGCTGTATTCGGGTGGTTGAGCGGGCCGGTCTCAATTTTGATGTCGTCTAGCTCGAAGGTTGTACCACACTTGACATCGACAAACTCGATCGTGTCAGTCAAATTATCAAGCGGGATCGGCGAATTGGGATGCAACACTCGTTCGATGAAGTGTTTCTGGAGTGAGTCACCATTTTCGGGGACTGCACCGTAAATTTTGAGCTTGTGGCCGGGGGTGAATGCAGGCGCAAAGAACGGAAAACCTTGGATGTGATCCCAGTGGTAGTGGGTGAAAAACATGTACAATTCGTCGGGCAAATCCTGCATGAGATCTTTGCTCAACTCTTGTAGTCCCGTACCGCCATCAAAAATTAGCCGACGACCGCCGACGACCATCTCGACACAGGAGGTATTACCTCCGTACCTAACGGTGGTTTTTCCGGGAGTGGGAATGCTCCCACGAACGCCCCAAAACTTAACCGTGAATTCCGATGAAGTGGCTGATTGCATACAACTACGGTTCGGTAATGGGCTGACACCACGAATCGTTCAATAATACTCGTTTAATTCACGGATCGCATGATCCGAAAAACTGAACCAAGGGGTAACTTTACTTATGATCGTAGCTCGATCGTGCCGCACTGACCACGCTGACGCAGCAGGTGATCACAGAGAACAAGTGCAACCATGGCATCGACCATGGGTACGGCTCGGGGCAAAACACAAGGGTCATGACGACCACGGGCGGCGAGGGTGACCTCTTCTTTCGATCGCGTCACGGTATTTTGTTCTTTTCGGATTGTAGCAGTCGGTTTAAACGCTGCCCGCAAAATGATCGGTTCACCGTTAGAAATTCCGCCTTGGATGCCGCCCGATCGGTTAGTACGGGTACGGATCGCGCCGGTTTCGTCGGTATAAAATTCATCGTTGTGTTCGCTACCTTTAAGTAAGGTTCCAGCAAAACCAGAGCCGAATTCAAAGCCTTTGGTGGCGGGCAGGGACATGATGGCTTTGGCGAGGTCGGCTTCGAGTTTGTCGAAGACGGGCATTCCGAGTCCGCGCGGCACGTTACGGGCGACGCATTCCACGACGCCGCCGATCGAGTCGCCTTCGCGTCCGACGGCTTCGATCATGGCGATCATCATCTCGGCGGTCTCGGGGTTCGGGCAGCGTACGATGTTGCTTTCGACTTGTTCAAGCGTCACGGTTGCCGGGTCAACTTCGGCTTCGAACTGCTGGATGCGTTTGACGTAGGCGATGATTTCGATACCGGCCAGTTCGCGCAGGATTTTTTTGGCGATCGCTCCGGCGGCGACGCGGCCAATGGTTTCACGGGCGGAGGATCGTCCGCCACCTTGGTAGTTTCGGATGCCGTATTTGGCGTCGTAGGTGGCGTCGGCGTGGGAGGGGCGATAGGCGGTAGCCATTTCGCTATAGTCTTGTGATCGGGCGTCTTTGTTGCGGACGAGGATGGCGATCGGTGTGCCGGTGGTTTTGCCCTCGAAGATGCCGGACAGGATTTCGCAGGTGTCAGATTCTTTGCGTGGCGTGGTGATTTTGCTTTGACCAGGGCGACGGCGATCAAGTTCGTATTGGATGTCTGCGGCGGAAATCTCGATCTGGGGTGGGCAGCCGTCGATCGTCATGCCGACGCCGCCTCCGTGGGATTCTCCGAATGTGGTGATTCGGAATAGGTGTCCGAAGGTGTTGCCCATAGTTTCAGCGTCGCGCGATCGCGAGTTGTGGCGCGATCTTGAGAAATGTTCAGTGGTTTACTGTAGCAAAGTTTGGGGCGGGGCGCGGACGTATGACCGGTCACAAGTTCGAGGAGATCGCCTTTGGCGCGATCGCCTGCCTGAATTACGATCGGTCACCTGTGGATTAAGCCAGTATGCCTCACACCGCTCCACCACTAAAAAAGGTAGTCTTCAATCAAGCAATGAAAGTCAAACCATGCAGCCAATACAAACGAAACAGGATGTCCTCGCATCAGTCCGAGCCAACCATCAAACCCTACAAACTTACGGCGTCGATCGGCTCGGCATCTTCGGCTCATTCCAGCGCGACGAATGAACGAAACAGCGACGTTGACGTTTTCGTCGTGTTTGAACCCGGACGCAA
>JAAUPN010000146.1 GCA_012033105.1 Coleofasciculaceae cyanobacterium RL_1_1
CGGATGCGATCGATGATGAAGCAGATGGGGCAAGGAATGCCGGGGATGGGAATGCCAGGGATGGGCGGAATGCCGGGAATGGGTGCGCCGGGGTATCACGGTGGCGGTGGTAAGAAAAGAAAGGTAAGAAGAAAAAGGGCTTCGGTCAGCTTTAAGGGTGATCGATGGTTGAATCTCGGAAAAGACTCGGTATCAACGATCGGTGTTGACGATCGATTTCGCGATTCCGCTCGATTTGAGCTGGATAGATCGCCATTATCGTCGTTGAAAAAATCGACTAAAATCGAACCACACCCCCAAGCACCACTGCACACTATTTCAAAGGATCGTCATGAAGGTACGTTCGACCGGCAACACACCATGGCATCGCGCGATCGGCCTTGCTTTAGCCACGATCGCCGGGATCGGCGCGATCGGTTCTGACCCACAGCCCGCCGCCGCTCAACTCAGCAACGAGGAAGCCCTGACTTCCTCTGCGGAAGAGCGCCGCATCCGTCTGCTCGAAATCCCCGACGCTTTCGAGCGTGCCTTTTTTGAGCATGATCCAAATTATTACGACAATCAAGACTTTGAGCGTCGTTTGGGTTGGTTTACCACCAGCTACACCGAGAATGAGATCGAGCGGGACGGAAGTTTGGTAGATACGGTGTACCAAGATCTCATGCGCCAACAAGCGCTTGATAGTCCGCCGATTCGGACGAGCGATCTCATCAATCCCTTTAACAGCAGCCTGAACACCATGCCGCGTGCCGGTATCAATCCTCCGATTCGCGGTAGTGAGTTTGCAATTCCGTCTAACTAACGACCTTGCAGCCGGATACGTCGCCCCGATCGCATCGAACCGACCCGGAATGATTGCGATCGCTTTCCCTTTAACAAGCTAACGTTTTAAACATGCCCCGTACTCAACGCAACGATAACTTTATCGATAAAGCTTCACGGTCATGGCTGACCTGATCTTGAAGCTGATGCCGACAAACCAAAACTCAAAAAAAGCCTTTGCCTATTATCGGGATGGCATGTCGGCTCAAGCGGATGGTGAGTATGCCGAAGCAATGGAAAACTATGCGGAGGCGTTAACTCTAGAGGATGACCCCAATGATCGCAGCTATATCCTCTACAACATGGGGCTGATTCATGCCAGCAATGGCGAACATGACGCCGCTTTGAGTAAGTACTACGAAGCGATCGAGCTGAATCCCAACATGCCTCAGGCGCTGAATAACGTTGCTGTGATTTTTCACTATCGCGGTGAGCAAGCGAAGGCTGAAGGCGACGAAGATACCGCCGAGAACTTCTTCGATCGCGCGGCGGACTACTGGAAACAGGCCGTCGGTATTGCCCCGAATAACTATATCGAAGCGCAAAACTGGCTGAAAACCACCGGACGCGCTGCGATCGACGGCTTCTAACGTCTCGCTTTCTAACGTTTTCAACGCTAAACTCTCCCCGTTTCCACCCTCTAGACCCTGCTCCTTCTAACCATGCTCGATCGCGAAGACGTTAAAAAAGTTGCTTATCTGGCTCGCTTAGAGCTGACCGACACTGAGACCGATGCGTTCACCGGACAGCTCGCCCAAATTCTCGATTACGTCGAACAGCTCAACGAACTCGACACCGATGAGGTCGCTCCGACTGCCCACGCGATCGACATGCGTAACGTTACCCGCCCCGATATCCTCGAAACCTACGAGCATCGCGAAGATGTTCTCAATTCCGCCCCGCTCGCGAGGGCGATTTCTTCCGTGTCCCTAAAATTATGTAGATCCTTATTCCGATGGTCAGCTTCAGAGCTGATGACAGTCGGGCGCATTGCCATACGATGCGCCCCCACAGTGGGTCAACATCCGGGCTGGCTTGCTCAGATCTAGGGCAAGTCGTAGCCTAGAATTTCATAAAACTTCGTCTTGCCACGATCGAGCGTCGCAGGGTCAGCCGGAAAGTAACCGGTCTCACCGAGTGCCCAATTCATGTGAGTCAAGAAAAAGGATGTAAACGCTTCGACTTGCTTTTTCTGACGCAACATGGCGGAGTCTACGTAGATATACAAGGGACGGGAAAACGGATATTGACCGCGTGCCACTGAGTCGGAGGTGGCCTTGATGCCCTCAATGGCGATCGGCACTAAATCGTCAGCATACTCGTTGTAGTAGGCATAGCTAAAAAAGCTAATGGCATGGGGATCGGCGATCACTCCTTGGGCGAGATCTTCCGCGCTTGAACTAGAGGTGGTATTCAGTGCTTTGACAATATCTTTGCGATCGGCAATCCCAATGCGCTCGGTAAAGATATCAAGCGTACCCGAATCTAAATCCGGTACGAAGCGGTTAATCGGCTCCTGAGGCCATGCCGGATTGACATCAGACCATTTCTCAGCCGCAAAGAGCGTTTTTAGCTCATTAAGCGTCGCATCCTTGAGCCAGCTATTTTCCGGATTGACCACGATCACAACGGCATCTTTACCCACCTCAAACTCCGTAAGCGTGCGACCATTGGCTTGGCAGGCTGCGGTCTCCTCTGGTTTTACCTGACGACTCGCCAGCAAAATATCAGCTTTCGTCTCATTGCAGTACAGCTCAAAACCACTTCCAGTACCGATCGCATCGATCTTCATCAAGCCGGCGTAGCCCTCTTCAATAAACCGCTGGTACAGCAAATCGATAATGGGTGCGATCGTATCGCTGCCGGTGACGTGCAGATCGCCTTCAATATCAAGGGGGCTAAATTCGGGCAGGGGGATGTTGCCGCTAGGTGGGGGGGGAGACGAGGGTGGCGGTGGTGAAGGGAGCGAGACGGTACGCTGCTCGGCGGACATGGGAGAGGCTAGCTCGTCTGTTGTCTCGTCAAAGGCAAGGTTTTGATCCGATCCACAGCCTCCGATCGCGAAAGCAGTCATCACCAGACCCGCAAGCCTCGCACCTCGCGCTGTGGTTTTGAGCGAGGTGCGCGATCGTTGTGCTTGTGTGTCTCCAGCCGTCGTATCACCGGTTGTGAATCGATCATGCTGCTGGATTTGTTTGAGCCTGTGTAATTGGATCATTAGTCGTCATCATCTCCATCATTATCGAGACCCGAATCACTAAAATCCTGCTCAACCGTAGGCTGCAACTCCGCAGTAAGTAAACGTTGACTGGTGCGAGCGCGATAATCCAGCATAAAGTCCAGGGTACGGCGACGCTCGGATAACAGCCCGTTTAGATCTTGAGCAAAACGGGGATTGCGCTGAATCAGGCTGGCAAGTAATGACATTGACAGGGCGATCGCACGTAGGTCTTCAATCACAGATACAGTGACTAAACTGGCTTCGGTCGGCAACAACACCATTTCACCGAAAAAGTCACCTTTCTTTAGGCGCGTTACCTCGAAGCTGTCTTCCTCACGTTCGCCTTCATAAATTAGCTTGACCTGACCCGACAAGATCACATAAAACGCTTCGTCTAGCTCGCCTGCTTCGACAACATTTTCTTCAGCGCCGTAGTATTCCACAACCACTTTTTCGGCGATGCGATCGATGGTTTCTTCGCGTAGGGCATGAAAGTAGGGCAGAGATTTCAAGCGCTGGGCGATCGCTATCGGCTGTTGATCCGCAGGCAACAGATCGCGATCAACGTTGTATTGCAGTGAAATGGGAAGAGGCATCGTCAAGCCTTTACGTCGTGCTGCATAGTAAATGCGAGTCATCAGTTTGTTACGATACCCCCCCTTTTGGTGAAGTCATGAACGTAATACTTCAGCTCGTAGGAATTGAAAATCATCGTAGGAGATCGTCCGCACAGACGGAGCCGGATCATGTTCGACCCCCTCCGTATCCAAGGCCACATCTAATAATACCGATCGCACCCGGTTCGGTGCATCTTCATAGGAAAACCGCAGCACAACACTTTGACCGTGGACACTATTCAGCAGCGTGTAGTTGTAAATCGAACCCTTGGCTAAGACACCATTTGGGATAATCACCACATCTTTATTGCCGGTCATCACGCGCACCGCTCGCCAGTTCAGCTCGATCACCTCCCCCTCCACATCACCGATGCGTAGGTAATCCCCCACTTTAAAGGGAGCTTCAAAAATCAGCAAAAATCCCGAGACTAAATTACTGAGCGTATCTTGCAACGCAAGGGCAATGACCAAGGAGCCAACCCCCAACGCCTGAGCCACTTTGCCTAAGTCCACATTCCAGACAGTCGATGCAACGTAACCGCTCACACTGAGGATCACGAACAGCCGTGCGCACTGAAACAACAGATTGGGAATCCGAATTTGCCACGAATATTGGGGTGCATTGTCCACACACACCACGCCCAAAAAGTTCAGCAAGACCACAATACTCGCGAGTCCGAGCAGCGACGCCAGAGTCTTGGCGACGGGGTGGACAACGGGTAAGCTGAGAATCTCGATCGCAACAATTAGCAGTGCCACGAGGGGCATGATAAAGTTGCGAACCTGAATGACGGGGCTTGCTAGCGGACTGGCTTGGCGTTGTAGTCGTGTGACAACCTCTTCAAGGGCGATCGTCACACACGGAAAAACAACAACGACGATCGTACCCCAGACGATCATCGCTTGATTTAGATTGTCCGTCACAGTCTTAAACTCTCCTCGTGGTAGGCCTGCTGGCGATGGGATTGGTTGCTTGACATCCTGAACCTCCTTTTCAATCTAGGGCGTGGCATCAATTAATCGTAGAACCCGGATCAGGCAAGCTGTTAAACAACCCACCAAAAACTCTAGGGACGGTAACCCTTTCTGGATCAGCACTAGAGATTGTATGTATTGATGACAGACCCTAGGGCTAGGGTAATTCCTAGATCTCACGATTCAGGCTGCTGTATGACCCATCTCGAAACTGAGACTCATGGCCGAGATCATGGCAGGATCAACGGAAGTAACGTTGGGCTACCCGACTTGGGAAAGATTCGCCGAGTTGGATTCCCCAAGTTCAGAGCCTAAGCGAATTTTCCAAGCTTTGATGAATTCTCCAGTGTCTGTCACTAAAACATCTTCATTGGGGATGAAATCGTAAGATTCCTTTAGGCGGCTAAACACAGTTGAAGAGACCAAAATCGACGCGACCGGCGCTTGCGCTTTGAGAGCAAGGCTGATCGTCATGACTGGCCCCCAAATGTTGTAGGCAAATTTGTTGCGCCCAATAATTCCAGCCTGGACGCTTCCAGAACTGATGCCCGCTCGTAAACGAAGCTGACCTTTGTGTAAATTTCCGAAACCGACGATCGCATCTTCCGCTTCAACGAGGAATTCTAACAGCCGCTGGGTATGATCCATGCGCGGTCGGCTCAAGCCGGAGACCGCAACGAAATCGTCCCCGAGCAAGGAGAGGCGCTCAATATCGTAGCGGCTGGCTAAAACGTCAATAATATCAATGAGTTCATCTAGGAGTTCAGCACCATTTTGAGGGTCTAAATTTTCAATGAGCGCATCGAATCCATCGATACTGGCGACCATCACGGTGATTTCTTGGAATTTACTGGCAGCTAGCCGATCGCCCGATTGGCGACGTTCGACGGCCAGAGCAGGCAAGACGTTCAACAGCAGGGCTTCATTTTCACGGGTTTTTTCCTTGACAACTTGAAATTGCTTGCGGACGTTGGCGACCGTTTCGTTAAAACTCTCAGCCAGCTCACCAAATTCATCATGGGATTCAACATTCACTTCCGCATCAAAATCCCCATTCTTGATCTGTCGAGCGCCTTCAATCATTCGATCCATGGGGGTCACGAAGCGTGTCGCAACCAGACGGGCAATAAATGTGATGGCCAGAATTAGCAGTACGGTTGAAATGAGTAAAAACTCTTGTAACTTACGCACGGGCGCATAGGCTTCTGCGAGATCCATTTCAGAGATGATCGCCCAATCAACGCCACCAATTTCGAGCGGCGCAAAGGAACTTAAAACTTCAGTATTGCGATAGTCCTTAATAATACTTGTGCCTTCTGCGCCGCTAATGGCTTGCTTTGCAGCTTCGGTATTGACAGGCTGTAGCAGGATTGAGGTATTGAATTTTTCGATTTGGGCGATTGTGCTATCAGGAATGCCACTAGATTTCAGCCCTTTTTTATAACCGATCGGATCTTCAATTAAAAAGCGCGAGATCGATCGCATCTTGTAGTCCGACCCTACCAGATAGGTTTCACCAGTATCGCCGAGACCATCACTTTTCCAACGCTCATTACCGGTCAAAACTTTGTTGATTTCATCTACGGGAAGCTGGATAGCCAGAATACCGACAACGTGCGGCCCGTTGTAGATTGGCCCTGCGATGAACGCCGCCGGAGCCGCATAGGAGGGACGATAGGGTTCAAAATCGACCAGTTGCATTGCACCTCGCTCTGGATTTTGTAACACGCGCTCTACGACCGCTGCGAGGTTGGTTTTGCGGTAGGCGCCACGAAACAGGTTTGAGCCAAAGTCTGTTTCTTTACTGACAGAATAGACAACGTTTCCGGTTTTATGGTCAATTAAAAAGACATCATAATAGCCAAAACGCTTGCTTAAATTTGCAAAGATTTCGTGATACTTGGCGTGTATTTTGCTGTAGTTACTGCCATCATTGGCATCATTGAGGGTTGATTTTTCTCCAACTTTTGCTTCATTGGCTGCGATGTAGTAGTACTGAATATAGGTTCCAGCTTGGGTGGTTGGGCGATAGTTTGCGAAGTGTGGCTGTCCGCCCACACTGGCTGCCAATTCCGGAAAAAATCAGTCTTATAATATTCTTCGAGTACCTGATTCCATTGATCAGGAATATATTCAAAATTTAGCTCTTTAAAGCTGGTATTGAATTCCACCATGGCTTCAACGACCATGCGGTCTTCACAGAGGGTCGCAATGTGTCCGTACAGATTGTTAAAGTAGGATTCAATCTGATAGGCCTTGGAGGCGCGAACACTGACGAGTTGATTCGAGATTGCCGTTTTGATGATGTTGCGGGCGCGATTCCAACTGAGGTAGCTGACGATCGCGATCGAGCCGAGGCTAACGGACAGCAGCATCGCCATCAATTTTGTTTTGATGCGGAGTTTGCCGAAATCAAACATAGATAGACGCAGGGGAAGGATAAACGAAGGAGCCGTGATGCGTAGCTTCGGTCACAGAACGGAGAAGGAGTACTAGAACTCGGGTCCCATGCCAAGAGGCCATCGATTAGGGATTGAGCCTGATTCTATCTAGTCATGGCTTGGCAAATCTCGAGGTGAAGGCGTTATCAGCGAACGCTGAATGTCAAATGTCAAATTTGGTCGCCGAATATCACAAATCGGATAATTGAACAGCACCACCCAGAAGTGGAAACCTTGGCCAAATATTAGATCGAAGCTGCAACTTTTGCGAGTATAAATACGCTGCCGACATTGCCGCGACCAATGCGTAAGGTTTCGTCAAGATAGGTGATATCCAGCCAGCCGCGCCGATCGCGATCGGCCAAGCTGAAGTCGAGGGCGAGAAAGCGAGAGGTTTGACCGAGGCGTGTGATCCAGGCATCGGGGGAGGTGTAGCCGACGGCTCCTTGAAAGCCGCCGACAAACCGCTGGAAAATTACGTCAACGCGCTGATCGGAAATTGGCTCAAAGTGGGCTTCGACGCTGACCAAACCACCGAGCGCGGGGATACCATTGATTTCTGCAATGTTATAGATCGATCGCGATGCGACGCGGACACACTGGTAAATATTACGAATGCTGTAGAGTGGCAGGCGATCGAGGTTGAGGAGTTCGTTGCTGGTGGTGTAGAGCAAGCGCCAGTTACCGTCCAGGCATGGGCTTTCGAGGGGTTGGGGGGTGGGATTGCGTTCTTCTAGGCGGGCGATCGCGGCGAGAATCGCTTGTTTTTCGGGGGCGCTGGCATTGTTACCGAGGTTGACGCGATCGAGCAGTCGGATTAAGTCGTCTTTTTCAAACATGGATATTCCGATCCCAAGGATTTATGCTCTCAACATAATTCACGCAGTGACCGAAGAGATGCTGTAACCAGCGTCTCTTTTTTCAGGAAGTGGGATGGAGTCCCAAGCCATTTATGACCTAGAGCCAGTTGGGACGGTTAGCTTGCGGCAGGGATCGCAATGTCGATCGACTGTACCGGATGATTGAGATCGAGCGAATCTAGGGATGGATTAATTTGGGCGGTATTGCCGACCACAAGAATGGTTAAATCGTCGGGTGCGAGGTAAGTGCGGGCGACACGCTGAACATCGGCGATCGTCGTGGCTTCGATGCCGCGCTGATATTGAAAGATGAAATCTGACGGGTAGCCGTAGTATTCGTAGCGAATCAGGCGCGAGAGGGTTTGAGCTGGGTCTGCGAAGTTGAAGATAAAGGAGTTCAGGGTTTTATCTTTCGCAATCTGTAGTTCTTCGGGGGTGATGGCTTCGTTACGAATGCGTTCGATCTCGGAACGAACGGCGCGGATAAAGTCTACGGTACTTTCGGCGCGGGTTTGGCCACCTGCGATGAATATGCCGGGATAGTCATAGTTAGCGCTCCAGGCAGCATAGACCGTATAGGCTAATCCTTGGCGCGATCGCACTTCGTCAAATAAGCGTCCACCGAACCCGTTGAGGACGTTATTCATGACACCGAGTTGAGCATAGTCGGGGCTATTGCGTAGGCCGCCAAGGTGTCCCATCTCGACGTAGCTTTGGCTGAGATCGGGGCGATCGACGATATAGATACCGTTAACCGTGGCGGGGGTCACTTCTGGTAAAGCTGGTTCACGGTTCGATGTGGCTGACCAAGCGCCGAATTGCTCGATCACCTTTTGCGTCATGACGTTGATGTCAAAGTCGCCGACGAGGCCAAGGATGATGTGATCGGGGCTGACTTGGTTGGTGTAGAAATTGATCAGGTCATCACGCTGAATGTTGTCGAGGGTGGTGTATTCGACCGTGCGGGCGTAGGGACTGGTTTCGCCGTAAATTAGCTTGTTCAGCTCGCGATCGGCGATTTCATTGGGATCATCATTGCGGCGGGCAATACTGCCGCGAAATTGATTTTTGGCGAGTTCAAATTTGTCGGCGTCAAATACTGGGTGCTGCAAGATGTCTGCAAACAGATTAAAGACGGTATCTGTATCCTCGCTGAGGGCGTTAAAGCTTGCGGTTCCCACGGTTAGCTCGATCGAGGTTTCGATCGAGGCGGCGATCTGTTCGAGGGTGGCGTCAATTTCGGCGGCGCTGCGATCGCGGGTTCCGCCGGTGCGGATCAGTTCGCCGGTGAGGGCGGCTAGACCCAGTTTGTCGGTCGGCTCGAAGCGTGACCCGATGCGAATTGTGGCGGAACCGCTCACAAGGGGGAGTTCATGGTCTTCGACGAGGTAGACCACCATGCCGTTGTCGAGTTCGATGCGGGTCGAGTCGGGGAGTTGCAGTTCGGGCAGCGGGGGAAATTCGAGATCGGTGTAGTGGCGTGCGGTGGCGGCGGCGGAGGGCTGGGGCTGGAGGAGGATGATCGCGATCGCCGTGATCAGGCCGATGATCGCGAGCCATGGCGATCGGGGCTTGGGCGAGAGGGGAAAGAAGCGACGCAGCAAAGACATCATGGCAGCGAGGAAACGATTCGACGGTTGGGATTGCTTGGAGGGAGGCGAGATACACGGGCGATATCAGCGAGCGATAGGCAAGCTAGACACCAAACAGTGAACAGCGGTCAGGCTGGCAGCTTAAGGCTCTAACGGCAGGAGACGGGCGATCGTTCGGTTATTGTCGGTAAACGTGGCGCGGGCGACACGTAAGATATCGTCCGCTGTGACGGCATCGATCGCCTTGATCTGCTCGAACAGGTTCCGCCAATCGCCAGTTTTTGCTTGATAGTTCACCAGCGAGGAGGCCATGCCGCTGTTGGAGTCGAGCGATCGCAGAAGGGCGGCTCGTGCTTGGGTTTTGGCCCGATCAAGCTCGATCTCAGTCACAGGCTCGGTCGAAATCCGCTCAATTTCGGCGTGGAGTGCCGCTTGCACATCATCAACGCTATGACCCGGAGCGGTCAGGCCGTAAAACAACATGAGGTTGGGATAGCGATCGCCCGGAAACCCGTTAAACCCTTCGGCGTAGAGGGCAACTTGTTTGTTCTGAATCAGCGAGCTGTAGAGGCGCGAGGTGCGGCCATTGCTGAGAATTGAGGCGATCGCATCGTAGGCGGCGTTGTCGGGATGGTTCAGAGACGGACGATGATAGCCTTCGAGGTACCAAGGTTCGGTTTGCATCCGCACTTCAACTGATCGCTCCTCAGTTTGCTCCGGTTCAACTTGGGTCACCTGGGGCGGCATCGCTCCGGCTTTGTAGCGCCCAAAATACGTTTTAGCCAACCGGCGCACCTGATCGGGATCGACATCACCAACGATCGCCACCGTGAGGTTATTCGGTACGTAGTAGGTATTGAAAAATTCCTGCACCTCGTCGCGGCTTAAGCCTTTGATGTCGGCAGCGTAGCCGATCGTCGGTTGTTGGTACGGGTGAGTGGTAAAGGCAGTGGCGAGGAACGCTTCGAATCGTGGCGCCGATCGGCGAATTATCCGTTCGTAAACGACGCTACTTCGAGGATGAACCTGACTG
>JAAUPN010000015.1 GCA_012033105.1 Coleofasciculaceae cyanobacterium RL_1_1
ATTCAACCGAATCGTTCGATCGCGGCCAGAAGTTCAGCGACTACCAAACCCTTGATCGGCTGGAAGAATATGTCCTGATTAGCAGCCAACTGCGCCGCATCGAAATTTTTCGCCGCCATACTGATGGGCTATGGATTTATCAAAACTACGACGATCGCGAGACGTTTCAACTGAAGAGCATTGGCTATACCGGCACGTTTACAAGCCTGTATGAAGACGTATAGTCAGTGCTCTCAGTTTTTTTGATCAGTTCTAAGCAAATCGTTTTTTGCTATATAAGTAGACCAAGCAAATAAAGCATAGCTATTGAATGTGAGCGTGATGTTGTTCGGCGAAAGGCGCTGAAGCGCCACAACGATTAGTTCTGAGCAACACTCTAAAACATATCCAATTGCTCGATCGGGTCAACTCCATCATCAGAATCTCCCGAAATCTTCGCCGTCACAGCCCCCTTGCGTAAGCCGATCGCAATTTTACTGTGCTTCTCGATCTGCTTCATCACCTGTCGCGCCCGATCGATCACCGATGGTGGTAACCCCGCCAACCGACCCGCCTCAATCCCGTACGATCGGTCCGCGCCACCGGGCGTCACCTGCCGCAAAAAGATAATTTCATCCGGCAATTCTTTGACCGTCACCTGATAATTCGCGACGTTATCCAAGATTGAGGCTAGCTCATTCATCTCGTGATAGTGCGTCGCAAAAATCGTGCGCGATCGAATGGTGTCCGCCAAATATTCCGCCACCGACCAGGCGATCGACAGCCCGTCAAACGTTGCCGTGCCGCGCCCGATTTCATCCAGTAACACCAGCGATCGCGGTGTTGCATGGTTGAGAATATTCGCCGTTTCGTTCATCTCCACCATGAAGGTCGATTGACCCATCGCCAGGTCATCCACCGCGCCGACCCGCGTAAAAATCCGATCGCAAATGCCCAAACTCGCCGATCGCGCCGGGACAAAGCAGCCCGTTTGCGCCATGAGCTGAATCAAGCCCACCTGACGCAGATAGCAGCTTTTACCGCTGGCATTCGGCCCCGTCAAAATCACCGCATCCGGGCGATCGTTGACCTCCGTACGCCCCAGATAAGCTGCATTCGGCACGAAGAACCCCGGTGGTAACAACTGCTCTACCACCGGATGCCGACCTTGAACGATCGTTAACTCCCGCGTCTCATCAATCTCCGGACAGCAATAGCCCTGCTCCACGGTCAACTCCGCCCAGCCGCACAGCACATCGATCGCCGCCACCGCTCGCGCCACCGCCCGAATCATTTCCGCCAGTCCCCCCACCTCCGATCGCAGCGCCACAAACACCTCATACTCGATTCGATTGAGATCCTCTTGCGCCGTCAAAATCCGCGCCTCGCGTTCCTTGAGATCCGGTGTGATGTAGCGCTCTTCGTTGGCGAGGGTCTGCTTGCGGATGTAGTCCTCGGGGGCAAGGTCGGCCTTGGAGCGCGGCAAACTAAGGTAGTAACCAAAGGTTTTGTTAAAGCCAACCTTGAGGTTAGAAACACCAGTACGATCGCGCTCGGTGACTTCGAGATTGGCGATCCAGTCGCGATCGGTCACCAGTTCCGTCCGTCGTGCATCGAGTTCGGGACTAATGCCGGAGCGGATGATATTGCCTTCTTTGATCTGGATCGGTGGTGATTCGACGATATGGGCGTGGAGTTTTTTCGCTAGGGTTTCGAGTTCCGGTGGTACGGACTGAAGCGCCCGTAGGTAGGGCGATTTACCGGTAGCGGCGAGGGCGGCGAGGTCGGGTAGCGTGGCGATCGAGTCGGCGATCGCCACCAGATCGCGCGGGCTGGCGGTTCCCGATCCGGCGCGTCCGGTGAGCCGTTCGAGGTCGTAGATCGATCGCAGTAATTTTTGAATGTCCTCACGCAAGGTCAGGTTTTTCGTGAATTCGGCGATCGTGGCATGACGGGCGCGGATGCCCTTGGGTTCAAGCAACGGCTGCAATAACCAGCGCTGTAACGTCCGCGCCCCCATGGCTGTGCGGGTTTTATCCAGCGCCCAGAGTAGCGAACCGTGACGCACACCATCGCGTACGGTTTCGGTAATTTCGAGATTGCGGCGGGTTTGGTAGTCGAGGATTAAATAATCCGTCAGCGTATAAGTCTTGGGGATTTGCAACGGGATCGATCGCGTTTTCGCCGCACCCAACCGCCGATCGTCCACATTCTGCTCGAAGGTTTCTTCCAGATAGGCCAGCAGTCCGCCCGCCGCCCGCACCGCCATCGGTAGGCGATCGCAGCCAATCCCCTCCAATGATTTCAACTTAAAACGCTGCATCAAACGATTTTTCGCCTCAGCTACCTCAAAACTCGACGGCAGCCGCAACGCGTAGCAAAAGCGATCGGGCAGCGCCGACGGAATCGCCTCGGTTTTCTCGCCCGGTCGGATCAACCCGCCCACATCCGGCGCATTGGTCGGGAACAGAATTTCCGACGGCTGTAGACGCATCAACTCTTGGTGCAGCCGATCGAACCCCTCCGCCTGGGTGGTGGCAAATTCTCCCGTGGAAATATCCGCATAGGCCAGACCCCAGCTTTTTTTTACCAGCACCACCGCCGCTAGAAAATTATTGCGGTTGGCCTTCAGCATCCCCTCCTCGATCACCGTCCCCGGCGTGATCACCCGCGTAATCCCACGCTCGACCATGCGTTTTTCGGCATGGGCTGTCGAAGCTTCCTCAAGCTGATCGCACACCGCCACCGCGTAGCCCTTCTCGACCAGTTGCGACGAGTAGCGATCGAGCGCGTGGTGCGGTACACCCGTCATCGGCACGCGCCCGATTTCCTTGCCGCCTTCCTTGCTGGTCAGCACTAGCTCCAGCTCACGCGATACCGTCACCGCATCACTAAAAAAGCACTCGAAAAAATCACCCACTCGAAACAGCAGCAACTCCTTGGCGTAGCGGTCTTTGAGCGACACGTAGTGCTGCATCATCGGCGTCAGCTTGTCGCGATCGAGCTGGGTGTAGTCCGCGTTGGGGACGGTGTCGGTGGGTTTGCGCGGGGTGTGGGGGCGATACACGGTAAACGATGGCTACGAAACGGCAGATCTTAGTGTAGCGCTGGGGTTCTTGCTGGCAAACCAATCAAGGGTTGTGGCGAACGATTATGGTTCGGCCTGACCTTATTTTTCTCGATCGCGATCTGCATCGTTGTCTCTCCCCGACGTTCTGCATCGGAACGATACAAATGCTGGATATTTTGATAACTTTGTCCGACTGAGCAACCCGCCAAAATCTTAAATCTTTAGCTTCAATCTTCAAGGCTTCCGCAGGTCAAAATCAGCGTTGATGACCGCAACTCAAGCAACATGACGATCTCACGAAATCACGCAGATCTAGTGACGAAAATTAAACCCTTAAGTATATTGATGAATACAAGTCAAACATCAACAATATTTCGCTAGAATCACTAGCAATTAATAACTCGCCACAGACTCAATTCGACCACAATCCATCTCATCCATTAAAAGTTCGAGCGCCTCATAGTCTATGTCCGAGATATGACCGAGACGAGTCAGCTCATTGTTGATTTTTGCTCAATATCAGGCGTAAGACGCTTGCTATACAAGACTTGCTCAACAAGCAGGCGTAGGGGCAGTGCTGTTGTGATCATGGTAAAAAATCTTTCCTTTGCCCATTGTCGCGTAGTACCGCTCGTAACTTTGTGATCAAAATAACAGTGGATAGGTGATAGGAATCACATTTTTAAGCTGGCGAGTCTCTGCGTATTACTGAGTGCTTTACCTGATGCTTAAACTTTGTAATCTGCAATACCAAGAATACAGCGTATCTTCACGCAATCTTTACATATAAGGTCAGTACAAAAAGCTTTGGTAAATTCAGCATTGTTACCCTAGGCGAATCCAGGATATCCCGCTTATGTTGGATACATAGCCAATACGTTCCAGTTTCCTTGAAGGAGTCAGCAATCGTGCAAACATCCACTATTTCGCCCTATACACTTATCCGTCTCGAAGGTCATCTTGATGCTTCTAATGCGGGTGACATTGCTGATCGGCTAACCTCTGCGGTTGAGTCGGCGGATGCGGCCACGATCGTGGTTGATATGCAAAAAGCGGAATCGCTGGATAGTGCGGGTTTGATGGCGCTTGTTGCTGCGCTGCGTCTGGCTCAAACCATTGGTCGTCAGTTTGTACTGTGTTCGGTTTCTCCGGCAATTCGCATCATTTTTGAACTCACTCAGCTCGATCGCGTATTCGATATGCGTGAGGATGCCTCCGCTTTGGCGATCGCTTAGTTAAGTTTGTAACGTTGAATCTCTAGCGTTGAAGATTTAACGTGACTCAATGTCTAGCGTTGATTTTTTAGAAGTAAAGACTTGACGTACGACAGAACCATCGAGGGGAATTGAAATATTTTGTCTAGGCTGTAATGTCAGAAGGCGAGTCAATTAGGCTCGCTTTTTTGTTGGGATTTTTGATTGGGATATCAAGAATTTGGGGTGTGCGTTAATGGGGCTCGATCCTTCCGTGAAATTGATCCGGTGATGTGAGTCGAGTCGTGTGACTCGACTCACATCCGGCTTTAATGAGCCTAGCGGTCTAAACGTCGATCGAGCAAACCATAGGTTTCCACTAGGCGGATAAATTCGCTGCGATAGCCGTCGCGATCGTCGCCCCGTGCGGCACGCGCCAGAGTTTCGACTCGATCCAGCGTCGTCGTCCCGGCAAAATCCGACTCGCGTAACACCATGCCAAACATCGCCACCGCTGCGGCAAAGCGAAAATCATCGGAGCTGCGATCGAGCGCAACACCACGATCCGTCACCGGTAGCTCGATCAGTTGCGACACATCCCCCGTTGGTTCTTTGTAACGCAGCTTCACCCACATCAGCTCATCACTGTCCGCCGTCGCGCTCAGGTCTGCGGGGTCTTCCGAGTCTGGAAGGCTAGCCGAATTGGCTGAATTAGCCGAACTTGCTGAATCCTGATAGCGCAACTCATCCACACTCGGCAAGTCCACATCCGGCTCCGTTCCCACGGGAATGATTTCGTACAGCGCCGTCACCGAATGCCCCGCACCCAGTTCGCCTGCATCACGTGTATCGTCGTTAAATTCTTCATCCCGTAACAGCCGGTTTTCGTAACCGACCAGGCGATAGGCTTGCACCTTGGCGGGGTTGAATTCCACCTGGATTTTGACATCCTTGGCGATCGTTAATAGGGTCGCTCCGATTTCATTCACCAGCACTTTTTTCGCTTCGAGAATGTTATCGATATAGGCATAGTTGCCATTGCCGTGGTTGGCAAGTTGCTCCATTTTGGCATCCTGAAGATTGCCCGTCCCGAAGCCCAACACCGTCAGGAAAATATCATCCTCACGCTGGGCTTCAATCAGCCGAATCAGTTCGCCTTCGCTGGATGTCCCGACGTTGAAATCGCCGTCGGTGGCAAGGATAATGCGATTGTTGCCCCCGTCGATAAAGTGCGATCGCGCCAGATCGTAAGCGAGCTGAATCCCCGCACCGCCCGCCGTCGAACCGCCCGCACTGAGCTGCTCGATCGCGTCCAAAATTGCGTCTTTCTCGTCGCCCCGTGTCGGTTCTAGCACGACGCCCGCCGCTCCGGCATACACCACGATGCTGACCGTATCGTCTTCGTCCAGCTCGTTCACCAGCAGCCGAATCGCCGATTTGAGCAGCGGCAATTTGTCCGGTGCGTCCATCGAGCCAGAGACATCGAGCAAAAAGACGAGATTACTATCGGGGAGGTTGGCCGTCGGGATGGTTTTGCCCTGAATGCCGATCTGGACGAGGCGACGCCGATCGCTCCACGGGGCTTCGGAGACTTCGGTGTTAATGGAAAAGGGACGATTGCCGCTGGGTTCGGGATAGTCGTAGGTGAAATAGTTGATCAGTTCTTCGATGCGAACGGCGTCGATCGGTGGGCGCTGGCTGTCGTTGATGAAGCGTCGGACGTTGCTATAGGATGCGCCGTCTACGTCGATCGAAAAGGTCGATAGCGGGCTGTCACTCGGTCGCTGAAAACGGTTTTCGTCGATCGGGTTGTACTCCTCGCGATCGAGCCCATCGTCATACCAGCCCGGTGGTGGTGCTTCTGCCAAGGTGGTGATTCCACCCACGAATCCCGCCGGACCCCGTGTCCGAACCGGAGGGCTGATCAACCCTGCGGTGAAGGAACCGGAGCCGCGCTCATATCCTCGCTCTCCGCTGTGCTGCTCGGCTGGACAAACTCATCCATCAAGCGGTATAGCCGATTGAGATCGGCCTGGGGGGTGTTGCCATTGGCGAGTAGCGTCATCTCGCAGTGACTGAGGGCGGCGTAATATTCGGCACTCGTTAAGGGCTGCGTTCCCACGGGTGTACCGTCGGTGTACTTGATCGCGCAGCCGTAGCTGTCGGCTAGCTCCAACAGGGTGAGATAGTTCGGGTGATCGAAGGGAACGGTGGTGAGTTCACTGATCGGCGGATAGCCGCTGCTTTGAGCCCGGAGGTACTGGTGCATCCCAACTCCGCTAACCGTGAGGGTTGTGGCGATCGCGATCGCGGAGGTGCGGCGCGTCCATTTTTGCCAAAAGCATCCGGGCTTCGTTGGGGTCATCGTCAGGATCTCTGCAAAGTTAAAAAAAGTTAGTCAGTCAATATACAGCTTGAAATTTACATCCAGCTTCGCGTTCAACTTCACGTACGTAGGCCACAGTTCCCGACGCGATGCCCGATCCCATTCGTGCTGTCCTGAATGTAACCCACTCCTGGCGGCTGCATGGCGGTCATTCCTAAGCAAATCAGGCCGAATCGTAGTCCCAGAGGCAAGATTAGTCCCAGAGGCAAGATAAGGTGTTGTCCTCTCTGCGGACGATCGGAGTTTCGTGGTAGATTCATAATCAGCCAAAGCCCTAGAAATTAGGGGTTTCAGCATTGTTGAGTTAGTAAAAAAACGCGCGAAAACTGTGGGTTATAACGTCGGTCTGCTCGGTCTCGGAACAGTCGGAACGGGAACGGCCAAAATTATTATGGATTCCGTGGGCCGTCACCCGCTGCTCGAAGAAATTTCGATCGTGCGGGTGGGCGTTCGCACTCTGGATAAGGCCCGCGCAGTGGAATTTGAAACAGGGGTTGTGACCGACGATCTCGCCTCGATCGTCACCGACCCTAATATCGACATCATCGTCGAGCTGATCGGCGGTGTTAAACCGGCACTGAACTATATCCTGACGGCGATCGAGCATGGTAAACACGTGGTCACCGCTAACAAAGCCGTCATTTCACGTCACGGTGACGAAATTTTCACGGCGGCCAATGCCAAAGGCGTTTACGTCCTGCTCGAAGCCGCCGTTGCAGGCGGTATCCCCGTTCTAACCCCACTGAAGCAAGCCCTCGGCGTTAACCGGATTAACCGTGTCACCGGCATCATTAACGGCACGACGAATTACATTCTGACGCGGATGAAAAATGAAGGCGTCGATTTTGACGAGGTACTCGCTGATGCCCAACGCCTAGGCTACGCCGAAGCCGATCCGACCGCTGATGTGGACGGACTCGACGCCGCCGACAAGATCGCCATTCTCGCATCCCTCGCCTTCGGTGGCCGCATTAAGCTCGATGATGTGTACTGCGAAGGCATCCGCAAGATATCCGCAGCGGATATCGCCTACGCCGAAAAACTGGGCTTCACGATCAAACTCCTGGCGATCGCCCAAGGACACCGCCCTGAGAATGGCGCAATGCCCACCGAAATTGAACTCAAAGTTCACCCGACCCTGTTACCCAAACATCACCCGCTCGCCACGGTGGATGGGGTGAACAATGCCGTATTAGTCGAAGCTGATCCGCTCGGTGAAGTGATGTTTTACGGCCCCGGTGCTGGTGAAGGCGCAACGGCAAGCGCAGTCGTCTCTGATATTGTCAGCATCGTCGCCGCCCTGGAAGGCGGATCGCAGGCCAGCAACGCCAGCGGCAATCCGCTCCTGCGTTGCTCCCACGAGCATTACACTCCAGTTGCACCGATGGACGCCTCCGTCTCACGCTTCTACGCTCGCATCCTGACCCAGGATCGCCCCAGCGTCATTGGCCACATCGGTCTTGCCTTCGGTGATCACGGTGTCAGCCTCGAATCGGTGGTGCAAATTGACGTACACGATCGCGGCGCGGAAATAGTCGTCATCACTCATAAAGTCAACGAAGGCAAGTTTCAGGCGGCGCTCACGGCTCTGCAAGCTCTCGAAGAAGTCGTGTCGGTTCCCAGCGTTCTGCGGGTTTGGTAAACAACCCACCCGAATTTAGAGCGGATTGCGATCGCGAAAGAGAGAGTCAGGCAGCGTGGAATTTTGGCTACGAACAAGCGGGACGTGGATTAATGTCCTGACAGTGACCCTCGGTACGATGCTGGGGTTGAGTGCGGGGCGCTACCTGCCGGCGCGGGTGCAGCGATCGATCGCCCAGGGCATCGGCCTGTTAACGCTGTGGATCGGCTTTAGTATGGCGGGATCATTAGCGCAGTCGGGAACCGATCGCGTTGAGGGTGTGATCTTGGGGCTGATTGCGATCGTCGTTGGTGGCGCGATCGGCGAGCTAGTCGGCATCGAGGAGCGGCTAATCCGTTTCGGCGATCGGCTACGGCACTGGGTCAATGAATCGGGCAAATTTACCGCAGGCTTTGTCACCGCGAGCTTGCTGTTTTGTGTCGGGCCGATGACGCTGATCGGCTGTCTCAATAATGGCTTATCGGGTGATAACACCTTGCTCGTCCTCAAGGCCAGCATGGACGGGATTACGGCGATCGCCCTCAGCAGCATTTACGGCGTCGGCGTCGGCGCGTCGATCCTGACGATCGCTGTCTATCAGGGCAGCATTTCCCTCTTAGCTGGTCAGCTCGCCGGACTCATCCCCGACCCGGCCCGTGATCCGCATATTTTGCTGTTGACGGGCGTGGGTGGGCTTATGGTGTTGGGGACAGGGATTAATTTATTGGAGCTGGGTAAGGTGCGGGTGGCGTCGTTTTTGCCTGCGCTGGCGATCGCGCCGGTTTTGCAACAGGTGGCCGCATGGTTTTAAAGGATTAGCCCAGGTTGATCGATGACACCGCGAACGAACTCCATAAGTCATCATCTCGTACCGTCTCGTTTGGTCTGGATCTCCGCTGACCAACACGCCGAAAGCTGGGTCTACGCAAAAACGTCATTTTGTCCTAACTCGAGCGCGAGAACCAATGCAATACGGAGCGCTATAGCGTTTCGACCATTTCATTCTGTGGAAAGCGAACTTTCGGCAGATGAGCATAGCGATCGCTCGGATCGCGGTAACCCGCCGGACAAAGTACCACCGATGCATAGCCCTTATCCGTCAGACCCAGAATGCGATCGTAGTCCGCCGCGATAAACCCCTCCATCGGACAGGTATCGATCCCCAGGTGTGCTGCACTCGTCATAAACTGACCGAGCGCGATATACACCTGGAGCTTCGCCCAGTCTTTCAGCTCCTCGGCAGATCGTCCGCTGATAAATCCTTGCGCCATCTGAGCAAAGGGGGCGAGACTGTCGATCGAAATGTCACGCACCTCCGCCATCCGCGCCAGATAGTGATCGACATACGCATTATCAATCTCGGTTTTGATCGCGAACACGACCAGATGAGACGCATCAACGACCTGCGTTTGTCCCCAGGAAAATTCCGGCAGTTGCGATCGCAGCTCCGGCGTTTTAACGACGAAAAATTTCCACGGCTGCAACCCTAAAGACGAGGGCGACAGGATCAAACTTTGCTCTAGGGCGTGCCAGTCTGTGGCGGAAATTTTGCGAGTCGGGTCAAACTGTTTGACCGCATAGCGCCACTGCAAATGTGCCAGCAGATCATCGGTGGACAAAAAGGTTGGTGTGTAGTCAGACATAACAGAAATGCTCCGAATGGAAAAGATCTAAGTTGTGAGAGGCGATCGCGCTTGTACAGCGTATCGATAGGTTCGCTCAAGCGAATCGCTCAAGATGATCACTGTGGCGCATCGTGAGCTACTCACGGTCAAGCACGATCCGATAGCGGGCTTGACCCGAATGCAGATGATCGAAGGCTTTGTTAACTTGACCTGGAAACAGGGGATTACCGCGTTGATTGTGTCCGCGATCAACCCAGCACCGACTCTTATTTGCCTCCCTATAGATTACGGCACGACTTCCGGGATTTGAGCGATATCGCTTGGCTCGATCGCGGCGAGATCCGTCGATCGTTCGCCAAATAGTTGTAACTGAATGCAGGCGCAATGGGTGGGATCGCAGGGCTGGCCGAGGTCGAGACGGGTGGGAAATGGTAAGTGTGGAGCGGGATTCGCTGGGGTGAGATGGATTGCGAGGCGATCGAGTAGGCGAGCGATGTCGTGGTGATCGCGCTGGAATTGGTCGGCGCTGTAGGGGAGTGTGACGCGATCGCTGACTGCTACGTGGCGATCCCGGCTCTGATCGCTCTTCCCCGCCGCGCCCGCCGTGGACTCTGCGAACCAGTAGACCATGGCGATTCGCTCCGGTGGGTAGTGGCTGGTTGCGGCGAGGACGTAGCGATATAGGCGAGTTTGCCAGTGATCCGCGAGTTTTTGGGGGTGCTTGGGGCGGGCGTAGGTTTTCCAGTCGATGATGTCGGCGTGATCGCCATCGGCGATGAGGGCGTCGTAGCGAACCAGGAGGGTGAAGGGTGGTAGGGTCAGGGTGCGTGTGTGTTCGGCGAGGTAGTACTGGCTGGGGTCGTCGTGGGGCTGGAGGGTAGCGCTGTTTTGCAGGCGATCGAGCCAGCGATCGAGCTGTGGGTCATGGAGCTGGCTGGTGATGCCGAGGGCGCGTTGTTGGAGGAGATGGTGAAACTGCTGGCCGCGCTGGAGGGCATAGCGCTGCTGATCCGAAATGGGGAGCGATCGGCGATCGAGGATTTCGGCTTGGTAGCGGCGCGGGCAATGCTCGAACAGGCTGAGATGGCGCTGCGAGACGATGATTAGCCGCTGGGTGCTGGAACTGTAGTCGGGCGGGCGATCGGGGTTTGGTTGCGATCGGGGGGTTGATCCAGAAGTTGATCCAAGGGGGGGGGTCGTCATAAATTGCGCCACGCGGTTGGCAATACCATTAATGCTATGCTAGTGTTAGTTCCCGTGAGAATAAAAGCTCACTCAAGCGGGGCGTAGCGCAGCTTGGTAGCGCACCACTTTGGGGTAGTGGGGGTCGTGGGTTCAAATCCCGCCGCTCCGATCTTCTTGGCTTTGGCGATAAACTTGGCAAAGTCTGGTTAGTTTAGACCAATTCGTTTTACCCCCCTAACAAACCTGTCGCGATCGTGAGTTCACGATTCGACAGGTTTTTCTTTGCTCAAAGTTCCGATGATGTATCAACACCCAAACACCCGTAGCGTAGGCGTCTCGCCTGCTCCACATTCTTAGGTTAGACGTAGAGCGTAGAAACGAGAGTTGCAACATCATCATTGCGTAGGGGCGTATGGCAATGCGCCCGACGATCAATCAATACAAGATCGAGAGCCTAGTATTGTGGCCTTTTGCTAGGCTGTGAGGGAGGCTTACAGTATCTAGAGAGGGTTTAATTCTGGTAATCATGAAGATAAATTCGTCTGCGATCGTCCGTCTTGGTCGTAATGTTTGGCTCGGTGTCGCCCGTCTGGAGTTGGCAGCACTGGCGATCGGGGCGATCGCAATCCTCGGTTTGGCGTTGAAGGCAGAGGGTCAAGATCTTTGTGCCGATGATGCTGAGAGTTCCGCCGCAGACGAAGAATGCATCGTGCCGCGCCCAACGCCGTCGCGGTTGCGTCCGACGTTTTCTGAGGAAGATGAGCGCGGGCTACAGCAGCGGAGTTTAGCGGATTCGTTTTTAGGTGATGCGTTAACCGGGATGGCTGATCCGTTAGGTGGTGGCGGTGGTATTGGTGGCGATGTGGACGGAGACATGACGATCGATGAGCTAGAACCGGGCGATCGGGGCTTGATTCTCGAACCTGGGTTTGATTCAACAGATGTCATTATTCCGCTGGATACGATTAGCAAATAATACCTGTCACACCAACCACACCAGTCGCACGATATATTGCGTTCAGCCCTGTCCTTCCTGCCTAGCTCGACGATGACTCTCTCTCCCGATCGCCTAGATTTTTCCGATCGCTCCGACTCGACCGCCCGCCGTCGCGCCCAGCGTGCGGAATTAACCGCGATGCCAGACTGGTTGCGTCGCCCGATCGGGAATGCCAGCGATCTATCGGACGTGCAACGGCTGATCAAACAGCACGGCATCCATACCATTTGCGAAGAAGGTCGCTGTCCGAATCGTGGTGAATGCTATGCCAATAAAACCGCGACGTTTTTGCTGATGGGACAAACCTGTACGCGATCGTGTGCCTTTTGCCAGGTGGATAAAGGTCACGCGCCGCAGCCGCTCGACCCGGAGGAACCGGCAAAGGTGGCGGATGCTGTGCGTCAGTTGGGCTTGCGGTATGTGGTGTTAACGTCGGTGGCGCGGGATGATTTAGCCGATGGGGGTGCGGGCTGGTTTGTGCAGACGATCGCGGCGATCCGTGCGGTTAATCCGGGGACTGAGATTGAAGTGTTAACACCGGATTTTTGGGGTGGAAAAACGGCAACGGCAACCCCGGAGGACTTGCAACGATCGCGTGTCGCCACCGTCACCCGCGCTCGTCCGGCCTGCTACAACCACAACATCGAAACTGTACGCCGTCTCCAAGCTCCGGTACGGCGCGGGGCACAGTACGATCGATCGCTGGCCGTACTACAAACCGTCAAACATATTGACCCGAGCCTTCCGACCAAGTCCGGGCTAATGGTGGGTCATGGCGAAACCGAGGCAGAAATTGTGGAAGCATTGCGCGATTTGCGATCGGTCGGCTGCGATCGCCTGACGATCGGGCAATACATGCGGCCATCGCTGGATCATCTGCCGGTGCAGCACTATTGGACACCGGCAGAGTTCGAGCGCTTAGGGACGATCGCCCGTGATCTCGGATTTGACCACGTGCGATCGGGGCCACTGGTGCGGAGTTCCTACCACGCGGGCGAGGTCTAACGCCATCGCGAGGGGATTGCCCCATAGACCCTGTAAACCCGACACTGCCCCTATACCGCCACTGACATCGAAACCGGTTCAGCTTCGAGGCTATCCCCCTTCGTTGTGCCATCGTGATAGGCCGCTAACACCACCTCACTGGTCTTACCCCAGCAGATCGATCCCGTGGCATCGATCGCGATCGCGCCCAGATCCCGTTTGTTGGCCGTAGACTCTGCGATCGACTTCTCCATCGCCGCCGCCAGCGTCATTCCGTCCGTCACCCGGATCACCACCTTCGCCGCGAAACACTCATCAATAATATCTTCACCAATCCCGGTACAGCTAATCCCCGCCACCTTTGTCGCGTAATTCCCCGCAGGCATGGCCGAATCGCTCACCCGTCCGATGCGCTCGAAGCCCTTGCCACCGGTAGAGGTTCCCGCGACGATCTCGCCGTTACCATCGAGGGCAACCACGCCGATCGTGCCACGTCCCGCTTCCGGATCATCCGAGCTTGCGGGTTGCTCTTCTGCGACCACGTTCGCCATCGTGCGTTCAAAGTCATTCTGGCGATCCTGTAGCCATTCATTCAGCCGCTTATCCGTCAGCGGGTTGAACACCGGCAACGCCAGCTCACGGGCAAAATTGGCCGCACCCTCATCGGACAAAACTCGATCGCGCTCAGACTGAAGCTTGGCCGCCATCTCGATCGGATGCTCGATTCGCATCACATTAATCGCGCCACTGAAGCGCTGCGCCGTGCCATCCATCAGCGAAGCACTCATCCGAATTTGACCATCGGATTGCAGCACCGAACCCACCCCAGCATTAAACAGCGGGTTACTTTCGAGCAGGCGACACCCGAGAATCACGGCATCCTTAGCGCTACCACCCTCGGCCAGCAGAGCATAAACCTCATCGAGGATGGCGTAGAGAGCCGTACGGACGGTGGCGACACCGCCTTTACCTTGGAGTGAGCTACCCGCGCCGCCGTGGATGATGAGCTTCGGGGTCAGTTTGGGGGTCTGTGCGGTCATGGGAGATGTGGCCTCTGTGGAGAAATCGTTTGTTTGTGTTATTGACGTATGCGGAGGAAACTCCGGCGATCGATTTTAATCGTTAGTTTGTCGTTGGGGAGGGAGCGATCGCATGTTTTGGGGAAATAGTTTTGGGAAATAGAATACACCCAGCAATTAGCAAACAATATATATCACCACAGATGCTTTCCGTACTATACACCTACGAGTTTTGATTATTTACTTAGATTTTGATCTGGGGAATGTAAGCGCTCGTCAACCACTTTTTTTGCCAGTATCTCTTGCAAAATCAAGCACCTGGCTCTATAGCCTCTACCGATCAATTGATAGATTGCACAGTACGACACTTTTTAGATTGTGAAAACTTTCACCGCCGAAAATTGCAATGAGTCACTTTCTCACTTTCGCCATCACGCGGCAAAAGTAGACCCAAGACGGAAATGAATTCATGATATTGTTTTTCCTCTAAACTCCAATATTTTTTGCTACACCTTGCTCGCAAAAACAAGCCGAATTACCCGTAGAAACACGATTAATTAAGTAATGCTTAATTGAAGCATAGTACTCACTCCGTAAGCACACTGAACTCATCTCAGAATTTTTCCGTATATTACACTTCGTGCAATTGAATTAACTTATGCTTAATTCCATGCGTCAGTGCAACCCTCCGTGTTGCTGCGGGCAAAAAATGACAAACAACATCGAAAAAATACAGAACTTTTCCTGACATTTTGAAAATAACTCGATATATTGGAAATGATTCATCTTCCCCGCACCATACTAGCGAATGCCCTCTTCGAGTTCCTTACAACCATCAAACACCGAGCATCCCCAAGTCGATCATTTGGCGACACCATCTGGAGATATTCTTGATTCCGGTCTTGTTTTTTCGTTCTCTACCAGCGTTTTAGGTAATGATTCGGAGGTGTCCGATCATTCTATCCGCGATGTTCTAAATGATGCGATTGGTTTATCCGACACTGCGTCGAGTAACGTCAACGATGAACCGAAACCGCCGTTGGGCGGCGATGCGATCGAAGATCTCGGTGGAAGTTTAAGCGAGCCGAACTTGCCTTTGGAAGATGAGATTCCCATAGACGATGCACCGCTCCTAATTGTTCCGATCGCGCCCGAATTGGTCGTGCCGACATCTCCTTCGCCAACCCCCAGCCTCGAACCTCCGATCGATCGCGTTGATGAGACTGACCTGGGCGCGATCGAAGGCCCGATCCCCGATCCTCCGATTCTCACCCAGACCGATCCCATTACCGGCACGCCGTTTGATGCCCTGATTCAGCAGCTTTTGCAATCGCTCAATCCTCCAGCACCTTCGGCCTCTCCTGCGCCGGTTCCGAGTCAGCAGCCCTCGAATGCCACTGCGACGATCGCCGAGGTCGAACCCATTCCCCCCCCGTGCTGCCGCAGCAGCGAGCGTAACCGCGAGTAACAGCGAGATGACGGGCGAATCCTGTCAGGGATTAGCGGCACTCGATGAACTCACATTACGGTTACACGATGGTTTCGAGCTTCGATCCGGGAATACTGGAAAAAGTACGGCACAACTTCTGACGAATTATGGTAACGATAGTGACGATCGTACGTTTATCCGCGTCAGCGATCGGCGCAACCCGTTCGCCACGAGCTACACGGCCTATTTTGAAGGTGAGGTGCAGTTTGGGGAGACGTTCACGGTGCGAGCTGAGACGGTTGGAGCCGATGCGTTTCGCAGCAAGATCTACTTGCACTACTTTGATGAGGAAAACCACAACATTTTGCGTACCGTGCAGTATTCGGCGTCGTGTGAGGCTCCCGTTCGCGTGAATGACGAGCTTGGCGGCGCGACCTTAGTTGGGTTTTCGCCCGTTACGAACTAATCAACGATCAAAATTCACAATCGAAATTTAGGTTTCATTCGTCCTGGTTGCAGGATCATCCTATGACCTGTCGATTGCTTTGATCATGGCTCCGCGAATCATTAGCGGTGTACTTAAATTCACATCAGGTTGACATCTACTTCAATTTAGGTTTTCACGACCACAGCTTACACGTCTCTTCGCCTCTCTACCACCATGCCAGTTAGCCCTCCCACCGTCAGTCTCTTCGCTCCGTCCGAAGCAAAATATCACGGTACGTTTGACTTCACGGTGTCCTTTGATAATCCAGAACCAGACGCTTCTGGCAATGTGGGCTACGGGCCTTTCTTTGATCTGTTGATTCCACCGGATGGACTCGATGGCAGCGTCCCGGAGAATGGCGACTATATTGGCTTGACGATCAAGCCATACGAGGGCAAAACCTACCGTTGGAGTGCCGCCACAGAAAGTTGGGTGGATAACAGCAGCGGTGCAGTGCAGATTACGCACCCCCTGTTGCGTCCAGACAGTGAGCCGACGATTCCTGATCCGTATCCGCTGAGTGTACCGGATGGGACGGGTTTGGCGGATGGGACGCTGTGGCGAGCGTATCAGTTGCCTTTCGGGAGCTTCACGCCAGAGCAGCCGGAGATGGAGATCACGTTTAAGGGCGTGACCTTGGATGATACGAGCGCTGAATTGCAGGTGCGGGGTGGGTATATTTTTGGCGATTCGCCGACGGGTTCGACGCCGGTGGTGAGTGGTGTCGATAGTACGACGACCGAGCCACGTATTTATTCGTTCTCAAAGTCGAGTAATGCGAAGGAGGGGGAGACGGCGACGGGGAAGAATTTCCCGGTTGAGTACACGCTAAGTGTCAGCATTGATCCCGATGTGGCGATCAAGGGTCTAGTTATTGAGGATATTTTACCGGCGGAGTTTCAGTTTTTAAGCTACACCCTGCCGAGTTTGAGTGGGGTGACAATTACACCGAATGTTCCTGCGGCGTTAACGACTGGAGCGGGGGGAGATTCCTCGGGTACAGTTGATCTGGCGGACGTAGATTTTGATGATTCAGCAATGATGCAGCGGAGAAAACGCTGCAATTTACAATTGATGCTGATGCAAATGCTGCGGGTCAGACGATCGATATCAAATACACGGTTTATGTTCCAGAAACGTATGACGGGAATCGTACAGAAATCGCAGACCAGATCTTAAATGAAGATTCGGGCGATGACAAAACTTCGACGAATACGGCTTCGGCCAATGCGGGTGGAACAGCAACCTATGCGCTGAATGATGTACTCAATGCCAACACAGATACTGCATTTTTACCCCTAACCAAGAAGTTTGAGGATAAAACGGTTGATCTAGAAGACCAGTCGATCGCAATTCAGAAAGGGATTAGCGGAACAGTTATTCCCGGTGCAACGTTAACGTACACGCTGGAATTTCAGGTCTCTGATTATTTCAACTTTGGTGACATTTTTATCGAGGATGTGTTTTCCGATGGTCAGCGGATTATTTTAGACGATCCGACGTTGACGCCTACGCTCGTCATCGATGTGGACGGGACGGCGATCGATGGGTCGGATGCGAGAACCTACAGTTTTGATATTCCCAGTATTACAAACCTCGACTGGTTTGATGAGAATAATTCCAGCGGTTCGACCAGTAATTTTGAGTATACGCTGCGATCGCGCTTCCGACCCGAAACTGAGCAAGAGGCTGGAACTGACACAACCCCAGCCACAACAGCAACTAATATTTTCACCGATAGCGGCAATACAGACGGTTCAACGCGCCTAAAGTTTGATATCTCGCAGCTTTTAAAAGATAAACGCGCTGGAAGTTCTGGTGTGTTGGGCAACCTGCTCTCAGCAGATGAGCGCAACAAAATTACTGGCCGAGTGGTGTACCACACCGAGGTACAGCAGAACTATACCGACCTACACCATGTGACTGGATTCACAGGTGATCGTAGTGTAGACGCGGGCGACATCATTTATAACGATGCCTATATTGACGGTGCAGTCATCGATCGGGCAACCGATCCCGCCACGATTCCGGATTTTGATGCCTTTCTAGACACACTACCGCGCGAAGACGACGATACAGCCGCCAGCGGTTCGGTTCCGCTGTTACCGGAGCCGGTGAAGCGCGTCTATGCCGTTAATAGTGTTGCCATTGAGACAGATGCCGATCAAAAAGGATTCTCAATTACAGAAGAACCGACGAAACTCCAGCGTGTCAAAGTTGGTGATCTGGTAACGTATCGCCTTACCGTCGCAGGTATCCAAGCTCCCGATGCTGAAGACTTTACGATTACCGACTATCTGCCGCTGCCGGTGTATAACGTTCTTGAAAATACAGCGGAGCTAACCAGTCTCATTGAAACTTACGATGAGCTGGCAACAGCCGGAGCAGGATTTACCGAAGTTCCTATTGTTAATTCGATTTCTTTTGGCCCAGATCATGACCTTTTTGGCCCTAATCAAGTTGCGAACTCAAATGATGCAGTTTTAGAAGCAGACTTGCAACGCACATCTGTTTCAACTGATGCAGCCAACAACTCATTTACAGTCAACTTTGGAAAGTTCAACAGTCTAAACGAAGATCCGAATCGTACTTATACCTTCGACATTCTATTTACATTTGAAGTTCAAGATAAACCGTTTGATGATCGCCTCTTCCTAACAAACCAAGCGCGTCTCAGCTACGACAACACCGAAGCTAGTGCAAATATCCAGGACACGATCGTCCGGATCGAAACTGCACAGCCCGTCCCGATCGTCGAGAAAACCACAACCAATCCAGCGACGAGCGGCGGTAGTGCTCCCGTAGTCGATAGCGAAGATCTCGTTACCTTTCAGATTACCGTCACCAACGTTGGGGCAAATAGCATCTACGACCTGACGATCGCCGACCAACTGCCCAACGGATTTGAAGTGCCAGTCGATAGCGCTGGAAACGTTGACTGGACAGCCCTTGACTTGAGCGTCTCCACCGCGAATGGTGGCAATCGTGTTGCCTTTACGACGGCGGGAAGTGACAGCGATCAGGGGACATCTTTGGTGAATGCCACCGGAGCCATCGACACCGGAGCGACGGCTCAAAACGTCGTTGATGCTTTGTTCGGAAGCGGCATTCGTCTGGTGGACGATACCAGCAATATGGATGAGTTTGCACGGGGTGCGGTCGATCCGGGGCGGATGACCCAGGCGGTGGATACCACGGCGACGGGTGGTGTGAACGAGCTGATCATCAGCTATAAGCTGCGGGTCGCGGATAATGCGGCGGCGAGTGCCAGCTATAGCAATGACGCTAAGATCACGCGCTATGCTGCGATCGATGGTGGTAAAAACTACGCGGATCTGAGCGTTGTCGGAAAGAAAGACAATCAGCCGCGCGTAAATGAGGGTGGTGACGATCTTAAGCCCACCACTGGTGACAGCACCGAAGTTGTGATCCAGTCGCCGACTCTGACCAAGTCGTTGTTTGAGACCGAATTTAGCGAAACGAATAATAACCTCACCACCCAGGCGACGATCGGTGAACGGGTGGTGTATTACCTTGATGTCACCATTCCTGAAGGTGAGCTAACAAGCGCAACGATTACCGATACGCTCCCACCAGGAATGAAGTTTGAAAAGCTGCAAGGTGCTTATCAGCTCAGCGATAATCCCGGTTTTGGACAAGGTTCGGTCTTTGAAGGTACAGATGCTTTTGTGACGGCATTGGATGCCGATATTGATGCGCTAGACTTTTTTGACAGCTCGCGTATCGTCGTTAATGCTACCAGCGTTGGTGCTACGACTACTGGGACTGGGATTAACGGCAACCCACAGATCGTTACCTTCACCCTCGGAACACTCGTCAACGTCAAAACCGGTACGGCTGATGCTGATGATATTGATGACGTTACCGGTGGGAATAACTATGCCAACCCGGAAACAATCCGGCTGATCTACACCGCGCAGGTGACGAATGACGCGATCAATTTGGCTAATACGAGTTGGCTACAGCATGATGATGCATTGCCGAACGCGGCGAAACTTCAGTGGACTTCGGTAACGCAGACGTTTGATGCGAACGGTAACAAGCAAGTTGCGACGACGAATAAATCTGTCAAGGCTGAGATTGGGGTTGCGACGACGGTCAATAGTCCGATCGGAATCGAGAATACATCCTCATTCTCCATCGATGGCAGTGACTACGACTATGCCGTCACATTCACCAATCCAGACACAAATACGGATGGCGGCACAGATGATGATTTTGTCACGGCAAGTAGTGGTGCGCTTAACTCCACCATGCCGAACCTGCGGAATACTAGCGTTACAGTCACAGGGTCTGAAGGCTGGGTCACGGAAGATGACTTTACGATTAATGGCGCTTCGACAGCGTTAGTTCTCGACACTGCTCGTGGTTTCAAACTGCCGGAGGGGAACAAGACGCTGACCCTAACGATGCCTGGTACATATGATGATGGCAGCATCACGACCGCACCGGCGACCCTTACGACCACATCAGGCCCGATCGCCACAACAGGAACTCCAGGTCAGTATCAATATCAGATTACGCTCTCGAATAGTTCCGGTAGCAATGTCACGATCGATAATACGAACTCTCTAGCGGCAAGTTTGCCCGCCGGTTTCAGCAATGTTGCCGTGAGTAATGTTGCCGTAACCGGCTCTGCGGGTGACAATGCTGCGACGGGTGACTTTACGATCGGCACCGGTACTCTCGGCCTTGCCACGGGTGAATCCTTCACAATTCCGAACGGAGGCTCCGTCACGTTAACCCTCACGGGGAACTACTCCGATGGTGCTGTGATTGGCCTGCCGGATGGTGTGACAGGAACACCCTCTCTGACCTATAGCGGTGTCGATAATACCTATATTTATACCGTTGAGCTAGAAAATACAAACGCAGATACCACTGCTGAAGTTACCGAAGCGGATAGTGGTTTTGCAGCAGTGTTCCCGGATAGCTTCACCCCCATCAGTACCCAACCTTCGCTCAGTTTCTCGGCGGGGTGGGGTGGGTTGCCCCAGCCCGGTGACTTTACGGTTAATACCAACGCTCAAACTATCACGTCGAACACTAACATCTACATCCCAGATGGTGAAGACCTAACCGTTACGGTAACGGGTGATTATGACAATGCGTTGAAGGTGGTGGAGCCGGTGTTAGAACTCCGCCAGTCGGTGCAGGTGTTCTCCAGCGCTCCGGCCTCTGCGGATAATCCGGCAGATGGTGATGATTACGATGAGACGATCGGGGCGGATGGTGAACCGTTGCGGGGAGCGACGATCGCGGCGAACGATAACGGAACCGACCCTGCCGGTAATGCGGGAGACCAAAAAGATACGGTCGAATACCGTTTCGAGATCAAACATCCCGCACCAACGGATAACACCACCACTAAGACCGTCAATGAATCTCATCCGACGGCGTATGACGTAACGTTTGAGGATACATTTAGCGAGAAGATTGAAGGTCTTACCTTCACTCAGTTTGATTCCGGAGATACGAATAATTTTGGCTTAAAAGTCACGGACAACAATGGTTCAGCGAGCTATTTAGACCCCAGTTCATACTTTGAGTTTGTCACGGTCGGTACAGCAACAAAGCTACAAGTTAAATCCGGGGCGGATATTGACATTTTGCCAGGGTATACCTGGGAATTTGTGGTTCAGGGGACACTAAAAGATACGGTGCAGGGTGGTGAGACGATCGATAATCCGGCAAAAATCACCTGGAGCAGTATTGACGATCCCGATACGAATGATGGAGAGCGTGACGGCAGCAGCGGTGTCGGCGACCAGACGTCGTACCTTAATGATGGTGATCCGGATGTTACGACCGATGATGACAATAGCAATGATGGAATAAGCGACCCGCTAGATCTCGACCCGTCGCAGGACGAGCTAACCGATCCGACGCTACGGAATAACTACGCGCTAGAAGCGACTACCACGATCAAGATCAGCCAGCTTGTTCCGGGCAAGACGATTGTTGGCAGTTCGGAGGGGCATACTGAGCTTACAAATGGTCAGACGGATGCGAATAGTGGTACGAAAACGGAAGGCGCGATCGGTGAGATTATCCGCTATCGCCTTGCGGTGGAGTTAAATGAAGGAACTAACACCGATCTACGACTGAAAGATCTACTCCCGCCCGGACTTCAGTTTATCGATGAAGGTCAAGTGACCTACGCTCTGGTTCAACCAAGCGGAACGAGCAACTTAGACGTTGGGTCTGATTTAACGAATGTTCAGTCTGGAAGTTTTGCTGATGTTGAAGCGGTTCTAACGACGACTGCGGTAACGCTGACGCAGTTTCCAGCGAGTCGTGTGTACTCGGAAAATGGTGAGGATGACACCTACGATCCAGGTGAAGATGTCGTCTTTAATTTCGGTACGGTCAAGAATACAGACAGAACAACGGGCAAAGAGTTCATCATTGTTGAGTTCAATGCGTTAGTTACGAATGAACCAACAAACCAAGCGCGGAATAATATTCCCACTGAAGGAACGACCACCCCAACCGCCTTGGTCGGTGGAATGCAGGTGTTGGCGAATGTCAACAGTGATGCGAATTCTGTAGTCGGTGAACTGCGGGTTGAGGATACGGACGGCAACGGCACGATCGATATTAATGAGGTTGGCAATCGCGGCACGGTGGATGTGGTTGAGCCGGTGTTGACGATCAATAAATCGTTTCTGACGACGCCGGATACCCAACTCGATGCAGGCGATGAGGTGACGTATCGCATCACGATCGCCAACACCGGTAACGCGGATGCGTTCGATCTAAATTTGGCCGATGCTCTCGCCACCGCCGGTATTGATTATGGAGATGTGACCGAGGTTGCGGTATTTGGATCACTACCCACGGATACCAACACACCAACCGTTAAAAATAGTGATGGTATCGATCAAAACGTCAGTGGTGCGTCAACGTTTGCGGCGGGAAAAGAACCGAGTACGCTCGACGCTTACATCAATCGCTTGAATGATGGTGAAACGCTAGTCCTTGATATTAAGGTCAAGCTGACGAATGACGTTCAGCCCGGATTGACGATCGACAGTGACGCGCAGTTGACCTATAGCAGCGTCCCCGGTGTTGGTACGCCGACCAGTAGCGCAGACAACACCACCCTCTCGCAAATACGAGTGGAGACGGGCGCGACCGCGATGGCGATGGTGCCACGTTTGGTAATGTTGGTGCTTCAATTACGGCGTCAGGGGTTAATAACTACGCGGTCAAAGATAACGAGCCGACGACGATCGTACAGCCCAGTTTGATCAAGACGATCGCGGCGACCAATACAACCACCGAAGCCGAAGCCGAACCGACTAGTGAACTTGCAACCACGGGTAGCAATGTCGCGATCGGCGAAATCGTCACCTATCGTCTAGCCGTCACGATTCCTGAAGGAACCACGAAAGGACTAGTCGTTACCGATCAGATTCCCGATGGGATGCAGTTCGTACCTAATTCGGCCAAGCTCGTGACGAATTTGCCGAATGCGGATGATTTTAACGGTACGATTAACAACACAAGCAACACAGTGATCGCTAATGCCGGTTCACTGACGCCATCAGGTGGCACGGCTGCGGGGGAAGATGTCACCTTTAGCTTTGGCGATATTGTTGCGACGGGCGAGAATGACGCCAACCCGCCGAACACGACGAACAAGTTTTATATCGAGTATCAGGCGATCGTCCTGAACGTTGCCGATAACAACAACAGCGATGTGCTGGGTGGTGAAGGTGCGGGCGGTGATGCTTCGCTAGCCTATGATGACCCGAACAGCTCAGATCCAGCCAACACAATACAAGTTCTAGCAACTGGTGAACCGGCGATCAATGTGGTCGAGCCACGGCTGCAAATTGTTAAAGATGTAAAAGTTAAGTACGGCATAACGGGTGAAGTCACCAACCCGACGACGACGACACCGATCGGTGACGCGGGCGATCCGGTGGCCTACGAGTACACCATCTCGCACACCACCGCTTCGGCGATGGCGGCGTTGGATATCAAATTAACGGATACATTGCCGCCAGGATTCACGCCGGACGGAACGACACCGATCGAACTTGTGGATGCTGCGGGAACCTCGATCGTTCTGACGGACTTTAGCATCACCGGCAACGTCCTGACGATTGGTACGAATAATGTTGATTTGCCGCTCAACACGGACTTTAAAATTCGTGTACTCGGTACGCTCAACAACACCGTCACCCCGACCACCGAACTCAACAGCACGGCGGTACTCACCTGGTCGAGTATTGATGGCGACAACTTCGCCGAACGCGCTCGCACCGGCATCGGCGCGGATGACAGCGAGCGTTTTGGCGCTCCCAATACCGGAACAGCGGATTTAACCGATAGCATCGCGCCCAACACCTACCTCACCACCGACGATGCGCCGTTTACAACGATCGCACCGACAGTCAAAGACACGCTCATCCAAACCGAATTTGCCAATGGCACAACGGGGACACCAACCCCGACTGTTACGAATGGCAATAACGTCGTGATTGGTGAGATCGTCACCTACGAAGTGGAAGTAACGGTTCCCGAAGGAACAACACCGGGCAGTAAAATCACCGTCGATTTACCACCGGGATTAGCGTTTTATCAGTTTGAGGGTTTAACCCTATCATCGGGCGTGACGATCCCCGATCGCACCGGCTCTGATCCCGACTTTGCGACGACACTCAATAGCCTCATTTCGACAAATACGGCTAATCCCGTTTATGTCCCAACCGATCGAGGTGAATTTGCCTTGACCTTGGGCAGTGTTGTTAACACCAACACCGACAATGCCACGCCAGATACGGTCAAGATTCGTTATCAGGCGATCGTCCTAAATATCGCCGCAAACGATCAAAACGATACCTTTGCTCCGACACCGGCCTTTACTTACACCGCCGGTGCAACCGCCAATACAGCAGCCACAGTCTCCGATACGGCTGATAACGTTGTCTTACAAGAACCTGTTGTCACGATCGATAAACGCGCCTTTGTCGATCCAGGTACAGGATATGTTGAAAATGGTGTCGGTGACGCAGGCGACCAAGCCTACTATGAATTTACGCTAACCGGCTCGAATGCCGGTGGTACAGCCTCACCCGTCACGGCCTACGATGTAACGTTTGCGGATACGATCCCCAGCCAGTTTGTAGGGGCGACAATCTCGATCGAGTCCAACACCACCGGCAGCACGATCAGCTCGACTGACTTTACCTACAACCCTACCACCGGCAAAATTGAGCTAACCGATGCCAGCAAGCTCGATATTCCACCGGGAACATCAATCAAAGTTCGTTTGACAGGTGTTTTAGCCAACAGCATCGCCCCCGGAACGTTTGATAGTAATGCCGTCGCTACTTGGAGCAGCATTGATGGCAATAATCTGACGGAGCGCGATCGATTTGCCGCCGCTAGTCAAGCCGGAAATAGCGTCACCACTGACAGCGAACGTTATGGTGATCCCACGGCTGACACAACGGATGCACCGACGGCGGGGGTTGCGCCGAACACCTATATCACCAGTGATAACGCACCGCTGACGGCGGCGATTAACTCGACGATCGAAAAAACGATCCTCACCACCAGTGAAGTTGGGACAGGCGAAGCGGGAACACCGGATAAAATTGATGGTACGGGCAACATTGATGACACCGCTGCCAATCCCCGCCCGCTAGCGATCGGCGAAATCGTCACCTATCGTGTTGCGATCACTCTACCGGATGGCACAATTGGCGATGTCAAGATCAGTGACGTGGTTCCCACTGGTTTAAAAGCCATTCCGAATACGGGTGTTTTGCGTACCGGAGATCCTGGCTCGAAGTTTGTCGGGACGGTGAAGAATGCTGATGGATCAGCAACGATCGCAGCGGATGGAACCGTTCCGTTTACGACAACTGGTACGGGAATCGACTTTGATTTCAAATCGATCGAGGTTGACGCTTCGACCGGGGTTTCCGATAACCTGATTTGGATTGAATATCAGGCGATCGTTGAGGATGTAGCGGCGGCAGCGGCTGGAGCCGCTCTTAGCGGAGTTCCCACTCTCACGTTCAGCGGGCAGGTTTCGGCGCAAACGGATGCGACACCACCGATCGCGAAAATCGTCGAGCCGATTTTAAATATCAAGCAAGAGATTGTCAGTCTCAACGGCAATGCGTTTGATGAAACCGATGTTCCGAGCGAACTTAATAGTACCAACAGCAGCAATATTCCCGATGGTGATGCAGGCGATACCGTTCAACTTCGCTTGACTATCACTAACGACGGTACAGCAACGGCAAACGCCTATGACTTGATCGCCACCAGTACACTCGATCCGACAAAATTTGACTTGAGTTCTGGTGCTGCTAGCATTACGAATGTTGTCATCACGGATACGGGAACGGGCGCAACCTATAAGGCCACTCCAGTTGTTAACACCACCACTGGTGAAATTCGTTTCGAGCCAACCACCGCCAACGGTTCAACCTTTATTGCGCCGGGACAAACTCATACGATTACATTTGATGTCAAGCTCAGTGACGGCGTTGAACCCTCAGAAATTCTCGTAATTCCTGATGCCAAGGTTTCAGGTGACTCGATCGCCGGAAATTCTACGAACCGTTCCAGCGGTGGTGATCTCAGCCGAATCAATGATCCTGCTTTGAGCGATGCTGACTCGACCGATGATACAAGCGATCGGGATTACACACCTACGTCAAAGCAGCTTGCGATCGAGATTCCAAAACCAAGTATTGCTGTACAACTAACTGCGACCGAAGTGAATAACGGCGCGACGGATATCACCAATGCCGCCGGAGCGACGGGTGCGAGTACTGCTAACGGTGCGGGGCTTGGCAACAACGTCGTGATCGGCGAAAAAGTCACGTACACGATTACGCTGACCGTTCCCGAAGGAACCTTAAATTCAAGCGCCATTCTCGAACAACTTGATCCCGGCCTGGAATTTGTTGAATTTAAGTCGATCATCTTTGGCAACGATGTGACCTCAACGACGATCACGGACACGACAACCCTGGCGTCAAACACAACCGTTGACGGAGATCGCGGTGGTTTCAGCATTAACTTAGGAACGATTGTTAACTCTGGCGCGACCAATGATGGCAACAAAACCGTCACCATCACCTACGATGCGATCGTTCGTAATATTCTTGACAATCAAGCCGGTGATCGGCTCAACAATAACGAGATCGACAACGATCGCGACACCAACGGCGCAAACACCACCTTTAACTGGAATAACGGCGCAGCCGCAACCACCAGCGCTCCAGACCAAGCCGATGAAGTCGTCATCATCGAACCTGAGTTAAACATTAGCAAAGCGGTTTCGGTGAATGGTGTTGCTAACGGTGTCGGTGACGCAGGCGACGTGGTGGTGTATACGATCACGATCGACCACACAGCCGCTTCTAACGCTGATGCTTATGATGTCCAGCTTCAAGATATCTTCCCCGCTGGCTTTGTCCCGGATGCCACGACACCGATCGCGATCGGGACAGGCAACACCGTTACCAGCGTCGCTGCGAGCGATTTCCAGATTGGCGCAAGCAACACACTTCAACTCAATACTGGAAGCGCAACCAAACTAGACATTCCCCAAGGTCAAATCCTGGTTTTAACCGTGACGGGCAAACTGTCTAACATGGTTGGCCCCGGCCTGACCCTAGACAGCGACGCACAAATTACCTGGAGCAGCCTTGACGATGAAGCGTTGACCGGAGATGAGCGCGATCGTCTCGGTAACACAACCACAACCACCGATGACAGTGAGCGTTTTGGTGCAAGCTTTGACGTTGCTGCCACCGACCTCAATAATTACGCGGCTCAGGCTGATGCGGCATATACCACCACTCGGGACACCGCCAGTCTGATCAAGACGATTCAAGCAACGGATCAAGCAGATACGAGTGATGTCGTGGGGAGCGAAACCGTAGCGATCGGTGAGGTCATCACCTATCGTCTCAAGGTCACCCTACCGGAAGGCACGACGAACAACTTGGTCGTAACCGACGATTTACCACCGGGGCTGAAACTCGTTGGTACACCATCGATCGTTCTACCCAATGACAACACACAACCTGATGGTATTTTTAACGGCACAATTCGCAACGATGCCGGAACCATTATTGCGAGTGGTAATGGTGTTACGCCGACGGTGACTGCGCCGCCCAGCTATAGCCCAACCGTGAATGCGGGGGGTGATACGTTAACGTTTGAGTTCGATCAGGTCGTGATCGAAGGTGAACCAACGGGCAATAACGGTAACGATTTTTTCTGGATTGAGTACACGGCTGTTGTTGTTAACGATCGTGATGCTTCTGACGCTTACATCAACGACGCTGGTGATACGCTAACCAGCGTTGCCCAGATGGTGTTTGATGATCCGAATAATCCCGGTACAGCAGGAGCGGCGATCGAGGCGGTAGATGAGCCGAAGGTGACGGTGGTTGAGCCGGACTTGTCGATCGTTCAGTCACTCGAACTGAATAGCAGCACATTTGATCAGAACAGTGATCCAAATGATGCAAACGATCGCCCCGACGGTGACGCAGGCGATACGGTGTCGTTTACCCTCAGCGTTACCAACGCCGACACCACCGCCAATCCCAATGCTGCCAACGCTTATGACCTGACGATTTCTGAAGTTCTCGACCCTAAGAAATTCGACTTACTCGATGCAGCGGGCAATCCAGACCCCACAAAACTGACAAACATCACGGTTCCGGCGGGCTATAGTGCGACACCGATATTAACGAAACTCGCCGATGGTACGGTACAAATTGATTTTGTCGCCAATTCGGGAACCAGTATTGCGCCCGGTGTAACGCAAGCTTTCTCGTTTGATGTCAAACTCACCGACGCGGTTGAACCGGGTGAAATCCTGACAGGGAAAGCGTTCATTGATGAAGCCGATTCGATTCCGGGAACACCATCAAGTTTGTCGCAAACCCAACGCGAGTATGCGGAGATTACCACCACACCTCAAGGTGAAACCAATTCCCTCGTTCCTGATAATATCCCGGCGAATAATACCTTCCTCGATATTCCGGGGCCGAGTATTGCGGTGGAGTTGGTTTCGACAGAGGTTAATAACAACTCGACGCTGGCTCCTGCCGAAACCACGACATCGACGAATGGCAACAACGTTGTGATTGGCGAGAAAGCAACGTACAAAATTACGCTGACGCTGCCGGAAGGGACGTTTAATGCGGCGCAAATCCTGGAAAATCTCGATCCGGGTTTGGCGTTTGTGGGCTTGACTGATTTTCAGGTCACATCGGGAACGGCTGGTGATGTCACGATTCTAAAGGCGGACAACACGACGCAAGCGATCGACCTATCCTTAATTAATAGCAGCCTGCTCGAAGTTGAACCCGGCGGTACGGGTTTTGCGATCGACTTCAGCAACCTCGGTACGCTTGTGAATTCCGGTGGTACGAATAATGCTGGAACTGTCATTGAGCTGACCTACGAGCGATCGTTCGTAACATCGCGGACAACCAGGCGGGCGAACGGCTAAACCAGAACAACACCGCTGATGATAAGGATTCGGGCGTTGCCATCACGGATAAAACCACCTTTGCTTGGACAAATGCGACTGTGGCGCAGAACGTCACCGCGCCGGTGCAAGCCGATGAAGTGGTAATCGTTGAGCCGAAATTAGATCTCGATTTATCGGTCGTGGTCTACAACCCGCTCACCGACGATCGCACAACTGATAGTGACAACCAAGGTGATGCAGGCGACACGATCGAATACACGCTCGACATCAGCAACACGAGCGGCGTCGATGCCTTTGATATTAACCTCTCAACCTTACTCCCCGCACAGTTCGAGCCAAACGGCACGCTATCCATTGAGGTTATCACCGCCGATACAAGCGATTCTCTCGATAATGTTGCAAATAAATTTGAGATTGTCACTGTTGCCGATCCGGATTCAACGACAGGTGGAACACGTCCAAAATTACAGCTTAAATCTGGCGAAAATATCGACATTCTCGATACCGAGACACTAAAGCTTCGTATTAATGGATCTGTTTCGACAACAGCCGTAACGGGTTCGGGGATTACCGCTCCTACAGAGCTGACATGGTCGAGCATTGATGGTGTACGCAATCAAACGATCGATGCCACCACCGATCCATCGCAATATGCGGATAACGACACCGAACGTGATGGCAGCAGTGGCACAGACAGCGATACTGCTCTCAATAACTACTACACCGAAGATGGTGTTTCTCAGCTACCGAACCCTGACGGTAGTGATGGATCAGACGATCTACAGGATCTCATCAGCCTTTCAGGTATCGACCCGACGATCCTTAAAACGATTCCGGTCACGAGCGAAGCTGCGACGCCATTACCGACGAATACCAATACCACAGTCTCGAATACTCCTACACCGGTCGCGATCGGCGAAGTTGTCACCTACCGCCTAGCCGTAACCATGCCGGAGGGGGTTAATAAAGCAGTCACGATCACCGATCTCATTCCCGAGGGAATGGAGTACATCGCGAATTCAGCGGTGTTAAAAACCACAGGTTTAGAAGGCTACGATGATCTGGCCTTCACGGGTGATTTTCCGAAGCTCAAAACGACTCTAGATGCCGCCGTCGATCCAGACTCGCTAACGTTCACGTTTGTGGATGATAGCGATGCATTAAAGGATGTGGTTATTACGGGTAACAACCGCATTCAAGACAATACGTTCTTTATCGAATACCAGGCGATCGTCAAAAATGTCGCCGCCAATCAGGATAGTGCTGTCCCGAAAGAGTTTGTCGAAACCGCGACGTTGAGCCTCAATGATCCGGCAGGGAACCCGATTACCAATGCGAGTGGCCAACCGTTCCGATCGAATGAAGCCAAGGCGATCGTCACCGAGCCGCAAGTCAACGTCAAAACCTTCATCATCAACGCCGCCGGTAATCCTCAAGATGCTGATGGTGCAACACCACCGAAAACTGATGGTGGTATCGATACCGCCGTACCGAAAACCCCGACCGACACCGCCACGGTTCGTATTGTCATCGATGCCCCAGCCGGTGACGACTTCGATGCCACCGCCTTCGACCTGCAAATGCTCAATGCCCTCCCCGCAGGGCTGACCTTTGCCGGTAACCTCAAGCTGATTTCGGGTAACGTTCCCGACACGCTGACCTACGATCCAGCGCAAAAACGGGTTCGCGCCAATTTTGACGCCTTCCCCGATGGTGGTCAGACGATTATTGAATTTGACGTAATCGTTTCCGATCCCGATCCCAGCACCGCAGCAAACATCGTCAATCCAGCAACGATTACCTACACCAGCTTGTCTACCGACAATAGCCCGAATGAACGTGACGGAGATGATGGCATTGGCGCGGGGCTGAACAACTATGCTGACAGCGACCCAGCGGAAATCAGCATCAACACCCCGCCGGATACCAATGACGCGGTGTATAGCAATGTGGTGGCTGGTTCAACAATTCCGTTGAATGGTACGAAACTCGGCGGTAGCGATCCTGATACGCCCAGCGATGCAACCAATACCGTTGAGTCTTACATTATTAACACCCTGCCACCGGCCTCTCAGGGTGTGGTATATCTCGGCGCTCCTAGTGATAATAAACCGCTGACGGTAGGTCAGGAACTCACCCCGGCGGAATTGCAAACGCTTCAGTTTGTCGCGACGGCTAATTTTGTTGATACGACGTTTACCTATTCGGCGAAAGACACGATCGGCGCGATCGATCAAACCCCCGGCACGGTCTACATCTCTAGCCTCAACATCCCGCCGGAAACCGAAGATAAAACCTATCTGATTAACCCCGACCAGACACCGGATGCAGGCGACCCGCCAAACGTCATCGCACCGATCCAAAACGACGGCAACGACCCTGACGGTACGGTGGCAAACTACCGCATCGATACGCTTCCGGATGCTACCGATGGTGTGCTGTTCTTTGATGCCGATGATGACAACATTGTTGATCCGGGCGAGGCGATCGAAGAAGGGGCGCTGATTCCGGCTGGTCAGGTTACGAACATCAAATTCAAGGCGGCGGCGACCTTCGATGGCGCTGAATTTAAGTACAGCGCTGTCGATGCTCAGGGTGTCCCCGATCCGACCCGGGCGACGGTGACCTTCCAAGCGCCACCGCAAACCACAGGCGGTTCGCAAGTGGTGGAGCAAGGGCAAGAAGTACCGCTTACAAATTTGGTGGCGTCGCTGGGTACTGATCCGGATGGTACGGTGCGCCGTTTCCGGATTACGTCGCTGGGTAATGTCGAGGCGACGGATGGCAAGCTGTACCTGGGGTCGGTGTCGCCTGCGAATGAGATTAGCGTCGGTCAGGAGATTGAGGCGGGTGATATCGATTCGCTGATCTTCGTGGCGGCGAATGGTTTTAATGGTGCGACGTTTGAGTTTGCGGCGATCGACAATCACGGCAACATCGACGCGACCCCGGCGACGTTTGAGCTACTGATTGCGCCGGAAACCAACGATGCGGTCGGCGAACTGAGCAGCGGCGAAATCATCCAACTTTCAGCAGCAACGGGTACAGGTGGTTCGACGATGACCACCCAGCTCTCCGAAGGAACTGACCCTGATAAAGTAGCGGCAGATAAGCGACCCACTCAATATCGCATTGACGTTGCGACGATTACCGAAGGTAAGCTGTATCTCAATTCTGTAGCTGCCGCGAACGAAGTGACGCAGCTTCCGGGTTACGATGCTGCAACGAATACGGTCACGATCGCTGCTGCTGATCTCGCCAATCTCTTCTTCCAAGCTGACAGTGATTTCGTCGGTGGCGTGGCGATCGAGTACGTGGCGATCGATGAAGATGGCCTCGCCGATCCGACACCGGGAACGATTTATCTCAATCCGCCAGGGACGAACATTCCACCGGATACTAATGACTCTGCTGAAGAGATCCCACCCGGTGAAACGGCTCAAATTCCGGGCTTGGGCGGAACCGATCCTGACGATCCTACTCGCGACGTTAAGGAATTTGTAATTACAGATCTATCGGGTATTGAAGCAACCGATGGCAAGCTCTACTACGGCGATCCAGATGATCCCACGGCGATCGAGATCGTGCCTTACGATCCGGCAGTTCCCACCAGTGGTACGCGCATCCCGCTCGCAGACATCGACAAGATTTATTTCAAATCCGAAAACGGCTTTAACGGTGCGACCTTTAAATACGCCGCGATCGATAACGACAATGTCATCGATCCGACGCCCGCTACCGTCACGCTCACCACCCCACCGGAGACCACCGGCGGCAAGCAAAGCATCCAGCCCGACACCGTCAATTTCCTGAATCAATTCCCCGCAACACCGGGCATTGACCCCGACGGCGGCGCGATCGTCAAATACCGCATCACCGAACTACCCGACACCGCCGACGGCACGCTCTACATCGGCAATCCCAACCAGCTCGGCGCGATCGAAGTCTCCGCCGGTCAAGATCTGACCCCGGCGCAATTGGCGAATCTGTACTTTGATGCCAATCCCGGCTTTAACGGTGGTGCGTTTGAATACGCCGCGATCGACGATGAAGGTAGCATTGACTTGACCCCGGCGGTGTATACGCTCAATGGGCCACCGGAAACCAATGACGCCAGCGGTCGTGTCGATCCCGGTAATGCGATCGCCCTAGCGCTG
>JAAUPN010000147.1 GCA_012033105.1 Coleofasciculaceae cyanobacterium RL_1_1
CGCGGAACCACAGCGCATATTCACCTGAATCCTGCGCTGTACAATGTCCTTACAACTCTTCATGCAACAACTTAAGAGAGCTTAGGATCGTTATACGGGTGAGTTTTTCTCCTGATCATGGGAGCGAAAACTCACCCGTTGCAGTATGTGCCACGAGTTTGCAGTTAATACTTGCGCTCCTTCGGCTCGAACATGCCCAAAGCAACGGGCATGTGGGTAATTTCGACACCAGCGGGCGAATAGTAGGCCAGGGTGTGCTTGAGGAATTTACCATCGTCGCGGGTCGGGAAATCCTCGCGGGAATGAGCGCCCCGGCTTTCCTGACGCTGCAAGGCGGAATGCAAAATCGTTTGCGCCACCACCGTTAGGCTTTCGATTTCCATCGCCTCGATCAGCTCCGTATTCCAAAGTTTGCCCCGATCGCCCAGCACCGTACGACCCGCCCGATCGCAAATTGCATTGAGTTTGGTAAGACCCTCGCGCATGACTTCATCGGTACGAAAGACGCTGCAATGCTCGCTCATGCAATCTTGCAAATCCTGGCGCACCGCGTCGATCCGTTCACCATCGCGGCGATCAAGCAACGCTTGCACGCGCACGTTTGCTTCGCGTAGATATTTCGCTTCGTCGATGTCGGGCTGTTTGAGCGTGGGCAAATCCTCCGCAATCGCCTGTCCTGTCAGCTTGCCGTACACCACACATTCCAGTAGCGAATTACTCCCCAGACGGTTCGCACCGTGAACCGAAACACAGGCACATTCGCCCGCTGCGTAAAGCGCGTGGGTTAAGCCGTCGGCGCTCGATCGCACCTGACCGCGCGTATTCACGGGAATGCCGCCCATCGAGTAATGCGCCGTCGGACGTACCGGCATCGGCTCCTCAGCGGCATCAACGCCCGCCAACCGGTGCGCCTCTTCCCAACAAAACGGCACGCGCTCCATGATTTTTTCACGACCCAGGTGGCGTAAATCGAGATGCACGAAGGGGCCACCGGCAGATCCATCAAGCTTGACGCCACGACCGGCGCGAACTTCCAGGGTGATCGCCCGCGAGGTGATGTCACGCGGTGCAAGTTCCATTTGGTTCGGCGCGTAGGTTTCCATGAAGCGATCGCCGTGGACATTCCGCAGATACGCCCCCTCACCGCGCACCGCCTCGGAAATCAACACCCCCGCCGGATACAACCCCGTCGGGTGAAACTGCACAAACTCCATATCCTCCAGAGGCAAACCACACTGAGCCGCCATCGCCAGCCCGTCCCCAGTGGAGGCATAATCATTGGAGGTGGTGTTAAAGACGCGACCATAACCACCGGTGGCGAGCATCACGGCACGGGCGCGAATCACCTTAATCTCGCCCGTCTCGATGTGATAAACCACGATTCCCTTGGCCGTGCCGCCTTCCACGATCGTCCGCATCACGTACCATTCTTCGTACACCGTGACGCCGTAGCGTTTGAGGTTGTTGACCAGTTCGTGCAAAATCGCATGGCCGGTTTTGTCGGCGGCGTAGCAGGTGCGGCGGTGGGAGTGGCCACCAAAGGCACGCTGGGCGATGCGGCCATCGTCGAGCCGTGAGAATAGGACGCCCATGTGTTCCAGGTCGATGACGACGTTGGGGGCTTCCTGGGTCAGGAGGGCGACGGCGTCTTGGTCGGCGAGGTAGTCAGAACCTTTGACGGTGTCGAAGGCGTGGGCTTCCCAGCTATCGGTGTCATCGACGTTTTTGAGGGTGGCGGCGATGCCGCCTTGGGCGGCGACGGAGTGCGATCGGATGGGGTGGGTTTTGGCGATGACGGCGATCTTGGCGTCGGGTTGCGATCGGGCGATCTCGACAGCGGCGCGGGTTCCGGCGAGGCCACCGCCAACGATGATGACGTCATGTTCGAGCATGGGATCTCTGGGGTGCGGGGAGTGGTTTGCTACGTTCTACTATAGGAAGTCTGGCCGGATCGCGGCTTTCCGATGGGTGGTTTTGCGAGATTTTGATACAAAACACAATTTTGTAGCGCCCAGGTTGATCGCACGGATCGTTGTCCTGGTTTTGGCTAGCGGCGTTGAGGTGTGGCGGTATGGAAGCTAAAGGGTTATGCGGGCGGTTGCGTGGGCGGTTGCGTGGGCGGTTGCGTGGGCGGTTGCGTGGTACAGGCGGCATCAAGGAGGACAAAATCGGCGTGACCAAAAACGGCACACCGATCGAGATCCGTCGCCAAGCTTGGCACGCGCCCAGCGTCTAAATTGGCGATCGCCGTTGCGATCGCGCTGACGAGCGGATCAGCCTGAAACTCTGACTGGACGATCTTACCGAGTCGCGGATCGTTGCGAATCGCGTCCGCCTGAAAGCTTGAGCGCCGCGCTAGCCAAAACCCGAGATCGTAGCGCTCGACAAAATCGGCGACCTGTTGGCGATCGTCACTAAAGAACGCCGTGATCATGTCCACTCCGCGCTGTTTGAGCGGTAGATAGTACCCCAGTTGGTAAGGGATGGCGTATTCAAAGCCGAAGATGATCGATCGTTGGGAAAAGCTCGGCAGGTTGTTCATTTCCCCGTCAATTCCGGCGATCGTCGTGTCAATGGGGGTCGATCGTATGAAGGCGTAAACCTCCGGGGCATGACCGGCTTGGTAGGCCGGATGGAACGTCCCCGCCAGCCAGAGGGGTGATGCGGCCACCGAGACAATCATCGCCATGCCAAGAACGCAGCCACCGACGCGACAGATTGCACCGATCGCGACGACTACCCGGCCTTGTCGAACGTGTACCCCATCGTTCGCCTTCCTTTGTGTCCCGCTGTTCGCCCACTTCCACAACCCCTCAACCCAAAGCGTAATCGCGATCGCCGACGTGATCGCCAGCAACAACTTGAAGTTGTGGTGGGCATAACGACTCGGCAGATGCAAACGAAATAGCACCAGATGCGCCACACCAAAGAGGCTAACGCTACTGAGTAGCCACCACCGCAACACCACCGCTCGTCGATCGAGTGCAGCGGCCAGGGAAAATCGGTGTGGAAATTTGAGCGTGAGGGGGAGCAGAATACCCAACCAAGGAAAAAGCGGCAGTCGATCTGGGATCAACCCACTCCGCTCGCCGGTAAGCCAAAACTGCAACCCATCATCGCTAAAAAAACGGCTGCGTCCCGACGACCAAAATTCTGCGGACTGACGGGCTTGTTCGAGGCTAATGGTTTCGCCATAGTCGCCGCCGGTGAGTGCATAGATCAGAACGGTAACGATCGCCACGACCCACAAACTGAGCCAAAACAGAACGGTTGGTTGATCAAGCTCGCGATCGCGGCTTGTACTGGTTAACCTCACTCGTCGTGCGAGTCCTGGAAAGGCGGTGACACCTGCACCGATAAAGGCGATCGTCCCCTCGACAAGCACGTATTGCGGGTAAAACGACGCCGTGAGTCCGATCGCGATCGCCGCCCACCACCACCACCGCCGCACAACTCCGTAGAGAAACAGCGACAACAGGAGATAGACAAACGCTCGCGGTGTTCCCGACGCTACGTCATCTTTCATCCACAGCGACAGATTGAGGATCGCCGTCGCGAGAAATCCCGTCAACGGCAACGGCAACAGCTCGATCGTCAGGCCATACACTGCGATCGTTGTTGCCAGGGCAATCAACACCGGCACAATGTGATTGAAATCAAAGGGGGCGATGCCGACTAGCGAGGCAAGGCGATAGAGGAGGGTGTAGCCGATCGGGGCGACATCTTGAAAATAATCGGCGATCGGGTCATTCGGGAACAGATCCGGGTTGGCAAAACGTGCCATCAAAACACATGCTGACGCGCATCGTCTTGGATCAGGAGTGGATCATTCAGGACTTCCTGAATCACGTACAACCCGGTTAACAGTGCAAATAACAAACTTGCCGCCAGACCGATCGCGCGGTGTCGTTGACTGGGCTGAGGCTGGGTCAGGCGATCGGTTAGGTGTCTGATTCGTGTTGTGAAGGTCAGACGAGCTGAACTGCGATCGGGCGGGTGTGGCATGGTCAGAATCCGTAAACGCGAGCACAGCAGGAATAACGGCGACAGCAGCAATGACAGCGATGACGCTTCATCTCCGAACAATCAGGTCACAGCATTGGAGCATCAGCAGCAAGAGCGATCTAGAGCGTAAACGATCCGATCGCCAATCTCGCGCATCGGGAGAACGCAGCCCCTAGAATAAAAACAGCGCATTCGCGATGCGAGTTCGATTGACGACCCCTAAACTCCGCTATGAAACTGCCCCTATTCGGCCTTCGCGCCGACGACTTTCGCCACCCCCTCGACTTTGAAGCCACAACAACTCTCAAACAAATCCCTGGCTTACCGGTCTTGATTCGCAGCCTCCTCGGTGAAGTGGGTGAGCAGTTTTTTTACTTAGAAAATATTGCCTCCAGTATACCTCGTCGGCCCCAATCAACCTCCCCGATCTGTACGCCTGCTACAAGACGCGGCTCGCGTGCTGGATGTGGAAGCGCCCCAGCTCTACGTTCGCCAAGACCCTAGCCCCAACGCTTACACCTTTGCGATGCGTGGACGTCAGCCCTTTGTGGTCGTCCATACGTCGCTGATTGACATGCTCGAACCGGATGAAGTGAAAGCGGTGATCGCCCATGAGTTGGGTCATCTGAAGTGTGAACACGGAGTGTATCTGACGCTGGCAAATTTGTTGATGTTGGCGGCGGAGCAGATTCCGATGTGGGGTCAGCCGATCGTGGCGAATCTGGAAAATCAGATGATGGAATGGGTGCGCTGTGCCGAATTTAGTTGCGATCGGGCGGCATTACTCGCCATTCAAGACCCGCGTATTGTCGCGTCGGTCTTGATGAAACTCTCCGGCGGTTCACCCAAACTGTCGCCGTTGCTCAATCTCGATGCGTTTATCGAGCAAGCCCGCGCCTACGATCGCATCGACGATAACGAGATCGGCGAACTCCTCAAACAAATGCAAACCGAGCAGCTTTCGCACCCCGTCCCGGTGCTTCGCGCTCGTGAGATCGATCGCTGGTCACGCACTCGCGAATATCAGAGCTTGTTAAATTCGACCTCTAATGGTTATACTAATCACTCGAATGACAAAACGTCTTCGGGCAAGTGGCGGAATTGGTAGACGCAGCACACTCAAAATGTGCCGACTTCGGTTGTGAGGGTTCGAGTCCCTCCTTGCCCATCTTTAAAGTAAGCGAGTAAGCATCATCAGTCCGGGTCAATCAAGATCAGCGATCGATTGACCTCTAAGTTCATCGTCGTGCGTCCCGATCGCCGGTTAACAGCTTTTCGCACGACATGAATCGACGACGGACCGACTAACGACCGGCGGCACAGTAGCGATTGAACTCTGACGATAGCGTTTCCAGTTGGCGGGCGACCTCGTGGGCATCCGCCCCGTAACGCTTGACGTTAGCCTGCGATCGCTTCAGCTCTTTCAGAATTTCCGGGTCTGGCTTGGCACTGCTAATGCGCCGCACTTCATCCGCCATCTTGCCGTAGGCGTCCCCGAGCTGTTGATATAAGCCGACAAACTGAATTTGATAGTCCGCAATGCGCTCATTGGATAGATCCAAGACCCGCAGATCGGTCGCGATCACCTGCAAGCTATTCGCTAACGTCTCGATCGCCCTCGGGTCTGTCCCCTGAAACTCCAAAATCCGCACATAACCGCGATCAACCACTTCGATCGTTTGCTGACATTGCAACGTTCGCTGACGCTGTTGCCACACGCGCCACCCACCCCAAACGCCGCCGCAAACACAAGCAAGATGGCTAAACCGGCGGGTATCGCCGCACTCCAGCGCCAAGCGGACGCCCCAAGGGGAGGGGATGTTGTTTGGGTCGCTGTCGATCCAGGCGGCACGGGACTAGGGGTCTCAGACATGACTTCAAAGCTAAATGCAAGCGCCTCCCATCATCGCACCCACCGCAGCGATCGCGACGCTCCTCCAAATCCAGCCCAGAGGGTTGCGCTGAAACTCAGTCCCAGATCCGATTCTCAGCTCTATTGTCATGCTCCATTGATTAATGAAATGTACTGAGGCGATCGTAAGCCGACAAATGTTTATTTTTGTATAAAGGAATACAGTAATCCCTAGATTGCCCAAAAAATTGCTATTATCAATGGTGACCCCTAAGGTCAATCTCTTTTTAAGACGTCACCATAAACGCTACACATCATGCTTAGACTTCGTCGCAAATCCCAGCAGCACGCAGCACGCGCCCACCGCGATACCCTACTCAAAGTTTTAGAGCGTCGCATGGAATCCGCTCGTGAGAAGGGGGACAATCAGCTCCTACGCCAGCTTGAAGCTGAGGCGCAATATCTCCGATAGAGGAATGTCGGCGAACTCTGGACTTTGTTTGCTTCACGGTTGCTTTTTCATGGGTTTGTGAAATGCAGTGATTAGACTCTAATCGCTGCTTTTTTGCGGATGATTTCGGTGACCTTGAGGCGATACGGAGTCCATTTCACAGTCTGGGTTCACCCGTACACTGTGGCTCTAGGCAGGCTCAGATCCGCAGATGCTCCTCGGCCATTGAGCTGCGCCAACGAAGGATGGATGATTGACCCCTCCGTCAAGACTTAACAGCACCTTAACCCTCGGATCTGACACAATCCAAGACGCGATCGCCCCGCAGGTGTAGATCGCTTGTAGATCGCTTTAAACTTGCACGCATCCTTCGGATTCACGCAGGATTTTAATCCGCATCGCTCGGGGATGTGTCAAAAGATAGCCTCACCGAGTCACGAACTATACAAACGTGGCAACGCGCCCCAAACCTGGTAGATTTAGCGAGTATCGGCAAGGAAAAGTTCAGAATATGAGAGTTCTAGTTATTGGCGGTGACGGCTATTGCGGCTGGGCCACGGCACTATACCTATCGAATAAAGGTCACGAGGTCGGTATCCTCGATAGCCTCATTCGTCGGCACTGGGATAACGAGTTGCAAAGCGACACGTTGACCCCGATCGCACCGATCCAAAAACGGGTGCAGCGCTGGACAGAGCTGACGGGCAAAACAATGCCGGTGTATATCGGCGATATTAATAACTATGGCTTTTTCCTCGAAGCCATGCTGGAGTTCAAGCCTGACGCGGTGGTGCATTTCGGTGAACAGCGATCCGCGCCGTTCTCGATGATCGATCGTGAGCACGCAGTTCTCACTCAGACCAACAACGTCGTCGGCACGCTCAATCTGCTCTACATTCTCAAAGAGCATTTCCCCGACTGCCACCTCGTCAAGCTCGGTACGATGGGCGAATACGGTACGCCGAACATCGACATCGAAGAGGGCTACATCAAGATCGAACACAACGGTCGTACGGACACCCTGCCTTATCCGAAGCAACCGGGCAGCTTCTACCACCTGAGTAAAGTTCACGATACCCACAACATTCACTTTGCCTGCAAGGTGTGGGGTCTGCGTGCGACCGACTTGAACCAGGGCATCGTCTATGGTGTTCTGACGGAAGAAACGGGTATGGATGAGCTGCTGATTAACCGCCTCGATTATGACGGTGTGTTTGGTACGGCGCTCAATCGTTTTTGTATCCAAGCGGCTGTCGGTCACCCATTGACAGTCTACGGATCAGGCAGTCAGACCCGCGCGATGCTCGATATTCGCGACACGGTGCGTTGTGTGGAACTGGCGATCGAAACTCCGGCGCAGGTCGGCGAGTTCCGCGTCTTTAACCAGTTCACCGAAATGTTCAGCATCAACGACATCGCGATGCAGATCAAAACAGCGGGTAATTCGCTCGGTCTCGATGTGGAAGTCAACAATATTGACAACCCGCGTGTCGAAGCGGAAAAGCATTACTTCAATGCGAAAAATACCAACTTGCTTGACCTCGGTTTAGTACCGCACAAGCTTTCGGACTCGTTGCTGGATTCGCTGCTTAACTTTGCGGTCAAGTACAAAGATCGCGTGGATCAATCCCAAATCATGCCGAAAGTATCTTGGCATCGCGAAGCTAAATAACGGCGATCGGCTTTATTTTTTCTCTGGTCTTTCCAGTTGCCGTTTGACTGAACTCTTGCAATCGATCGCCGAGTCTTTTGGATACCTTGGCGATCGATTTTTAGTTGGTTTTCGATTGCATTCAAATAAATTCATTTGAATTCGTTCCGTGTTCATCTCGCGCTGTATCCATAGCAGCAATACAGAAAATTGGGACATGAGTGGCGGGCGCATGGCTCATGACGCTCCGACAGGTCAAACATTTCTGATATGTCCAACTGTCCTAACCGTTTTTGCCTTTGTTATCGCATTCATCCACATCATATTGGGACATAAACCCCATGCGTATCGCGCTCTTTACCGAAACCTTTGTTCCGAAAGTCGATGGCATCGTCACTCGTCTCAAGCACACTGTTGAACAGTTGCAACGGGCGGGTGATGAGGTTCTGGTCTTTTCACCAGATGGCGGCGTGAAGGAGTATAAGGGCGCAAAAATTTACGGTGTGCCTGGTTTTCCGCTACCGATGTATCCCGAATTGAAGCTGGCAATTCCGAGCAGTAAGTTACGTCCGGCGATCGAGAAATTTCAGCCGGATCTGATTCACATTGTCAATCCTGCCGTGCTTGGTTTAGGTGGACTCTACTACGCGAAAAAGCTCGATATTCCCCTTGTCGCGTCGTATCACACACACCTACCCCAATACTTACACCACTACGGATTTGGGATGTTTGAAGAAGTGCTTTGGGCGTTGCTGCGAGGGGCGCATAATCAGGCGGCACTGAATCTGTGTACGTCCACGGCGATGGTCAACGAGTTAAGTGCTCACGGCATTGAGCGCACGGATTTGTGGCAGCGTGGCGTTGATACGGAGATGTTCCAGCCCCATTTGTATAGTCCGAAAATGCGCGATCGGCTGACCCAAGGCCATCCGGATGCGCCGCTGTTGCTCTACGTCGGACGACTATCGGCGGAGAAAGAGATCGAAAATATTAAACCGGTTTTAGAATCGATTCCTAATGCACGACTGGCACTAGTCGGCGATGGGCCGAACCGCCAAGCCCTAGAAACCCATTTTGCGGGAACCAATACCCAGTTTGTCGGCTACCTCCAAGGACTCGAACTGGCGGCGGCGTTTGCCTCCTCGGATGCGTTTATCTTCCCCTCGCGGACGGAAACTCTGGGGCTGGTATTACTTGAAGCGATGGCGGCGGGCTGTCCAGTGGTGGCGGCGGGGACAGGCGGTATTACCGATATCGTCACCGATGGAGAAAATGGCTATCTGTTTGATCCGAGCGACGCCAACGGTGCGATCGAGGCGACCCGGCGGTTACTCGCAAATCAAGCCGAACGCGAAACGTTACGTGCCAATGCGCGAGCAGAGGCGGAGCGCTGGGGCTGGGCGGCGGCAACGGAGCAGTTGCGCCAGTATTATCGGGAAGTGGTGGCGCGATCGCAGTTGAGCGCAGTGGCCTAACAGGGATTCTGACAACTAACGGAAAACTTGAAATACTGACAAGTTTTCCGTTAGTTGATGTTAATTCAATCCCAAAAATAGTTGTCGAGACTAGTTCAGGCGCTAGTCTGCCTAAGTGAAATCACTTACTAGAGCATTGTTAAATGTGTACTGATATTAGTGAATTTACTGTCGTGAAGATGAATTCTATTTCAGTCGAATGTTGTTTGAATTTCGCAACATTGCGTCGTTTTCGTCGAGCTGAATTATAGCGACCGATTGTACTGTCAAGACTTCCTGAAGATTATCTCCAAACTTCACCAAAACTTCATTGAGCTGTTCGAGTAACCGTGTCAGACTGATTAAGTCCGTGATGCAGTTTTCTATGTTTATTTAATTATGCCCCTCCAGTTTTTAACCCATCACTCTACACGTTCTCGTATAGCTGTTGTCGCCTTGACTGCCCTCGCCAGCGTGTCAATCGTATCCTCTGCCCAAGCCGGAACACTGTCAGGCGCGGCACAAAATTACAACCTTTTTCTGTTCGACGATTGGAATCAGCGAGGGGGTGACGTTGAAGGACGAGCGGCGATTGGCGGCAATGCCACGCTGCAACATGTCGGCATCGCTGATCGCCTATCAAACTCTAACGGTACGGACGATCGCTTGATCGTGGGCGGCAATCTTAGCTACAACGGCGGTCAGGTTTTCGGCGGTAACAGCATTGTGGGGGGTACGTCCTCAGGCGTGAACTACAACTGCTCGGCCTGCTCAACTAAATCAGGAACCCCAATTGACTTTGCAGATGCCCGGTCATTCTATCGCGACCTCTCCGACACACTGTTCGCACTGGAGGGAACTGGCACCCAGAGTCTTAACCCGTACTCTAAACAACTTCAACTGAATGGTGCGGGAACGGGAACCCATGTATTTAACATCAGTTTGGCCGACGTAAAAGAAATCTTTCTCGGTGCGTCTTCGGAGTCTGAATTGGTGGTGATCAATGTTCTCGATGAAATGATCGATAGTCGAATCACGTCGTTCTTCCATACCGAAGCGAACGCTGACTCAAACAAATGGTCG
>JAAUPN010000331.1 GCA_012033105.1 Coleofasciculaceae cyanobacterium RL_1_1
CCGTCTCAGTTTCCGGTTCCGTTTGAATCTCGACTTCAGAGACAGCCGTTTCTGACCGGTCTAATCCATCCCGCGATTTCAATCTCAGGCTCCAAATTGCGGCAATCTCAGCGATCTCACTTGCTTCCACAGTAACCACCGTCGCGGTTACCTCGACTTCAATCGGTGTCGCTGTGATCGGTTCATCCAGTTCGTCCGGTTCGTCAGATTCATCAGGCTCATCGATCGCGACCCGCTCCACCGGCTCAAACTCATCAGACCCATCAGACTGCTCCGATTCGTCAGACCCAGACAATTCGGCTACGTCGGCGATCGGAGAAGTGGCGATCGGCGAAATTTCCTGGATGGCATCGGATGTGTCTTCGGGTGTTGAGGTTACCGCCACCGCTTCGGACGGGTTATGTGCTGCCGGTTTATGGTCTAACTCCTGCTTTTTCTCAAACACCAGTTGATCATCACGGCAGTCCACCCAAATCGTATCGCCTTCCACGAACGCGAGTTCGAGTAATTTGGTGGCGATCGGGTTTTCCAATTCGCGCTGGATCGCCCGTTTCAGCGGACGAGCGCCATACACCGGGTCGTAACCCACATCGGCAATGTAGGTTTGCGCCGCTTCACTGAGTTTGATCGCGATTTTCTGTTCGGCCAACAGGTGAATAATGCGCTGAAACTGAATGCCGACGATTTGACGCAGTTCGTCCTTACCGAGGGCGTGGAATAGCGTAATCTCATCCACGCGGTTGAGAAATTCTGGGCGGAAGTGCGATCGCAGGGCGTCAAACACCTTGCGCGACATTTCCTCATATTGGGTGTCGTCGCCCGCCACGTCGAGAATGTACTGCGAGCCGATATTGCTGGTCATGATAATAACCGTGTTGCAAAAATCGACGGTGCGTCCCTGGGAGTCGGTGACGCGGCCATCATCGAGGACTTGCAGCAACACGTTAAACACATCCGGGTGTGCTTTCTCGACTTCATCGAACAGCAAGACACAGTAGGGCGATCGGCGTACCGCTTCGGTGAGCTGACCACCGGAGTCGAACCCCACATATCCCGGAGGCGCACCCACTAGGCGCGACACCGAATGTTTTTCCATGTATTCGGACATGTCGATGCGTACCATTGCATCTTTGTCGTCAAACAACGACCCCGCCAACGCCTGCGCCAGCTCGGTTTTACCCACACCGGTCGGCCCCATGAACATAAACGAGCCGATCGGTCGTCCGGGATCTTTCATCCCCGCCCGCGCCCGCCGGATCGCGGCTGACACCGCCGTGACCGCTTCGGACTGGCCGACCACACGCTTATGTAACTCCTGTTCCAGCTTGAGGAGTTTTTGCCGCTCCGATTCCAACAAACTATTGACCGGAATCCCCGTCCAGCGGGCGACAATCTCGGCGATGTCCGACTCCGTGACCTGTTCCCGGAGCAGCGTTGACCCATCGGCTTGCATTTGCGTCAGTTCCGCCTCTTTCGCTTCCAGCTCGATTTGCACCTGTTCTAGACGGCCATACTTCAACTCAGCGGCGGTGTTGAGGTCGTAGCTGCGTTCGGCCTGTTCGATTTTGAGGCGGAGTTGTTCATCCTCTTCGCGGAGGTGGGTGATGGCGTCGAGTAAGCCCTTTTCCTGTTGCCATTGGTCATTGAGGGTAGCGTGGCGTCCCTGGAGGTCGGTCATTTCCTGATTAATACGTGAGACGCGTTCCAACGCGGTGGTCGATTCTTCCGATTGCAGCGATAGTTTTTCCATTTCGAGCTGCATCAACCGTCGATCGACGTCTTCGAGTTCCGTCGGCTTGGAGGTGATCTCCATCTTGAGTTTGGCAGCGGCTTCGTCTACGAGATCGATCGCCTTGTCGGGCAAACAGCGATCGTTAACGTAGCGATGGGACAGGGTGGCCGCACCCACCAGCGCCGAATCGGTAATCGTCACGCCGTGGTGGACTTCGTAGCGCTCCTTCAGACCCCGCAGGATCGAGATCGTCGCTTCCACGTCGGGCTGACCGACAAAGACTTGCTGGAACCGGCGTTCTAGGGCTGGATCTTTTTCGATGTGTTTACGGTATTCGTCGATCGTCGTCGCCCCAATGCAGCGCAGCTCGCCGCGTCCCAGCATCGGCTTGAGCAAATTGCCCGCGTCCATCGTGCCTTGGCTGCCACCACCACCAGCTCCGATCACCGTATGCAGCTCGTCGATAAACAGTACAATTTGCCCGTCGGATTGGGTCACCTCACGCATGACCGATCGCAACCGTTCTTCAAATTCGCCCCGGAATTTCGCCCCGGCGATCAGGCTACCCATATCGAGCGAGACCAGTTGACGATCCTTGAGCGATTCCGGCACGTCGCCGTTGACAATGCGCTGGGCGAGGGCTTCGGCGATCGCGGTTTTACCAACACCCGGTTCGCCGATCAGCACCGGGTTATTTTTGCGACGCCGTGACAACACCTGGACAATCTGGCGGATTTCCTCGTCACGCCCGATCACCGGGTCAAGCTTGCCCTGCCGTGCCTGTTCCGTCAGGTCGCGGCCATAGCGTTCAAGAACACCGAGATGACTGTCATCGTCATCGGGTTTGCCCGGTTTGCCCGGTTTGCCGGATTTGCTGGCGCTGGTTTCGGCGGCTTGTTTGGCGCTCGCTTCGACGGCCTGTTTTGCCTGTTCCCGTAAATCGTCGATCGATTTCGCGATATTGGCTTGACTGCTGCCGAGATTGGCGATCGTCCGGCTACCGATGCGATCGTCTTCCGCAAAGCCCAATAACAGATGTTCAACGCCGATCGCTTCGTCGTTAAAGTTTTCCCGCGCCCGTTCTGCTTTATCGAGCATCACATCCAGGCTACGCCCCAGGTAGAGCTGATCCACGGGGCCCATACGCGGATGGCGACGGGCGAACAGGTCTAATTTTTTCGCGAGGGCATCGGGATCGATGCCTGCCGGTCGGAGAATTTCGTGGGAGAGATCCACGGTCTCAATCAGCGCGATCGCCAGGTGCTCCACTTCTAAATTCGAGTTGCGGTAACGGCGAGCCACGTCTTGGGAGGCGACGATCGTATCCCAGGCTTTATCGGTGAATTTAGAGGGGTCGGTCGGTTGCATGGATGGGTGATCGAGTGAGAGATCTGGCGAGAGATTCAGGGAGGGGCAAAGGTGAATCCTATCGTCTTTCGATTGTCTCCGATCGTGGGCATCGCTGCACGGTGGGGATATTGCGACTTCTGGGTCGATCGTCACCCTTGGGTGTGGCGCTCTGGGTTTCGTCGGAATGTCGCAGCGATTTTCCCCACCCTGAGTCGCCCAAGGGCATCAAGGGTCAGGGCTATTTCATTCTAAAGAGGCGCTGTAATGTCTCCAGGCCATACTTGCAGTATCGCTCCGCCTGCGCCATGTTTTGAAAGCCATCCGAACGATACAGATTCAGGGCAAAGTTGCGGGCGACCG
>JAAUPN010000148.1 GCA_012033105.1 Coleofasciculaceae cyanobacterium RL_1_1
CTTCAATTACTCTTTGTTGAAGCACCCACGACCTTTTTTTGAGATACATTCATCGTGGAATCGTTACTCAGACTCTCCCGCGTGATCGATCGACTCACCGAATCGATCGGTAAACTCGTACTGTGGCTAGTGCTAGCAATGGTGGCTGTTGGCACTTGGAATGCGATCGGCCGCTACCTCGGACAGGCGATCGGGCAAAACCTAAGCTCCAATGCCCTCATTGAAGCCCAGTGGTATCTATTTAGCCTGGTGTTTTTATTGAGTGCAGGCTACACGCTCAAACATGGCGAACACGTCCGCATGGACATGTTTTACAACACCTGGTCACCCAAACGAAAAGCGATCGCCGATATGATCGGCGGTCTACTGTTCCTGATTCCCTTTAGCGTGTTGATGCTGTGGTTTGCTTGGAAGCCCGTCTCGAACTCCTGGAGTATCGGTGAACTTTCGCCGGACCCTGGCGGCTTACCACGCTATCCGCTGAAGACGATGATTTTGGTGTGCTTCGTGCTGCTGATTATTCAGGGTATTTCTGAAATTATCAAAAATCTGGCGATCGTTACGGGTCATCGCACCCCACCGGGCGCGATCGCCAGCGAAATCGACGAAATCGACCAATCCCGTCATCCTCTTTCTCATCCTAATCAACTTAACGGAGATCGCGAATCGTGACAGAGTGGCTCGGAGTCTTGATGTTTGCCGGGGCGCTCGGCCTGCTGTTATTGGGCTACCCGGTGGCCTTCACCCTCGGTGGAACGGCGATCATTTTTAGCGCGATCGGGGTTGCGACCGGGAGTTTTAGCCTCAACCTATGGGGGTCGATGCCGCTCCAGATCTTCAGCACGATGTCCAATTACACGCTGCTGGCGATTCCCTATTTCATCTTCATGGGGGCAATGCTGGAAAAGTCGGGTATTGCGGAACGCTTGCTAGAGACGATCGGTATTTTGTTTGGTCGGATTCGGGGAGGGTTGGCGCTGGCGGTGATTTTTGTCGGGGCATTGCTGGCGGCCACGACGGGGGTGGTGGCGGCGACGGTGGTGGCGATGGGATTGATTTCGCTGCCGATTATGCTGCGCTATGGCTACGATCGCGGGCTGGCTACCGGCACGATCGCGGCCTCGGGAACCCTGGGTCAGATCATCCCGCCGAGTGTTGTTTTAGTGGTGTTAGCCGATCAGTTGGGGGTTTCGGTCGGTGATCTGTTTATCGGTTCGCTCTTACCGGGCTTGCTGATGACGGCAGCCTTTGCGGTACATGTGGTGATTACGGCGACCCTACGCCCAGAGGCGGCTCCGGCTCTACCGCATGAGGTGTGCGATCTACCTGCCGGAGCGCTGGCGACACGAGTGATGCAAGCGATGGTTCCGCCACTGCTCCTCATTTTGCTCGTGTTGGGTAGCATCTTTTTTGGGATGACCACCCCCACCGAAGCCGGTGCGGTGGGTAGTGTCGGCGCGATCGTTCTAGCGGCGTTTAACCACCAGTTGAACTGGAAAGCGTTACGTGAGGTATGCGACGCAACCTTACGCATTTCAACGATGGTGGTGTTTATTTTGCTGGGTTCGACTGCCTTTAGCCTGGTATTTCGTGGGCTGCGGGGCGAGCAGGTGGTGACGAATCTCTTGCTGAATTTACCGGGAGGTTCGATCGGCTTTCTGGTGTTTAGCATGGCGGTGGTCTTTTTCCTGGGCTTTTTTATTGATTTCTTTCAAATCGCCTTTATCATCGTGCCGCTGTTTGCACCGATCGCCCAGCAGTACAACATGGATTTGGTCTGGTATGGCGTCGTCATCGGGACGAACTTACAAACGTCATTTTTAACACCACCGTTTGGCTTTGCGCTGTTCTATCTACGAGGTATTGCACCACCGGAGGTGACGACGGGTGATATCTATCGTGGTGTCGTTCCCTTCGTGATTGTGCAATTACTGGTCTTGGTGACGATTATTGTCTTTCCGGCGATCGTGAATTTCCTACCTTCACTCATGGCGACCCCGTGAACCTAGCGCCGAGATCAACCGGTTGCTCACCAACAGGACTTACGCAGACTCATCAAGCAAAAACCGACCGTGACAGAATGCCCAAGGCAGATGTCACGGTCGGTTTTCGTTACGGTCAATCAATCAATTGGTGAACGATCGATCAATTAAATATCCTCGTCATCGAGAATGGCTGAAGATCCCAGTCCATCGGCGTTGGAATCATCGAGCAGTAGCTCTGAGCTATCGCTAATGCTGCCGCTGAGGTTGTAACTCCGGGCGGTGCGATCGTCGAGGATAACATCCTTGAGGTCATCATCCAGCGTGGTCGGTTCCGCCTCGTTGGTGGAATAGTTCAGGTCTTCGTAGGCATTGAAGCCCGTACCTGCCGGAATCAGGCGACCAATAATGACGTTTTCTTTGAGACCGCGTAGCCAGTCAGATTTACCCTCGATCGCCGCCTCGGTCAGTACCCGCGTTGTTTCTTGGAAACTCGCCGCACTGATGAAGCTGTCGGTGTTCAAGCTGGCCTTGGTGATACCGAGCAACATCGGCATATATTGCGCCGGAGCCGCACCAGTGATCGACATAGCATCGTTCACCTGTTCCACCTGACGCAGCTCGATCAGCTCGCCCGGTAGCATCGTCGTATCACCACCATCTTCGATCTTCACCTTCGAGGTCATCTGACGGACAATCACTTCGATGTGTTTATCCGAAATGTCGATGCCCTGAGACTGGTAAACGTTTTGCACTTCGTTCACCAGGAAGGTTTGAACATTGCGGAAGGCGGTCAGCGCAGCTTCATAACAACCATTGGGTAAGAGATATTCAAACCACACCTCAAGGATTTCGTGGGGATTTGACGGCCCGTCGGTCATCGGTTCGCCCACTTTGAGATGCTGACCATCAACGATCGTCAGGTTTTTGCTGATACCGATCGGATACTCGCTCAGAGTTCCGTCAGCTTCGATGATATGCACTTCGCTGACATCACCGTTATCGTCGTGCATGATTTGTGCCGTACCCGGACGACGGGTCAAAACACAGGCTTCCTTCGGTTTACGCGCTTCGAGCAGCTCTTCAATCCGGGGAAGACCCTGGATGATGTCGCCCGTTTTCGCCCGTTCAAAGACCAGCAGTACCAGGTTGTCGCCCCGTTGGACGAGGCCGCCATCTTCGACGTGCAGAATTGCACCCGATGACACACGGTAGGGACGTGCCGCTCGCAGCTCGATCGTGTTACCCGTAATGGACAACACCTGGGCTGAGTCTTCGAGGCGAGATCCCTTCGCGACTTCAGTACCGCTGACCAACAGGTCACCGACTTTACAGGTCGGTTTGTCGTCGGCCTCGATCGTCTGGCGATCGTTATCCGTCACCACCAGGACACGACGGGTCGCCTCGTCTTCTTTCCGAATCCCGCGAATGAGACCGTTATTCTTACAGCGAATTTCTGTACGAGCAACGATCGCTCCCGGCTCGATCTGGTCACCATCAGATACCAGCAAGCGGGTGGTGGTGTGATGCCCTCCCAACGGATCGGCAGCGACCGAGTCACGACGAATGGTGAGGGATTCGATGACCACCAGTTGCAGACGTTTGATCGTCGGATCGTTGTCATCGGGAACCAGCTCAATGTCAGCTTCAAGCTGACGGGTATCTTCGCGATCGATATCCAACACAAGCTGCGTCCGCACCAGTTCGAGACCATCGACGGATTTCACCCGCTCGCCATCTTTGTAGGGCAGCAGGCGTTGAATCGGTTTGAGGCCAATACCAAAAGCATTGTCTTGATCATCCGCAGGACGTTGAACCGGAACCGGCGGCTCGTCCGGAACCACAAACTCATAAATCGGACGTAGCAAAATTCCCAGTCCTTCGGGGGTCTCGATCGGCTCGCAGACACAGGTATCTTGAGCCACGATACCGGGCGCTAGCTCTTCACCCGGTTGGATCAGACGATCGGGATCGCCATCAATGATCACCGGCTCGTCAAGCAAGTGGAAAATTCCCGGCTTAATCGAAATCTCGCGCAGAATGTCATTTTTCTGGATGACTTCAACAATGCCGCTGTTCTGGCAGAAGATATCCTTAACGACCTCTGTTCCCGCTTCGACGTACTCGCCGTTTTCCACCTCAAGCAACGAGATATCTTTATTAATCTCGTGAGTCTCTTCGGGAATCCAGAGCATCGTTCCGCCTTTGACGATCTCGAAACCGATCTTGGCGTTGCCTTTGGTGCGTTTGACTTCAATATCGCCGTAGCGCAGCAAGCCACCGGTCGGTGTGCGGTAGGTGGCATCCACCAATTCCGCCACGATTTGCCCGTCGCGAACTTTCGTTCCGGGTGTCGCCATCAGGGTGAATTCAGGGCCATCCGAGGTTTGAATCACAAAGTGATCGCGACCGTGGCTGCTCACTTCTTTCACCTGGGCGGAATCCAGCCGTACCGAAGCCGTAATAATTTCGACTTCCTTGGGGATCGAGTCGATCGCCAGCGAACTATCCGAGACCTCACCACCGCTATAGCCTTCCGGCAAACGCACCACACCACCGCTTTCGGAGGGCGTTTCGGTCACCGCTAGCGTATCGCCTTCCTTAACCTTGTCGCCATTCTTCACCGTCGGCTCACTACCCGGCGGCAGGTTATAGACCTCTCCCGACAGCACCCACAGCAGACCACCGCGTCCGGCAGTCATGGTGGTGTTGCCCTGGCGGTCTTGTTTTTCCTCTGCGACCAGACCATCAAATTTGATTTCGCCGGACAGGTCGCTGGTTACGTCTTTGGCGGCTTTTTCCGTATTTTTCTTCGTGGTGGCCGAGCCGACGGGAACTTCCGCAAAGAACTGATTCTGAACGATGTGACTGCCATCCGCCACCATGAGGGTGGTTCCGTTTGGCAACGGCAGGCTGTAGGCTTTGCCCTTGCCCGTGGGTGTAATTTCCACCGATCCCGCTTGCTCAACGATGAAGGCTTCCTCACCGTGGCGCGTCCGGTAGGGACGAACACGCAGGTCTTTCGAGTAATTGACCGTAGCGTCAAATTTCGATCGCTCCGGACGAGCCACCTCACCGGTAAACACACCACCCGTGTGGAACGTCCGCATCGTGAGCTGCGTACCGGGTTCACCAATACTTTGGGCGGCGATAATCCCGACCGCTTCGCCGAGATCCACCAGTTGACCGTGCGCCAGACTCCAACCGTAGCAGTGCTGACAGACGCTGCGTGACGCTTCACAGGTGAGCGGCGATCGCACCATAATCTCTTCGATGCCTGACTTATCGATCGCCGCCGCAACATCGATATCCACGACCTGGTTGCGCTTGGCGATCACCGTGCCATGGGCGCGATCGCATCTGCTGCAATCACCCGACCAAACAGCCGATCGCCCAGCGTGATCGCCACCCGTTCACCGCTCTTCATCGCCTTCATCGGGATGCTGCGCTCGGTGCCGCAGTCAAACTCACGAACGATCGTATCCTGGGACACGTCCACGAGACGACGGGTCAAATATCCCGAGTCTGCCGTCCGTAGCGCCGTATCGACCAGACCTTTCCGCGCACCGTAGGAAGAGATGATGTACTCGGTGACCGTGAGACCTTCCCGGAAGTTCGTTTTAATCGGTAAGTCAATGATTTCCCCCTGTGGGTTCGCCATCAGACCCCGCATCCCAACGAGCTGACGTACCTGGGAAATGTTACCCCGCGCTCCGGAGAACGCCATCATGTAGACCGAGTTCAGCGGGTCGTCTTTACGGAAGTTGGCGACCACTTCATCTTTCAGTTCCTCAGAGGTCGTACTCCAAGTATCGATCACCTTTTGGAAACGCTCCACTTCGGTAATCTCACCGCGCGTGTAGCGAGCTTCCGTCACGTCGATTTCTTCTTGCGCAGCGGCCAGCAGTTTTTTCTTGACCGGCGGAATTTTCAAGTCTTCTACGCTGATCGAGACCCCGGCGCGGGTGGCATAGCGGAAGCCGAGTTCCTTAAGCCGATCGGCCACCTTTGCGGTTTTAGATGTGCCGTGGCTGACATAGGACCAAGCCACGAGAGAACGCAGTTGCTTTTTATCGACGACGCGATTGTGAAAGATCATGATTGCTCGCTAGCAGGGATGAAGAGGGCTCGGGGGGCGATCGGCAAGGGCTGACCGCGATCGATCTAGGTGTGATCGCTCACACCCAGATCGATACAAGTGAATCTAAGCTTCGAGGACTTCGCGAATAGCTTGGTTGTAGATGACGCGACCCGCAGTGGTTCGTACGTACTGCGACAGCACATTGCCATCCGCATCAAAGCGACGACGGCTAAAGGTGCGATGCTCCCAACGGCTGCCATCCTCCATCGTTTCTTCTTTGATCAGGTCATCATCGAAACCGCAGTCGATCGTGTCGTCTGGTGCAAGGCGTACCCAAAGATAGGAATGCAAATGCACAACCCCTTGTTCAAACGCCGTGATCGCATCGACCAAACTGCCGAAGGTTTGCTCCATATGGCGATCGTCTTCCTGAACTTTCGGATTCTCCGCCGTGAGGTAATAGCAACCCAAGACCATATCTTGGCTCGGGGTGACGATCGGGGCGACCCGTGGCCGGAGACAGGATGTTATTCGAGGCCAGCATCAGCAAACGTGCCTCCGCCTGAGCTTCCAGCGACAGCGGCACGTGAACCGCCATTTGGTCACCGTCAAAGTCCGCGTTAAACGCCGGACAGACCAGCGGATGCAGTTGGATCGCACGGCCATCGACCAAAATCGGCTCAAAGGCTTGAATCCCGAGACGGTGCAGCGTCGGCGCACGGTTCAGCATCACCGGGTGACCTTCGATCACCTCTTCAAGTACTTCCCAGATATTCGGGTCGTTGCGCGAAATCAGTTTCTTCGCGGCCTTGATGTTATTCACCAAACCCTGATGAATCAGGCGATGGATCACAAACGGCTGGAACAGCTCGATCGCCATCTCACGCGGCAAACCACACTGGTGAATCTGCAAATTCGGGCCGACGACAATGACGCTACGACCGGAGTAGTCCACCCGTTTACCGAGCAAGTTTTGACGGAAACGGCCTTGTTTCCCTTCAATAATGTCGCTCAGAGACTTCAGCGGGCGGTTATTTGCCCCCACCACCGTTCGACCACGGCGACCGTTATCGATCAGTGCATCGACGGCCTCTTGTAGCATCCGTTTTTCGTTACGGATGATGATCTCAGGAGCAAGGATCTCTTGCAGACGTGCTAGACGGTTGTTGCGGTTGATCACACGACGGTAGAGATCATTGAGATCGCTGGTGGCAAAACGACCACCATCGAGCTGCACCATCGGGCGCAAATCGGGCGGAATTACCGGAATCGCATCAAGAATCATCCATTCCGGACGTGATCCCGTTGCCACAAAGTTATCCACCACCCGCAGACGCTTGATCAGCTTGGCGCGTTTTTGGCCTTTGGAGTTGGCGATATCTTCCCGCAGTTTTTCGGCCACGTCTTCGAGCTGAAGATCTTCGAGTAGACGTTGAATGGCTTCAGCCCCGATGCCAACTTCGACCCCTTCGAGTTGTGAATCTTCGTCGTAGAGCTGATCCTCAATCTCCATCCACTGGTCTTCGAGGAGGAGCTGCTTATAGGCCAAGTTATCCGCGTTACCCGCATCAAGGACAACATAGGCGTTGAAGTAAACGATTTGCTCCACGTCACGCAGCGGCATATCGAGCAAAATAGCCATGTAGCTCGGAATGCCCTTGAGATACCAAACGTGGGTTACCGGAGCCGCAAGCTTGATGTAGCCCATGCGGTGACGGCGGACTCGCGATTCGGTGACTTCCACGCCGCACCGTTCGCAAACAATACCCCGGTGACGGACACGCTTGTACTTACCGCAATGGCATTCCCAGTCTTTGGCGGGACCAAAGATTTTCTCACAGAACAGCCCGTCCATTTCCGGCTTTAGAGTCCGGTAGTTAATGGTTTCAGGCTTGGTGACTTCACCGACAACCTGACCGTTGGGCAGGGTGCGTTCACCCCAGATACGAATGCGTTCGGGTGAGGCGATCGCGATTTTGACGTAATCGAAGCGCTGTTCGACTTTGGGCATGACTTCTCCTTAATCTCTACAAACCGGGGAATAGGGGGGCAACAACCTAGGGTGGAATCGATCCACCCTCAGGGTTGAAACGACGGGATGTGTTGCTATTCGTCGTCTTCGGTGCTGACAGTGGCGGCCATCGATTCGTAGGTGGGGCGTGACGGCGATCGACGATTGGAGACATCGGCCATCAGATCGACCTCCACGTCGCGGCTGCCGCCTTCCTCGTCGGTATCGACTTTGTGAACCGCAATATCCAAACAGAGGGATTGCAGCTCGCGCATCAAGACCTTGAAGGATTCCGGTGTACCCGGACGCGGGATCGCCTTGCCTTTGACGATCGCATTGAGTGCTTCATTCCGTCCTTGCATGTCGTCTGACTTGACGGTCAGCAGCTCCTGCAACGTGTAGGCCGCACCAAAGGCTTCGAGCGCCCAGACCTCCATCTCTCCGAAGCGCTGTCCACCCTGTTGGGCTTTACCGCCGAGGGGCTGCTGCGTCACGAGCGAGTACGGGCCGGTCGATCGAGCGTGGATTTTGTCATCAACGAGGTGAACCAGTTTCAGCATGTAGGCTTTACCCACGGTCACGGCGCGATCGAAGGGTTCACCCGTCCGACCGTCGTAGACCTGGATCTTGCCGCAATCCTCGGGATCGTAGAGCCAGTCGCTACCGGTTTTATTTTTCGCTTGCTCGATTTTGCCATTGATCGTCTCGCGGGATTTTTCCAGACCGTGCATTTCATCGAACGGCACGATCTTGAAACGGACATTGAGGTTATCTGCGGCCCAGGCTAGCAAGCACTCGTAGATTTGACCGACATTCATCCGTGACGGCACACCCAGCGGGTTCAGCACGATATCGAGCGGCGTTCCATCGGGCAAATAGGGCATGTCTTCTTTCGGCAAAATGCGCGAGATAATGCCCTTGTTACCGTGACGACCGGCCATTTTATCGCCGACCTGGATCTTGCGTTTTTGCGCCACGTAAACGCGAACCACCATGTTTGCACCGGGCGGTAGTTCGTCGCCCTGCTCACGGGTGAAGACGCGCACATCAACAACGCGGCCCTTTTCACCGTTGGGAACGCGCAGGGAGTTGTCACGCACATCACGGGCTTTTTCGCCGAAAATGGCTCGCAACAGTTTTTCTTCCGGCGGCTGATCCGATTCACCTTTGGGCGTCACTTTACCGACGAGAATGTCGCCCGACTCAACCCAGGCTCCGATGTGGATGATGCCGGTTTCATCAAGGTGACGTAGGGATTCTTCACCGACGTTAGGAATTTCGCGGGTGATTTCCTCGGGACCGAGCTTGGTTTGTCGCGCTTCGATTTCGTATTTTTCGACGTGGATACTGGTGTAAACGTCTTCGCAAACGAGACGCTCACTAATCAGGATCGCGTCCTCGTAGTTGTAGCCTTCCCAGGGCATGTAGGCGACGAGAATGTTTTGACCGAGGGCGAGTTCGCCGCCTTCGGTGGCGCTACCATCGGCCATGACTTGACCGGCGACGACCTCATCGCCTTCAAAGACGATCGGGCGTTGGTTTAAGCAGGTGTCTTGGTTCGATCGATGGTATTTCTGAAGTTCATACTCAATCTCACTCGGACTCGGATCGGCCTCCGTCGGGTCGGGTTTGACGCGAATTCGCTCGGCATCCACGTAGCTGACCGTGCCGTTGGTGCGGCTGACGATCACCATCCCGGAGTCGCGGGCGGCTTGGGCTTCGAGGCCCGTTCCCACCAGCGGACGTTCAGGACGCAACAGCGGCACGGCCTGACGTTGCATGTTCGATCCCATCAGGGCGCGGTTCGCGTCGTCGTGCTCAATAAACGGAATCAGCGAGGTCGCCACCGAGATGATCTGTACCGGCGAGACGGCCACAAAGTCCACCTGATCCGGAGTCGTTTCGGTGAAATCCTGACGGTAACGCACGGGAACCGAGTCGCCTTGAATGTAGCCTTCGGGATCGCAGGTGATATCCCCCGGTGCAACCCGGAGATCGTCCTCTTCGTCGGCGGTCATGTAGACCGATTCGAGATCGCGACGCACACGACCATTTTCCACACGGTAGTAGGGCGTTTCGATGAAACCGAAGGAGTTGACGCGGGCGTGGGTGGCGAGAGAGCCAATCAGACCGGCGTTCGGGCCTTCTGGGGTTTCGATCGGGCAGATGCGACCGTAGTGCGAAGGGTGAATATCACGCACGGCGAAACCGGCACGCTCGCGAGTTAGACCGCCAGGGCCAAGCGCGGAGAGACGACGTTTGTGGGTCAGCTCTGCCAGTGGGTTAGTTTGATCCATGAACTGCGAAAGCTGGCTGGAACCAAAGAATTCTTTGATCGCAGCGACCAGCGGTTTCGGGTTCACCAGCGAAGCCGGGGTGAGGGTGTGGAGCGTCGCTGAACGG
>JAAUPN010000149.1 GCA_012033105.1 Coleofasciculaceae cyanobacterium RL_1_1
CCGGGAGATGATGTTGGCTCCTTCAAACGGTGCAACGCTCGATTGGACTTCGATCACTTCAACGTGACAGTTCGGCGCACTGCGATCGCCATTTTCGATGCGGCTCAGACCGGCTCGGGTCGCCAGCACAACGAGCCGATCGCCGACGTTCATCACGCTATCGGGCGACGGAAAGAGGCGATCAGGCTTGAGATCCTGTTGATGCAAAATTGGGATCACGCCGTAGCCCTCGGTGATTTCTGAGAGCAAGAGACCATTCAGGGTATCGATCGCTTCGATCCGGTATTCCGTTACGGTGACCGTTTCGCCATACCAGCGCCAGAGGCTAATGATTTTTCGCCAAAGGCGGCTCCGGCGAAGGCTTCAGCAGCAACCGCGTAGGTGCAAAACACGTGAGCGCCGGGAAGTAGCCGCTGGAGATCGGTTCCGAGGCGTTGCTTGGCGGTGCGGATGACAATCCGAGTACGCGGGTTGTAGCGGCGAGCAATGAGGGCGATTTCCAGATTGAGAATATCGTTGTTGGTGACGGCGAGGACACAACTGGCCTGACTGAGTCCGGCACGATCGAGGGCGCGTCGATAGTCAAGGTCGATCAGTGGCAGAAGTGGATAGTCGCTCCGTTCGGGCATGGTTCCGCGCGAGATTCCCACCAAGGGGACATTGAGCTTACGTAGCAAGCGTGCGACCCCTTCACCAACGCGACCCCAGCCGACGATGATGGCTCGATCGCGATCGGGTAGGGTGGTGAGCTTGGGGACGAGTTGGAATTTAGTCGAAAGTAAGGCTTGGGTTAACCGCGCGTACAGCACGCCGACAAAGGCGGTTCCCATCAGGGTGAGCATTAAGGCAAAGGCGCGTAACACGGGCAACACGCTGGCGTCGGGCAAGGTGCTGCCGAATAAATCGCTGTAGCCTCCGAGCAAGAGAACGACGGTGGTATAAAACGCGGCTTCCCAAGACGTGGGCAACCCGTAGCGAAACAGCAGCGTCCCGATCGCGATCAGGGATAAGACGATGATGATGATCGCGCCAAAGACACGCCGTTCCTGGGCAAAAAGGAGCCGATCCACTGGCGGAGTTTGGCACGACGGCGACCGCGCCTCCGGGGAGAGCGGCGATCCTCGGGATGCATCCCAATTTCAGTTAAATTCAACGCATCGCGCAGTTCGGCATAGACCAGCACATCCCCCGATCGCAGGACGCGATCGCCAACGATCTGCCCAAACTCGCTTAACTCGCCTGACAGGGTTTGATGGCTCAACACATGGCGATGTCGCGTATTCAAGTCACACAGGCGATGACCACACCATTCGGGACCCACCACGTGGCGCACGATCCGAATTCCAGTGCCATCGAGGTCGAACCAACCGAGGATTTCGTCGGAGATGGCCGCGAGCGCAAAGGATGACGCGGTGAGCTGGGTTGGCTCGAAGGCGATGAAGTTACCGAGGGTTTCTTCGAGCAGGGTGTTGAGGTTGTCCTGTACCGATCGCACCACAATCCGCACGTCGGGGTTGAGGCGTCGTGCGGTCAGCGCAGTTTCGATATTGATCCCCTCATCACTGGTGACAATCAACACGGCGCGACAGAAATCGATCCCAGCATCGGTCAACACATTCGGCTCGCGACAGTCGCCAATCACCGTCCCATCGAGGGCATTGGGTAATTCGGGCGTTTCCCACTGGTGGGGTCGTTCGAGGTCAATGCCGATCGTGCTGATCCCAAACCCTTTGAGGACGGTGATGCAATGCTGACCCAGGCTGCCCAAGCCGCAGACGATCGCGCACTCGGAGGTGGACGGTAACGAAAAGAGTGGATCTAGCACGACGTTACATCAAGGGTTCGTGGTCACAGGAAAATTATCCGTGATTATTTCCACGGTGATTGTGTTTGATTGATGAACCCGACATCTCCTACTCTAATGTTGCCTTCGGTTGCAGGATCAGGATGTCTAACCGACCGAAGTTGGCCTGACTATTTCAGTTTCATTCCCTACCATTTCCCCCAAAATCCCCATGTTCGATCGCCTGACTCAATTTGCCGATCGCCTTGCCTACGAGACCGGCGCAGCTATCCAGCGCGACTACGCTAGCGTCATCCCTGAAGTCAAGCCGGATGGTTCTCTAGTCACCCGCGCCGATCGCTTTGCGGATGCGAAGCTGCACGCGGCGATTCGGGCGGAGTTCCCGGATCATGGCATTTTGACGGAGGAGGGCGATCGCACGTTACCGGATACTGATTTTTGTTGGATTGTCGATCCGATCGATGGCACGACCAATTTTACTCGCAGTCTTCCGGTGTGGGGTGTTTCTCTGGGTTTGCTTTACCGTGGTACGCCGGTCTTTGGCCTTGTGCATTTTCCGCCTCTGGCTCAAACGTTCTACGGCAGCTATCCCGGTGATACGGGTCTTGATCTACCGATCGCGGCGTTGCTCAATGGGGAGCCGATTCGGGCGGCGCAAGATGACCTGAGCGGTCAGCATTTTTTTAGTGTGTGTACGCGCAGTGTGGATAAGGTGCGGCATCCGTTGCCGTGTAAGGTGCGGATGTTGGGGGCTTCGACGTATAACTTTTTGACGGTGGCGTTGGGGTGTTGTTTGGGGGCGATCGAGGCGACGCCGAAGGTTTGGGATATTGCGGCGGTGTGGCCGATCGTGCGGGCGAGTGGGGCGATGTGGTGTTTTTTAGATCGACGGGGTGAGCGGGTCGAGCGGTTTCCGTTGTTGGCGGATCGGGATTATACGGATGAGACGTTTCCGGCTTTGGTGGTGGCGCGTCCGGAGTTGTATGGGGTGTTTGCGGCGCGGTTGGATTTGGGGGCGATCGCGGGTTTGTAGAGTTGGGTGAAGGTGTTTGAAAGTAGAAAGACCTCGGAGGTTTTGAAAACCTCTGAGGTCTGGTTTGTGGGTTTGATGAGGGTTGGGTTAGGGGTTAGTTTCCGGGGTATTGGAAGTTACCTTGTTGTTCGAGGACGTCGCGGGCTTCGCGGCTGGGGGTGTAGCCGTAGCCGAAGGTGTTTTGGTCGGAGTCATCGAGGATATTTGGAGTAAGTAGAATGATTACCTCCAGACGCTCATTATCACGAGTTGTAGAACGGAATAATGCACCCAGTAATGGAATATCACCCAAAATGGGTACTTTGCGAACTGTTGTACGATCTGTGTCCTGGATAATGCCAGATAGGATTAGCGTCTGACCATCTCGTAGTCGAATATCACCAGAGTTTACTGCACGCCGTTGTACAAGCGTTGCAGACTGATTGTTGCCTAAGTCAACCGTTTCAACTGGCGAACTAACGGTTGGCGCAGTCTCTAAGGTGACAAATCCATTATCATCAATTCGCTTAAGAGAGATAGGTAAAGTTAAGCCGACATCTACCAATTCAATGTCTCGGGTCTCTCGTGTTCCAGCATTTGTATCCGTGAACGATACATTTACACGAGAGACAACTTGAGAGGTTAGGCTGATAGTCGAAGTTTGGCCTTCCTGAACAACAAGAATTGGATCGGTAAGGATTTTCGCATTGCCGTTTAAGACTTGCGCTTCAAGTTGAGATATGAAACGGCTCGGATATGCAAATAAAGTAGGAAGAGAGAAAGTTAAACCATTGTCGCCAATATCAGTGACGCCAGGTTGAAGAATTTCAGTATTACCTTGGCTTCCGAAGGAAGGTGTCGCAGCCCCTGTATTAGGGTTAAAAAATACTGTGTTAGGAGTGCCTGTTAGGGTGGGAGGAATTGAAGTAATGGGCGGAGTTGTTGGACTAAGATCGATTTGTTCACGAGATGGAGGTTGTACACCACCAAAGTTAACAAGACCTGCACCACCATCACTAGAAACGAAGGTATCACCTATCTGAAATGCGAAACTAGAGCCGTAAGAGTCTTGATTATTTAATGAAATATCGACAATTTTGACGTTGATCGCAGCCTGACGACGACGAGTTTCAAGTTGAGTCAGAAGCTGTGATGCAATTTCGACTTTTCGCGGATCACCCGTTAATGCAATCTCATTCGCAACTTCTGAAATGCCAACCGAGCGCGGTGCGATCGAAACTAGCAAACCACGTAAAGGCAGAGCTGCATAACCCGTGTATGGGTCATCTTTACTATCAAGAGATAGCGGCTCCAATCGCGTTCGACTTGTTGTTACAGTCGAACTCACAGAAGCCAGCTCACCGGGTTGACCTTCTCGAATCGTTTGACTTTGAATTTGAGTACTAATTAGTGCTGCTTCAGCACCGTGAGATAACAGAAAATCGCGAGCAACTAAAACAGAGGTTTGGTTGAGACGAATTGTCCGCGTAATCACATTCCGTGCCTCATCCGGCAGACTGTTACCCACAACCACCGTATTGCCCATCAAATTGGCCTCAAGCCCACTCAACCGCAACACATTATTAAACACCTCCTGCACCGACTCATTCTCCACATCCAGCGAAATCGTCCGGCGACCAGACATCTCACCACTTGCGTTACCCTCAGCAGCCTCCGCCACATAAGCCAAATTCAGCCCCGCAGCCCGCGCCAACAACGCCAACACATCCTCCACCGGAGCCTCACGCAACACCAAACGCGGAACCCGTTCCGCCGTCCGTAAATTCAACACAAACGACGAAACATCCGTCGAAGAAATCGCAATATCACCCACCGGCGGCGCAACCGCCCGCTGCTGGAACGGCGGAACCGGATTAATCGGCCCGAGACCATTCACCGGCACACCATCCACCGGATATCCGGATTCGGGATCAACACATCCGGCGTTGAATTTCGTACCGGCGGACGCATCCCTGGCGACTGAGCCTGCGCGATCGGCATCCCCGACAGTCCCGGCGGCGCGATCGCACTACCCAGCGCCGCACCCTCACCCGCCGCATAACTCAGAACAATGCCACCCGACGACCCATCATCGATCGCACGACCCTCCGGCGCAACCCCATAACCCGAAACCACAACCCGCGTACTATTCGTATCCAGCGCCGAAACCGAAATCGACGCAATCCCCTCCGCCGGGTTCGCCTGACTAAAACTGTCGCCCTGGGGCAAACTAAGCTGAGTGTTGATCAGATCCGCCACCAGATCCGAACCCCGCTTCACCAAAAAGATTTGCGGACGATCGCCATCCGCCGTCTCCATCACAAGCTGTAACCCGTTCGCCGTTGAGACCACCTCAACATTCGTCACTCGGGTCGGTTCCGCCTGAGCGATCTCCGGCGCAAGGCCGACCAACGCCGCACTCAAACCGAGTCCACCCAACTTTAAAATGTGTTTCACCGCATTACTCCTCATCTGTGCCACAGTTTGCCCCTGAATGGCAGGGTCGCGATCGAGTTTAGCCGCTTAAACCAAAAATCGATCGGTATATTATCGAAACTCACGATCGGAACGCACAAGGGTGTGACCAAAATCGCTCACCCTTCGGCAAATCGACCCCGACCCGACACCATCACAACCAGCCCCAATCTAACCGCAAATTTGCGAAACCGACAGGATCGTATGCATCGACACGGACACACACAACAATCCAACAAAACCACACCCTGAACCTCACGATCCACCGTCAAGCAAAACCATCGCCGATCGGCATCGTGCCACTATTCCGCTGGAGGAGCCGGAGCCGCCCCCGGAGCCGTCTCCGCTGCCGCTTCCTCCGCCGCCTTCGCCTCATCCGCCTGTTTCGCTAACTCCGCCGCCGAAAGCGGTAACAACGCCTGCAACGTAAACGTCGTCTCCAGCGGTAAATCCGGCTGGCACGTTTCCAGCGCCCCCGTACTACCAAACAAAATCGGACGCTCCGTCACCTCCATGTTGACATCCTTCACCATGAGCAACGGCTGGAGCTGCTCAAGCTGGCGAAAAATCGCCTGAGTTTGCGGAAAATTGCCTGCAAATGACACCGTATAGGTCTGACGCTTCACCTGACCATTCGCCGCAGAACCCAACGAGCCATCCTGCACCAGTTCTAAACCATCCTCCGCGATCGCCGCCGCATTTGCCTGAGCCGTATTTGTACTCAAAATCACCGGCTCAAACCCGCGCATTTCCGCCACCGCGAAAAAACCGTTGGTCTTATCCTTAATTTCCTGGAACTTATTGACCACGTAAGGTGGACATTGAAGAGCCGCCAAACGAGACGATAGCGGCGTCCCCTGCTCCGTATTGCGTTGCTCGATTTGCTGGTTTAAATCGAGCAACAGCGTACTCAGGCTATCCTTGCTCGCGAACATACTCAGCACCTCGCGTTGCACCGTCTGCGCCGCATTGCGCTCGTCCTGCGCCGCCTCGATCCGCTTCTGAATATCGGCCTGCTGGCTGAGTTGCGCTTCCTTTGTCGAAATATCCGTCGCAAGCTGCGATCGGGCATCGATCGCAGGCTTCACCAGCTTGATACCGAGCCAAACCGCCCCAGCAATACCCACCAGCGCCAAGATCCCCCCGAGAATCGTCGGTGACATTGAAATTCCAAAGAGGGCAACGCCTTCCTCTTCTTCCAAAAATTCGTCTGCTTGACTCATTATTCAATCACTCCTCGGGTTTGCAATCGGCGAATACGGCTAACGAGACCCGTCGCGCCCTTAGCTTCCAACTCGCCTAAGATACTCGATGCCGCCACGCGGTCAAGCTTCGTTTCAATCTCAAAGGTAACAACTGGCTCTAGCTCACCTCGGAACTGGGTCTCGGATGCTTGGATGACTTTACCGGGATTGTCCTCCATTTCCGAACGGAGGAGACGGGTCGCCGATCCGTCAAAGAAGCTCGATTGTTGTAGAACAACCAACAGATCACTCACTTCGCTAAACGAACTCGCAATCCCACTGATCACCACGATCGAGGTTGTCCCTTCAGCGGTTTCACCCTCGGGAGGTGCTGCCGCCGCCGCCCCTCCAGGTTTGGGTTCACTTTGCGCGATCCCGTTAATGCGGACACCGGGCGGGGTGCGATCGCGTAGATCTTGCAATACCGCCGACCATGGCGTCACAAAATTAAATACCCCAGCCAACGATTCCGTCTGACCTGTGATTTGTGAGGTTTCATCGTTCAGCGCCTGTAGCTCGTTTTCCTTTTGGAGGTAAACCGCAAGTTCGCTATCGAGATCGCGCTGTCTGGCCTCCAGTTGGGGAATCGAAATCTGGGTGAGGTAAAACCAGGCGCCACCAACCAGAGCGAGTGCGGTCGCCGCCACCGCCCCCCCGATCACCAACGCCGTTTGGCCTTCGATACTGATGGGTGGAGCGCTCGGCCCCGCAGATGTCTCGAACATCTCGGGGTTATATTCTGGGCGATCGTCTAGGAAGTTAATCTCAATGCTATACATCGTTATACCTCCCGTAGACTAAGGCCGAGAACCACCCCAAGTCCCGGTCGCTGGACGGGGGGAATTAGCTCTTCACTAATCTCTAGACCCAAACTATCAACGGGATCAATTTGGGTGGTCGGGATGCTTAAGCGCTGCATAAAAAACTCATCGAGTTGTCCGATCGAGCTACCCGGACCCACGAGGAAGATCTGCGCCACTTCAAGTCCGTCGCTTTGATTGAGATAAAAATCGATGGAGCGCCGCACTTCGTCCGCCAGCTCGCCGAGTACTTTCATCATGGCTGTTGTTCCGGGATTATTCCCCCCCATCGTACCCATCGTCATTGTCTCCACGCCGTCGATCGGCAAGGTCATGCCCTGAAGTAGTTCGATATTACGCGATGGTGGCAAATTCATCGCCTCAGACAGAGCGCTTTGAATCTGAAAACAGCCGATCGGGATGGTGCGCGAAAATTGTGGCACACCATCCACGACCACGACCAGTTCCGTACTGTCAAATTCGAGATCAACCAGGACAGAGGCTTCCGAAGGCGTGAACTGTTGGAGCTGCTCACGGATGATCCGCAAAATCGAGAAGCTACTAACCTCGATGATATCGAGCGATAACCCGGCTTCGCGAAACGTCGCGATGTAACTATCGGTGACCTCTTTACGAGTTGCGACTAACAAAACCTGAACTTTTTCAACCTCATCCTCATCAACAAACGAGCCGAGTCGCTGATAGTCCACATCGGCTTCTTCTCGCGGAAACGGTAGGTATAGCCCCGCCTCTTGATTGATGTAGTCACGGAGTTCGTTTTCGTCCTCGAGTTCGGCAGGAACCGGCACGAGCCGCACGATCGATTCACGTCCGGGGATCGCCGTCGCGATGTTCTTTACCTTAATTTTGTTGGCGGTCACAAAGTCATCCAACAATGACGCCATGGCAGGACGGTCAATGATCTCACCCTCAACAAAAATACCGTCCGGGACTTCTTCCGTAGCAAAGAGATCTAGCTTATAACCCGAGCTACCCTGCTTTTTGAGTTTGATCAGATTGACACGATCTGGACAGATTTCTAGGCCAATGCCGTTCTTCGATCGCGAAAATAGGTTTTTAAAGAAACTAACCACCGTCGAACCGCCTGACTTGCGTTGGGGTATACGAAACAGCCGTGCCAGACGGGATGCATCAAGCAATGCGCGATCGCAACTCGAAGATCCGAAGCAATGACTGTTCTATTTTCTACACTGACACTCTCTGTATTGACAAGCAGCGCCATCAAACCGTCTTCCGGAAATCTACGGTTTTCGGACTCTAGACTTGGCATGGTCGGCGATCGTCGAGAAATTTCAATTGTCGATACAGGGTCAGGGTTTGGGGCATCGCCACGCCGGAGGCTTGAGCAGTTCGGATCGGGTTGCCGAAGATGGCTTCCACTTCGAGCGGGCGATCGTGATCTAAGTCGAGTTTCATGCTGGTGAGGTAGGGACGCATGGCGTCGGTGGTGGTCAGCATGGTATCGATGAACTCGGCGGGGATGTGACGATTGGTCGCGGCAGCAGCGGCGCGAATTTCGTGCATGAGTTCGATCGCGAGTGTCCGAATCGCGGGATCGGCGACAAGGGCATCGGTTTTAGCATCGAGAATCGCCGATAGTCCGTTAAACGGGATATTCCACATCAGTTTTTTCCAGCGTGCCAGGATCAGATCCGCTTGACGATCGATCGGAATTCCGGCGGTTTCGAGATCCGAAGCGATCGCTGCGAGGCGATCGGTGATGCCGCTGGGTTGACCATCGGGGCGAAAATCTCCCAGCGCGATTTTGCCTTCGTCGAGATGATCAATATGCCCCGGCGCGATTTTATTCGAGCAGGTAAAGCACAACCCACCGAGGACGCGATCGCCAATCATGCGGGCAATTTCAGCTTCAACCCCCAGGCCATTTTGCAGCACCAGGACGAGGCCGCGATCGCCGACCAGTGGCGGCAAGAGGGTTGGCAACAGGCTATTTTGCGTGGTTTTGAGCGCTACGATCGTCACGTCGGCTGGTGGCATCTGGGCGACGCTCGGGTAAATATCGAGATCGTGCAGATGTAGATCACCCCAAATAGAATCGACCCGCAAACCCCGATCGCGCACCTGCTCATAATCACGATGCAACAGAAAACGCACGGGAAAGCCTGCGGCGTGCAACCGCGCCCCGTACAACCCACCGATCGCGCCGGTTCCCAGAATGGCATAGCTCCGTTTTGTCATTGTTCTGTTCTGTTCCCTAAATCTGCCCTTGTATCTCACACGATCAACGCCGATTTAACTCAATTCCGATTGGCCCAATAGTCATGAATTAGTAGCCATGAAAATTCGCGAGCCAGACCCCGATATACAGCCGATCAGTGCTTTCCCACTGCACCAGCCCAAGCAAGATCTCATTGCTAAAGCGATAGCTCCGGCGTTCAGCACTCCACACCTGACGCACTCCCTCCCGGATACCGTCATTTAACCGACAGCCCAGCATCGTGTCCAGGGTCTCGAACACCACATCAATCCCGATACTAACGGCAAAGGACGCTTCGGTTTGTTGGAGCTGTTGCGACTGGCGATCGAACAGCAAACCGAGGCTGACTTCACCGGGGATCAGATGGTAGACCAAAGCCGTGGTATCGCCCCAATAGCCCCGAAATGAATCATTCGGAACCCCAAGCATTGACTCGACCGCCGATCGCGACGAACCGAGCGGAAACCCTGGGAACCCCAGACCACTGGGCTGATCGCCGCAACGTGTCGGGCTACCGAACTGTTCAGCAGTGGGGGGATCGGCGATCGTGGCCGTAATTGTATGGGGAGAGGCTGCGGGTATCGGTTCTGATGCGAGCCACCGAAGCGGCAAGGCCGCGGTAGCAATTTGGGGGTCGAGTATCATCTTCCCGAGTACCAAGATGATCATGAGCTTGGCAATGGCTCGCAGCGGGTTGAGCTGGCAAAATGGGTTACGAAAACTCAAACACATGCGGCAATAGACTCAGAGATGCTGAATTGAGGACGATTGAAGCGTTGGGCTTGGCCGACGTGAAGGCAACGAAGAACGAAGACCGCACCCCGATCGCGATCAGGGTCAAGGTTAGTAACTATCCCCAAGCATCTAGTCTAGAGTTTCT
>JAAUPN010000150.1 GCA_012033105.1 Coleofasciculaceae cyanobacterium RL_1_1
CGGCGAGAGACCCGCGCCCCGCCGCCGTGCTGTAGGTCACCGACACTGCGCCCGTATCGCCCCCCGATCGCACCGCAGCGATCGTCAGCCGCTCCGGTGAAGCCGCACCCGCCAAGGCTTCGCGCCCGGTGTAGGCATCGCTGCTCAGGGAGATCGAACCCGCCGTGCCAGGGCTAGAGATTTCGTTAACAAAGTCGGTGATATCGAGATCGGCAACACCCGCCACGATCGCCAGATAGTTGCCGGTGACGCTGTCGCGGACGATCGTATCGCCGTTATTGGTGGCAAACGTCAGGTCACGAAATCGTTGCCGCTCGGTGAGGAGAAAGCGATCGACCCCGCGTGAAAAGTCCGTGATCAAGTCAGCCTCGTCGAGGGTTGCGCCGCCCGTGGTCGAACCGTCAAAGTTCCGCCCCATCACGAACGCATCCATGCCGCTACCGCCGGTCAACACATCGCGATCGCGACCACCATCGATCCGATCGTCCCCCGATCCCCCGGACAATACATCGCGCCCGCGATCGCCCCGTAGCGAATCCTGACCGTCCCCGCCATAAATCGTGTCATCCCCCGATCCACCCAAAATCGTATCGTCACCCAGTTCCCCGTAGAGGCGATCGTCTCCCTGCTGGCCGAACACCAGATCGTGATCCTGACCGGCATAAATCACATCGTCATCCGCACCGCCCGCCAGGGTATCGCGCCCGCGATTACCAAACAGCAGATCGTCACCGTTGCCGCCATCGATGCGATCGGCGCTATTCGACGTGGCGATCGTGTCATCCCCATCACCGCCGATCACATCGTCAACATTTCCGAGCGCAAGCAAGCGATCGTCAAATACCAAATCCGGCAAGATCAGATCGGCTAACTCCGTCCCGATAATCGTGGTCATAATTCAAGGGTTCCCCACCGCAAAGTATTGAGAATCGTTCATTTAAACTTCGGCAGAGACACCAAGAATGAAGACTCTTGTTTGGCTTTAATGTTCCGGATCATTCTTGCATTTATATTTCAGTTAGTAATCAGAAAATAAGCTGTTCTTTTTCGTGTTTTAGACCATTTTTATAATTTTTCTTCATTTCGCAAAAACCAAACAAAACTTCGCGTAACACCTGCTTTTAAGCAGGCCAAAAACATAGATCGCAAACACAGATCATAACGTCAGACCTTCGAGATTTTGAAAATCTCGAAGGTCTCGCTATGCCTCGATCTATTCGTTCTTTGGTGTGAGCTGCTGAACTGGCGTTACGTGAAGTTTTGTTTGGTCTTAATACCCAAGATTTAACTGGCGTGCTGAAGGTTTTGAGGTTGGGCGTGAGATTGATTTTGGGGTTGGGCTTGCTCCTGCTGTTTTTTGATCTGAAACGCCCGACCGAGACTGTCCATCGCTTCCTGGTGTTGGTTGAGATCCGAGAGCAGACGCCCCCGGCTGTACCACGCATCGCATTTTTCGGGGTCGATATCGATCGCTCGTCGGTAGGCGATCGCCGCCTCTTCGAGCTGGCCGAGCTGTTCGAGGAGTCGCCCGCTCGTGAGCCACGCATCATAAAACTCGGGTTTTGCCTCGATCGTCCGATCGATGCATTCGAGGGCGGTGGTGTAACGTCCGAGTTTTTCGAGCAGTAACCCTTGGTTGTAGGTGGCGTCGATACTTTTGGGGTTGAGCTGGAGGACTTTGTTGTAAGAGGCGATCGCGGCGTCGTAGAGCTGGAGGTGTCCGAGGGCGGCGGCGCGGTTAAACCACAGCTCGTAACGGTTCGGATCGAGACCGATGGCTTTGTCGTAGGCAGATAGCGCGTCCTCGTGGCGTTGCATTTTGCTGAGGACGTTGCCCAAATTAAACCAGCCTTCAAACTGTTCAGAGTCGATCTCGACGGCGGTTTCGTAGCAGTGGAGAGCTTCGTCGTAACGTCCGAGCTTGCTGAGGAGTGCGCCGCGATTGTGCCAGGTTTCGCGCTCGTTGGGGCGGAGCTGAATGGCGCGATCGTAGGCGAGCAAAGCATCATCGTAACGATCGAGCCGTCCGAGGGTGTTGGCGCGGTTAAACCAGACTTCGTATTTGTCGGGCTGACGTTCGAGGGCGAGATCGTAGGTATCGAGGGCTTCTTCGTAGCGCTGGAGCCGTCCGAGGACGCTGCCTCGTCCGAAGAGGGCTTCGATTTGGGTGGGGTCGATCGAGAGAATGCGATCGTAAGTTTTCAGGGCTTCTTCGTATTGCTGCAAGCGGACGAGCAATCGCGCCCGTTGCAACGCCACCTTGAGATTGCCCGGTTCGCTGGCGAGGGCGCGATCGTAACTGGCGATCGCTTCGGTGAAGCGCTGAAGCTGGGCGAGGGCGTAGGCGTGCTGTGTCCACAGGTGGACGTTGTGGGGTTGGAGGCGTAGAATTTCGTCGTAAAAGGCGATCGCATCCTCGAAGTTGCGCTCACGGAGGGCTTTTTCGGCACGAACTTTGTAGGCATCGATCGGGATCGGGATGTTGTGTTCGTGGATCGGTTCGATCAGTTGCTCGATGCGTTGGGTAATCGCGTGCAGGCGATCGCGTAACTCCGGCTCAAAAACGTCGAAGATGGCCTGAGGCGTTAACTTTCCCAGGCTATCGATCACGCGGTTTTTAACTTCCGCAACCTCCAGCGCCGACGTTTGGATTTGATGCAAACACTCGTTCCGCACCCGCTCGATCTGCTTCATGTCATCGAGCTGCTTCTCGATGTCTTGCGTCAACCCAGCTACCCGCCGATCGAGATCCTGGTGTGCTGTTTGGGTGTAGCCTTCGAGCTGTTGCAGCATGGCCTGCGCCCGATCGCTGGCCGCCTGGATTTGGCTTTCGAGGTCTTCGAGCTTGTAGAGCTGATCGCGGACTTCATCGGTGAGCCGATCGACAATTCGTCGCCGCAGGATCGCAAAGACGATCGCCATGATCGCCGGGGTCAAGACCAGATTGACCACGAGGGGCATACACCCACGGTTCCGACTGAAAGGGCATCACGGTCGAAACATCGGCATAGCGGAGAGGCAAGCCACGATCGAGCATTGGCCGTGCGACGATCGATTCGGGGGTCTCGATGGTGGCTGCCGTGCGCTGGCGATCGGCGGTTTGCTGGCGCTGCGGGGCGTTAACCGTTGTGGCGGCACTCGGTGTCTCGTGCGGTAGAGCGATCGGGGTATCGGTCGCGGCTGCGGGAGCTGCGAGGGTTGCGAGTGCGAGAAGAGCTGTCGGATGTGCCATAGTTCCTACCACCGAGGAGCGCGAATGCGAATGAATGCTGGGGATATTTGGGAATGCCTGGAATTCCTGAGCTAAGTAAAGTTCGATGCAAGTCACTGCCAATTGAACCCAATTCCTGTCAATGGATGTCAATTCATGCAAAGTGCCAAGGCTACACGTGATATCTGTTCATACGCGATCGTTAGCTACGATCCGGAATGGAGCGCCGGAGAATACGCAATTATTACCATCGGGGAGATGTATACGATACAGATACAGGCTAAAAACAGGCGTCAACCTGCGGGCTAACCACTGAGCGGTGTATACACATCTGCGTACAGTCGATGTCAATCGAATTAGAGGATATAGGTGCAATGGAACGTGAGGATTTGCTAGCTCTGGCGCAACAGGGCAATACCAAGGCGATCTCAGCGCTGCTGAATCAACAGTTGAAATATCGCGAGATGCACTGTCAGGTGGCATTCATCGATCAGGTATTGCATGTGGTGGTCTCGGCGGAGGGGGAAACACCCGATCGGGGGACAACCCTCGAATTTTTACGTGCCAAGATCATCAACCTTGAGGTCAAAAACCTGATGCGGGTGCGGCTGTACGGTCTTGATCCGGGCGCGGAGATTGACGCCAATCTTTCCCCCTCGATTATTCCCGACCATCCCCGCTGGACACAGGAATTTGCCCTAGCCGTGGGGGATTATTCCAGTCTGGCCGCTGGTCTCATGGCTGGCGAGCCTGATCCCGCAAACACCGCCCCGATCACCACACCATCACCCTCAGCTCCAACCGCGCACCAACGTCATCAACCTCATCAACCTCACCAAACGCCCAAACTCCACCGATCGCCACGACAACCGACCACCACTTCGCTGGCGATCGTCGCGATCACCCTAGGTCTGATCGTCTTTTCCGGCTACAAGCTGATCGCACGTAACTCGCGATCGATCCAAACCCCAGCCGATCGTACCGACCCCCCAACCCTAATTCCCACCGAACCTTAACCCACCGTAATCCAGATCAACCTTCGATGAGTTATCAATTTTTGTTGAGTCTCACAAAACCCAACTAAAAAGTTTGGGATATTTGCGAGGATTGGGTTTTGTACCTTGATGTGACCGTTGATGTAACCGTTGTTTTTTCCGTTGTTTTTTGAAATCCCCCGAAACTGTGGCTAACTTCTTAAACATTAGACCTCTTCTTTCCCAGTTTCCCATGACACCAATCGATCGACCCACCCGCCGCCACTGGGCTGCTACCCTCCTGATGACGTTAGCCATCCCTCCGGCTCTCCTCGGTTGTGACCAATCCAAAGCCCTACTTCCTTTGATGGATGCCTGCAACGGTAACGCCATCGCCGAGGCCGCCGCCTATGACGCCAAGACAACAGAAAAACCGATCATCGCTGGTTTCGTTTTTGGCCGAAACCTACAGCAATTGGATCAGCGATACGTCAGCACCCGCTTTCCCCAAGCCATTACCGTTCAGGAAACCCAACTGGTTCTCTGCGTCAACCTGCAACCCCGCAAAAGCCTAGAAGACTGTAGCTACACCGGCACAGTTAATGGCACGGCCACACGCACCGAACGCTCTGCCGAGGTCAAACTGGTTGCGGCGAAAACTGGAGAAATCGTCCAGCAAGAAACCCTGACCGCCCAAGCGGAAGCCTGCCCGACCTCTATCACCGAGCTTCCTTCTGAAAGTAGTTAGAATATCCACCAAGAAACCACGGTTTATAATCCCTTCAATGCCGATTTTCCACTACGCGATCGCATCGGTGAATGGAGTTTTCAAGTCATGACGCCCGACTCATCCACCACTCCATAAATCACCCTATATATCAAACTTGTGATCGGGCGACTCCGCAGCGGTCTTGGTCAGGGCGCAGCCCACCACAATGGTAATCACCCGGTCTATGATGGAAACGATTGGAGCGCAGCATTCTGCGTCGAGTGTCGAGTCCTTTGGAACCGTGAGAGTGTGTCATGCGAACCGTTCGAGTACTGACGATCGGTGCAGGTGTTACGGCGGCTGTTCTGCTGGTGTTGTCGGGCAAAATCGTCAACCTACTGACCGAGCTTTGGTGGTTTGAGTCCGTCGGTTTTGCCGATGTGTTTCAAACGCAACTGGTCTGGCAGTCGGGGGCGTGGCTCGTGGGTGCTGTGGCAAGTGTGGCTGCGGTCTGGATCAATTATGCCTGGGCGATGTGGCTGACGCGCGATCGCCTGTTTCAATTTTTGGCGGACAACTTGGAATGGGGCGAGTATGTCCACATTTTGCCCAATGTGTTGGCGGGAGTGCTGTCGATCGTGTTGGCGATCACGGGGGGGATCTCCGCGAGTCATCACTGGGATATTGTGCTGAAAAGCATCAACGCGGCGAGTTATGACACGATCGACCCAATTTTTAAGCGAGATTTAGGATTTTACTTATTTCAGCTCCCCTTACTCACAGCGTTGCAGCAAGGGCTCCTCAATTTGGTGATGATCGCCATTGCGATCGCGGCGACGATCTATGTCCTAAAGGGCGAAGTATCCTTCGAGCGTGGTTGGTCACAGCTCATATCGGGTAAATCAAAGGTGCATCTCGGGCTGTTGATGGCTCTACTCGCGCTTGTTCTCGGCTGGGGGATTTGGCTTCAGCGCTACGAATTGCTGTACTCGCCGACGGGGGTTGTGTTTGGTGCGGGCTATACCGACATCAAGGCACGGCTACCGGTGGATAACGTGATGACGGTCGGGGCAGTGATTGTGGCGTCCACCTGGCTAATGTCGCTGTGGCAGCGCAATATCAGCTTGCCGGTGACGGTGTCGATCGTCGCCGTGGCGTCGTGGCTGGGGCTGGCAGGAGCCTATCCGATGCTGATGCAAAAGTTGATCGTCGAGCCGAACGAAATCACCCAAGAGCAAGAGTATATCACCAACAATATTGCCTTCACCCGTGCCGCCTATGGGTTAGCGGAAGCGGAACGACGCGATTTTGAGATTGAGGCGACGCTCGATCGCCAAATTCTCGCCGAAAATACCGAAACGATCGAAAATATCCGGCTCTGGGATGACGAGCCACTGCTGAGTACCTATCGCCAACTGCAAGAAATCCGGCTCTATTACCGGTTTCCCGATGCCGATATCGATCGCTACACGATTAATGATCGGTACCGCCAGGTTGTCCTCGCCCCGCGCGAGCTGTCCTATTCCCAAGTGCCGGATCAGGCGAAAACCTGGGTGAACCAACACCTGAAATACACCCACGGTTACGGCGTGGTAATGAGCCCGGTTAATCGCGTCACACCGGGCGGTCTGCCGGAGTTTTTTATCAAAGATATTCCGCCAGAATCCAGCACCGATCTCAGCGTTAACGAATCGCGGATTTATTACGGTGAGGCGACGGACACCTACATTTTTACCGGCACCACCACTCAGGAATTCGACTATCCCAAAGGCTCTGAGAATGCGATGACCACGTATTCCGGACTCGGCGGCGTGCCGATGGGATCGATCGGACGACGGTTGGCCTACGCGCTCAAATACGGCAGCATCCAACTCCCGACCTCCCGGTATTTCACGGCGAATTCACGCATCCACTACCATCGACAAATCCGCGATCGGGTGCAAACCGTCGCACCATTTTGCGGCTTGATAGTGATCCCTACGTGGTCATCGACGAGAACGGGCGGCTGAAGTGGATCGTCGATGCCTATACCACGAGCGATCGTTATCCCTACTCGCGTCCGGTCAACCTCAGTGATAATGCTTCGACCATTCTCGATCGTCGCAACCTCGCCACCGTCGTCCGCGATAACGTCAACTACATCCGTAACTCCGTCAAAGTTATCGTCGATGCCTACGACGGCACGATGGAATTTATCGCGATGGATGACACCGACCCCGTCCTCACAACCTACCGCAACATCTACCCCAATCTGTTTGCGGAGCGTGACACGGTGTCGGCGGATCTAGTCTCCCATTTCCGCTATCCAATCGACCTATTCGATGTGCAGGCGCACATGTATCTCGCCTACCACATGGAAAGCCCAAGTGTGTTTTACAACCGGGAAGATCTTTGGCGCTTTCCGGTGAGAAAGCAAGCCACAGCCGCCGACCCGAATCGCAGCTCGGCGGTCGAGCCGTTTTATACGATCGTCAGTTTGCCGGGGGAGGAGGGGACGGAATTTGTGACGATTTTGCCGTTAACGCCGGTGAATAAGGACAATACGATCGCCTGGATTGCAGCGCGATCGGATGGCGAAAATTATGGCAAGCTGCTGGTCTACAATTTCCCGAAACAGTCACTCATCTACGGCCCGAGCCAGATCGAGGCGCGAATTGATCAAAACCCGGTCATTTCCCAACAGTTAACCCTTTGGAGTCAAAAGGGATCGAATGTATTGCGCGGCAATTTGCTCGTGATTCCTTTATCAAATTCGTTGCTCTACATTCAGCCGGTGTATTTGCGGGCAGATCAGGGCGAGCTACCGGAGTTACGGCGGGTCGTGGTGGCCTACGAAAACGAAATCGTGATGGAGCCGACGTTGGATCTCGCGTTGGCGGCGATTTTTGGGGAAAGCGATAGTTTAATCGAGCCGGTGGAGCGTGGTGAAGAGGTGGTTTCGGCTCAGGTTTCCAGTGACAGTGACAATACCACCACCGATCGCGCAACACCGATCGCGACACCACTGGCGCGTCATGCATTAACGCTCTACCGAGAAGCTGAGAAGGCTCTAGTGGCGGGGGATTGGGCGACCTACGGGGAGAAGCAGACGGAGTTAGAGGCGGCGTTGTTGCGGCTCAGTCAGGGGGAAACCTTGATCGGCGAATAGACCGGGTTGGTTGGCTCGTGGGGAACGAGAAGTCCAAGTTGGTGGCAAACTCGGACTTTTCGGAGTTTCGGGGATGTTTGGACGATGGAACTTGGCGTTTTACGGGGCGATCGTCTACTTTTGAGAAACCGGTAGCGACACCATGATCGTTGTGCCGTGTTCCGCCGTGGTTTCTGCATCAATTCTGCCGCCGTGGCCTTCGACCACAATCTGATACGCCGTCGTTAATCCGAGTCCAGTACCACCGCCCACATCCTTGGTGGTAAAGAACGGATCAAAGATACGGGGACGCACACTATCTGGGATGCCGATCCCGTTATCGGTGATGCTCAGTTCAATCCAACCGTCATAATCATTCAAGGTGATGATGATTTCCCCATCCTGATTGGTGGCGTGGGACGTGGGGTTGGTGTTGGGTTTGGCCTCGATCGCATCGATCGCATTGTCGAGGATGCTACCAAACGCACGTTCGATCTGTGCGGGGTTGCATTCAACACAGGGCAGTGGCTGAAAGATTTTGGTCACGCGAATCTGGGTGAGACGCGATCGGCGATCGTTCAAACAACCTTCGAGACAGTCCGACAGCCGGATGATTTGTAATTCCGTTCGATCGCTATTGTTGAACTGCTGGAGCGCATCGACAATATTTTTAATCCGCTTACTGCCGGACTCGATCGAGGCCAATAGCTTGGGAAAATCCTCTTGAATATAGGGAAAATCAATCTCATTCTTGATCTCGATCGCGGTCTCACCATCCGCTTGCTCCAGCGCCAGAATCAAATCTTCCACATAGCTGCGGGCATGGTGCAGATTGGCAAAGATAAAATTATTCGCATTATTAATCTCATGGGCAACCCCACCGGCCATCTTGCCCAGACTCGAAAGTTTTTCGCTGCGGAGGAGCTGCTCCTGGGTGTTGCGTAACTGATCGAGGGTTGCTTGCAGTTCCTCGGCTTGGACTCGGGTGCGATCGTAAAGCGTCGATTGTTGAATCGCGATCGCCACCTGATCCGCAATTTGGCGCAACAGATCCGTCTCGCCCTGAGTCCAGCGGCGCGGTGTTTCACACTGATGCACGATCAGCAAACCCCAGAGCCACGCATGTTTCTGCTCGTCGGCCTGCTGCCCATCGCAGTTAATGTTCAACACCACCCCGACGATCGCACTCGCACGGGTGGGCAATTGTGCCAAAAACTGACGGTGGCAATCGTCTAGCCCGGTATCGGACTCGATATCACAAATGGTTCGCACCCGACCCTCGCAATACCGCTGGGCATAATCTCGCTTAAAGCAGTTATCGCTCACATCCTGGTTCAGCACCGACCATTGTGGCCGTGACACCGACTCCACCACCACCCGACCATTCCAATGGTCATCAAACTGATAGATCGTAACCCGATCGGCCTCTAACACGGACTGCACGCTATCCGCTGCGGCTTGCAAGCTGGCGGGGAGATCGAGCGAGCTGCGGATTTGAGCGATCGACTGACGGAGGGCGCGTTCCCGTCGGGCGCGGGCGCGGGCGCGATCGTACAGCCGCGTTTGCTGAATCGCGATCGACATTTGGTCGGCAACCTGACGCAGTAGCGAGAGATCTTCCGGCTGCCATGAGCGGGAACTGACGCATTCATGGACGATCGCCAGACCCCACAGCTTGAGGCCCTCGTCGCGCATCACCAACGGCGGCTCCTCGGGATCGGGACACGTTCGTTGATCCTCGGCGCGGGGCTGTGGACGGATAATCAACGGCGCGATCGCGTAGGCTTTCACCTCGAGATCGAGCAGAAAATCCCGGTGACATTCATCCAGTTTGGGCGCATTGAAAATATCATCAATCGATCGCACCTCGCCCGTTAGATACTTTTCCGCACTGGGTTTCGTGAAGCAATTATCCCGAATCTGACGATTGAGAATTGACCAGGATTGTTGAGCGACCGACTCGACCACCACATCACCATCGAGATCGTCACGAAAGCGATAGACCGTGACGCGGCTACTGCCGAGCAGCTCACGAATCGAGGTTGCAGCCGTTTGTAAAATTGCCATCAGATCAAAACTGCTGCGAATTTGGGCGATCGTATGGCGCAGCATCCGCTCACGGCGTGCCTGAGATTTGATCTGGGCGTCCAGTTCAATTTGTCGCAGGGCGATCGCAATCTGACCTGAAAGCTGGCTTAAAAGCTGGATTTCTCGATTTTGCCAACGGCGAGGCCGATCGCACTGGTGGGCGATCAGCAGACCCCACAGGCGTTCACCCGTCCCGTGTTCCACCGCATCCGGTGTCATGAGATGACCCATCTCGCTGGCTAAATTCAGAGTGATCGGGACAATTAAGTTGGATCGCACCTGGAGCGATCGCAAAAGTTAACGTGACAAGCATCGAGCTTTTCATCCGTCTCAATATCATCGTCG
>JAAUPN010000016.1 GCA_012033105.1 Coleofasciculaceae cyanobacterium RL_1_1
CCTGGAACGGCGCATCGTTCATGTAGCGGACGAAGATCTCTTCGTTCTGATCCATCCGATCGATGAAGAGGCGTTCGAGCAGGTTGCGGAACACGAGCTCGAACTTGTTTCGGGGTTCACGGCTGCGGCCTGCTGGAGGTTGTGGTCCCGCATCGCCTCTTCGACGATCTGATCGAAGAAGAGCTGATCTGCTTCAGTGAAGTCCGTGCCGAAGCGTTGGTTGAGCGTCTCAATGATTTCGGACAGTTTGGCCTGCGCATCTTTCTCGCGCGATCGCCCGCCTCCATCCTGCTCGGCCAAGTCCTCGAAGCCGTCGGCGAAACGCTCGAATTACCCGCCGTGCCTCACGATCAGCCCGAACGCGCCGAAGATTGGGCGATCGCCTGTTTACACCGTCGATTACGTCGTAAACTCGACGAAGCGCTCTACACCGTATCGCTGGAAGAGCTGTACTACGATCTACGTAGTTGGCAAGCCGCCCAAGGCGATCTGGGTAATTTTCTGGTTTAGCGATCCCCTCTCGTGTCACGACCCTCGGTTCGATCATGAAAGTTGTCGAAATTTTGTCCGCTGAAGAGATCAATCGCACCCTGGTTCGATTAGCCTCGCAAATCCTCGAAGCCGCAGGCGAACCCGATCGCCTCGCCCTGCTAGGAATCCACACGCGCGGCGTACCCATGGCGCAGATGATCGCCGATCGCATCCAGACCCTCGAAAATATCGACGTTCCCGTCGGCTCGATCGACATCACGTTCTACCGTGACGACCTCGATCGCATCGGAATGCGTACCCCCGAAAAAACCGATATTTCCTTCGACCTCAACGATCGGCGCGTCATCCTCATCGACGACGTGATCTACACCGGGCGCACCATTCGCGCCGCCCTCAACGCCGTCCACGAATACGGACGCCCCGAACTCGTTTGGCTCGCCGTCCTCGTCGATCGCGGCCACCGTCAACTCCCAATTCACCCCAACTTCACCGGCAAACACCTCCCCACCGCCAAAGACGAAAAAGTCAAAGTCTATGTGAAAGATCTAGATGGACACGACGGCGTCGAGCTGATTTCACCTCAGAGTTAAAACCACTTCAAAACCGTCGCGTTGTTGCGCTTGAGCGCTCCGAAGGAGTCCAATGACGATCAAACCGAAGCAGATCAACCGCAAGAGCTGATATATTCCGAAAGCTGACCTCGCTCCGTGTACGTATTCGCTAATCGCCTTCATGATTCTGTCCCGCCTGCGTAACCGTTGGTTTTGGTCGATCGCCCTCATCGGCATCCTTCTCGACCACCTCGCCAAATTTTGGGTTTCCACCACCTTCGAGCTATACGACAGCCGGCCCCTGATCGATGGTGTCTTTCACTTCACCTACGTCACCAACGACGGAGCCGCCTTCAGCCTCTTCGCCGGGAGCGACTGGCTCAAATGGCTATCCCTATTGGTCAGCGCCGGTTTGGTCTACTTTGGCCTCAAGGCCAAACGATTACGTCGCCTAGAGCAAATCGCCTATGGTGCAATTCTGGGCGGCGCGATCGGTAACGGTATCGATCGCTTTAGAACTGGCGAAGTCGTCGATTTCCTAGATTTTCGCCTCATCAATTTTCCGATTTTCAATATTGCCGATGTTGCGATTAATATCGGTATCTTTTGCCTATTATTGATCGCGATCGATCCCCCCCAACTCAAGCGATTTCACACCTCACAAAACTCCGATCGAAGCTCATAAGTCGGGCAAACCAATCACTATAGTCAGTTCAATAAAAAAACTGTCACCCATACAAGATGAGCAACAGCTTTTTTGGGGATTTGATTAAAGCGTCAATCAAACACAGCGGACTTCAACAACCTTAAGCACCCATCGCTTCCTGAAGTTTGGTATAGCGTTGAGCCACGTAACCAAAACCGCGAATCGTAATGATTAACTCCGGATTTTTCGGATCATCTTCAATCTTCGATCGCAGACGTGCCACATACACATCAATCACCCGTAAATCAGACTGACGACTCGGCGCATACCCCCACAATTGCTCCAGAATATCCGCCCGCGACACCGCCTCACCCGCCTGTTCAAACAACAGTTCAAGCAGCTTAAATTCGGTATACGTCAACCAAATTCGGGTGTCATTTTTGTAAACCTGCTGACGATTCGTATCGATTTGCAGTTGACCGACACGCATCGTTCCTGGCGGAGTACTCGACAACGATGACGCATCTTTGGTACGACGCAAAATGGTTGCGATTCTAGCCTCTAGCTCACGCGGCGAGAAAGGCTTGGTGATGTAATCATCCGCCCCCGCTTCTAGCCCCATAATTCGCTCTTTGATTTCAGATAACGCTGATAACATGATGATCGGGATACGGTGGCGATCGCGCAGTTGGCGACACACCTCATAACCGCTCATATCCGGCAACATCACATCAAGGACAACGAGATCCGGGGTTTTATGTTCAGCCATTTCGAGGGCTGTCATACCGTCATGGGCTGTCAATGCACTATAGCCCGCCATCGGCAAGCGGATTTCGAGCATTTGACAGACAGCACGATCATCATCAACAACGAGGATCGTTTCCTTTCCTTTTTTTAAGGTTTTGCTCATTTCCGCAGAGGATTTAGGGCTTTTCTAAAATGGTTTGAGAACCGATCGAAACTAAATATTACGTGGGTGTAGCCGTCGAAAATGTCTGTGCTTTCACCCTATAGGTAAGCAGTAATGTTTTTAGGAATGTTACCATTTGTAACGCAATGCGTCAAGTCAAACCTAACCTTAACGTCTTATTCAATCGATATCCCTAAGAATTCGCTGTAATTACTTAATATTTTAATTTTCTTATTTCATTCCTAGTCTATAGGTTGAGCCAATACGGCTTAAAATACCAAGCTTTTAAAGTTTCCTGATACTGACATAATGTTCACCCTATTTTGATTACATTTGCTAGTCTTTTTGGGGTTGAGGATGAGGAATTGAGCAGAAAAGAAGGGGGACATTGCCATTGATTTGCAATGTCCCCCTTCTTTAATTTGTATTAGGTCAATACCCTAATGACGGTGCTATTTAACTAGACTTAGGCCGTACTCAAGCCGTGGTTAAGCGATGATCAATCCAAAACTCAAAGCGGCGTGAGCTGTACGTACGTTAGTACGTTTCAACGTGCCAGCGGTGCGCTTTTTTGAGTTGCTTTTGGAACTCAGACCAGTTAGCGCCTTGTTTTTCAGCCGCGCCGCTCAAGCCTTCGTCAATGCCGCCTTCCATGCCGCGTAGACCACACATATACGCATGGGTTTTCTCACTTTGAAGCAGATTCCAAATCTCATCCGCGTTTTCTTGGATGCGATTTTGTAGATACATCTTGCCGCCGTCTGCATTTTGTTGCTCGCGGCTGATGGCGTAGGTGAGGCGGAAATTGTCCGGAAACTCACGCTGTAGCTGTTCGAGTTCTTCGCGGTACAAAATATTTGCGGAGTAGGGAATGCCAAAGAATAACCACGCAAGACCTTTGAATTTGTAGTCTTCGTGTTGCTCTTTGAACATGCGCCAGAGGTAAGCCCGGAACGGTGCGATACCGGTTCCAGTTGCCATCATAATGATGTTGGCATCTTCGTCTGGGGGCAGGAGCATTTCCTTACCGACCGGACCCGTAATGGCAACATCATCACCAGGGTTGAGTTCGCATAGGAAACGTGAGCATGTACCGTAGACGGTTTCGCCTGCTTCGTTTTTGTATTCTAGTTCGCGCACGCAGAGTGAGACGGTCTTGTCGTCTACGTCGTCGCCGTGACGGGTCGAGGCGATCGAGTAGAGACGCAGCTTGTGGGGCTTGCCCTTGTCGTCTGTACCGGGTGGGATAATACCGATGCTTTGACCTTCAACATACTTGAGGTCACCGCCAGAGATGTCAAATTTTAGGTGGCGGACACGACCTGTGCCGCCTTCAGCGACGAGTTCATCGTTGCTGAGACATTGACCGACGTAGGGATTTTTCGGGCGATAGATGTTAACGGGGATACCGTCGTCTTTCTTCTTGGCTGCCGGAGTGGGAGCCGCAGCCGCTTCCGGAGCAGGAGGTGTGCTCGGATCACTAGAAGAGGCCATCGCCATCTTCGGTTCTTCCCCAGCAGGATAGATGCCGACAATTTTGCCACCGAGACGAGTAATACGCTTCATCTCTTGGTTCATGCGGTTGTAAGCGACGGTAACGAAGGTGCGACCGCTTTTCCGAGTTTTAGAAGCATCGGAACCCGCGACAGACTTGTTACCGAGACCTTCAACTTCGTAGACGAAAAGGCGGCTACCGTAGGTCGTTGTACCGACGCCGACGGCGTTGGAGTAATACATATGCAGTTTTTATCAGAACCCTAGTTAACTGTTCGCTGCGACGATTCCGAGTGGGCGGTAATCTTGGAGTTTGGTTATGTGTAGCCTTACGCCAGCGCAGCTTACAGTCACTTATTCTAAGGGCGTGTGTATGAATAACCAAGCTGAGTTGATCATCAGGCGATCACATTTCGTGGGTGTGATGCGATCGATGGGCTGTCTTCGATGATGACGACTCATGATCGCAACATTCAGACGTTCAGGAGTGGATCGGATCAACGCTCGATGGTTAAGCCTCGTCGCCAGCCGCAAAAGAAGCTGCCGGATGAATGGCAACAATTTTGCCACCGAGACGCAGGATACGCTGCATCTCTTGGTTCATGCGGCTATAGGAAACGGAAATGAAGGAACGACCGACTTTGCGAGTGGCGTCAGCGTTGACACCGGCGACGGATTTATTGCCCAGTCCTTCGACTTCGTAGACAAACATGCGGTTATTGTAGGTGGTAGCGCTCGTGCTAGCCGTGTTGAGGTTAGGCATAATTACAGATTTTTATCAGAATTGTTGTGATCGGTTGCTGCTGTGGCGATGTCGATCGTGCCGTAACTCTTCAAGGATTGTCTCAATGATCGTTGAGACGATCGCCCAGGAGGTGGCGGGATCGAGTCCCAGTGCAGCACTTCGCCCCTTATTTTAAAGCGGCACGTCTCGATCTCCGGTATTGTGAAGAACTGAGAAGATTGGGACAAGCTGAGTTATTTATCATGAGTACCTGGTTGACCCCGAGCCATTTTGTGATGGCCGGTTTACTCCTTGGTTTTGCGATCGCCCATAGTGGTCTAGCGGCACTGCGTCCTTGGGGCGAGGTAAAAATTGGCGCTCGGCTGTATCGCATCTTATTTGCCCTCGTCAGTGTCCCGTTTGCGACGATTCTGATCATTTACTTTTTTAATCATCGCTACGATGGGGCGCAGCTCTGGATGGTGCAGGGTGTCCCCGGTGTTCAGCCTTTTGTCTGGATTGCTTCGTTTATTTCGTTTTTGTTTCTCTATCCAGCGACGTTTAATCTGCTGGAAGTGGCCGCTGTTGCCAAGCCCCAGGTACATCTCTACGAAACCGGGATCATTCGGATTACGCGCCATCCGCAAATGGTCGGTCAGGTAATCTGGTGCGTTGCCCATACGCTGTGGCTGGGTACGTCGTTTACGCTGCTGACTTCGATCGGCTTGATCCTGCACCACGGGTTTGCCGTGTGGCATGGCGATCGACGCCTGACAAAGCGTTTTGGTGAAGCCTTTACCGAAGTGAAAGCCCGAACGTCAATTTTGCCGTTTGCCGCCATCTTTCGCGGCCAGCAAACCCTTATCTGGTCAGAATTTTTGCGTCCGGCCTACGTTGGCGTAACGGCCTTTGTTTTGGGCTTTTGGTGGGCGCATCCATTTCTGATGCAAGCGACGAGCCGCGTCCCTTGGTAGCGTGATCCCATAGAATAAAGGAAGATTTATAACCCTTTAATTTCATGATGTCATCGGTCAATGAGCATGATTTCAGACAACTTCTATTAACGTCACACAGTCCAATTCTCGTTAACTTTTGGGCGCCCTGGTGTGGGATCTGTCGCCAGATTCATCCACTGCTTGAGCGGTTTGAAGCTCAATCGGCAGGGCGGATTTGCCTGGTCGATATCAATGCAGATGCCAGTCTGCAACTGGCGAGCGAATACCGCCTTTCTGCACTCCCGACCTTGCTACTCATCGATAACAGTATCGTTGTCCGTCGCTGGGAAGGGTTTCAAGGGCGTGAAGCGCTGACCCGCGCCTTGACAGAAGTTGCTGTGCAGTATGGCCAGATTGCGGCGATGGTTCCTTAGCGGTTGCTCACAAGGCTGACCGTTGTTAGATTTCGCCCTAGTTTACAAACCTTCAGTTCGATCGCGAATTGAAGGTTTTTCTTTGGCCCATAGTTCTGATTATTAGTCTTCGTTTTGCGTTTGATTTGTTAAGGTTATGCCCCTAGTTTCACGCCTGGATTTGATCGCTGCGGTGGCACGCGGTGCAGTGGTTAGTTTTCCAACGGATACGGTATCGGCCTTTGCGGCTCGACCCGATGCCGCCGATCGCATCTTTGAGCTGAAGCAACGCCAGCCGGATAAGCCGCTAATTTTGATGGGTGGCGATCTGGATCAGCTTTGGCCGTATGTGGTGGGAACGGAGGCGGAGTTGGTGGTGTGGCGGGCGATCGCGCTGCGGTACTGGCCGGGGGCGCTGACGCTGGTGTTGCCGTCAAGCGAGCGGGTTCCAGCGGGGATGAATCCACTCGCGAGTGGGACGATCGGAATTCGTATCCCCAATTGCGATCTCACGCGCGATCTGCTGCGAGCGACCGGGGTTTTAGCGACGACCAGTGCCAATCGCTCAGGCGAGGAGCCGTTAGCTGATCCCCAGGCGATCGCCGCAGCCTTTCCCGAGGCGTACGTTTTGGATGAGGTCAGTCAGGCGACGCCAACTCGTTCGCAATCCGGGACACCTTCGACGGTGGTGCGCTGGCAGGCGGGGAGTTGGGAGGTGTTACGTCAGGGGGAAATTACGATCAACAATTAATCGAGCGTCAACCAATGTGAGTCCGGGCGATTAGTCGCGCACCGTACCGAGCCAGCGATCGCGATCAATCGATTCATCCGCGATCACCACAAAAAAATCGTCGCACTGCTCGATCGCGATCACCCGATCGCCCCGTTGCGGCACAACCCAACGCATCGTTAGGAATGACCGCATTCACCGTCACCAAATTCTTCGCCGCGTCGATTAAATCAACCTGCCCCACCTTGCCCGACTCCAGACGCGGTATCTGCGATGTGCTCACCGTTCCGAGACAGCCGATCAATCGATCGCTGCTCGCATCTTCGCTAAACGACGCAAAAAAAATCTTGCCGATCGGACGAGCGATCGCCCCTCCGATCAGGACACTCGCAGCCCCACTCGAGAGAAAGACAACTCCTGACATCGCGCCATCCGGTACACCCAGCACCACATTCGCCGCCCAACCCAGCAACCCCCACAGGCTCAAATCTGCCGCGATCAGCAACACAAACGGCACACTACCGACCCCCAACCAGCCGAACAGCAACTCCGTAAAAAGCCCCACCTCCGGCTCCCCTTCGAGTGCCTCCTCACCACCAGCAGAGATAGACACAACAAACAGCACTAACCCCGTACCCAAAAAAATCCAGTAGGGCAAATTGCCGGGATCGAAAACCATAGAACGTCCCAAATGAATCTCAGTCTAAGTATGGTCGGATATGCGTCGCTTTGATGGCACTCTCCAGGAGCTTTGCCAGGGTGAGAGAGTCGCTTTTTTCTCTAGAGTAACCACCATAAATAAGTGAGGTACGAGAAAATGGAAGTAGCGACGTAGAGCAACTTCAAACATTGATGTACGTTGTCGCGGCGGTGTGATTCACGATCGCCGAATTGTTCGCCGAATTGTTCACCGAACCGATCGCCGAACCAATCACCCACAACCGCTACGCTCATCCCTACCCTATTCCTCAATTATGAACATCAAACGCCTCGGCCACGTCGCCATTTGTGTCGAAGATATCCCCAAAGCCGTCGCCTTCTATCAACATCTTGGCCTTGAGCTGGCGTGGCAAGATACCGATTGGGCGTACCTGAAAGCGGGCAATGATGGCTTGGCATTGTTGCACCCAAGTTACGATCAAGCGGGGCCACACTTTGGTTTTGTGTTTGACGATCGCGCTGAAATGGAAACGGCGTTTGATCAGCTCAAAGCCGATGGCATTCACGTTACCGAAATTCACGAACATCGCGACGGGACGGCCTCATTCTACGGTCGCGATCTCGATAACAACTGGTTTGAGTATCTCTACGAACCGGCGACACCGGCAGGTAAATCAGTGGGTGCATCCGCTAGTGCATCGGAACCCGCAGCAGTTACGGCCAATGTCTGACGATCGCGTGGCTTTCGCGATCGGAGTTTTGATCCTGGTGCTGTATTTGGTGTGGTCGGCGGCGACGGAGATGGGGACGCGCTGGCCGGGTCGCGATCGATCCGAGTGATGAAGTCTCGATTCCAGGATTAATCGAGGTTTAGTCGAGGTCTTGATCCAAACCAGCGATACATCAGAGTTCGACGGAGACCGACAGAGATCGACAGAGATCGATCGATATCAACCGCCGATGGGACGCGAAGGTCGCGAACACTTGGCGATACAATAATCAGATTAAAAAACGGGATTATTTCGATAAAAAATTCCGGCCTTTTATATCTGTCTCCCTTTTGTATCCATTATGTCTGTAGCCGCATCGTCGTCCTTGCGCGATCGCCAATATCCCCTCATCCGCAAACTCGCAGACGCGATCGAAGCGGTGTGGGATGAATATCTCGATCTCTCGCCCTACCATTTGCCGGACGACCTCGGCTATGTCGAGGGCAAGCTGGAGGGCGAGCGACTGACGATCGAAAACCGCTGCCATCAAACCCCACAGTTTCGCAAATTGCACCTGGAACTCGCGCAGGTGGGCAAAAGTTTAGACATTTTGCACTGCGTGATGTTTCCCCGATCAGCCTATCCGCTGCCGATGTTTGGGACGGATCTCGTTGGCGGACGCGGCCAAATCGGCGCAGCGATCGTCGATCTTTCGCCCACCAAGCCCGATCGTAGCCTCCCCGACTCCTATTGCACCGCCCTCGGTCAACTCCCCGCCCCTGACTACAGCCAACCGCGCGAGCTGCCCGACTGGGGTGACATTTTTTCCGAATTTTGTCTATTTGTTCGTCCGGCAGATCAGGCCGAAGAGGATCGGTTCTTGCAGCGGGTGGTGTCGTATCTGACGATTCACTGTCAGCAGGCGATCGCGATGCAGCCGGTGAGCGGTGAGCTAGAGCGACAGGCGATCGAGGGACAGCGTCGCTATTGCTCGCAGCAGCAGCAAAATGATAAAACGCGCCGCGTGCTAGAAAAGGCGTTTGGTGAAGAGTGGGCGGAACGCTACATGACGACGGTGTTATTTGATCTGCCGTCGGATTAATCGACGAAGGCTGATGGGCGATCGCTCAGTCCTAACGAGCGCAAAATCGATGCGCTTGTTAGGACTGACAATCACTCTGGCCGATCGCTCTGGCCGATCGCTTTGGCCGATCACTTTGGGTACTCAATCTAGCCGATCATTCTGAACGGCGCGGCGCAAGCTGAATGTGAACATCATCTTGGGCATAGTTTTCAGTGGCCGTGGTCGATTCGCTAATGCTGCGAAACGATTGTACAAAGCGCGGTAGATCGAACGTGTCGCTGGGTGATCCCCAGTTTGAGACGGGGAAATAGTCATTCAGCAGCGCCAGAATCGAGCCGACATTCAGGTGAAACAGGCTGATATTGGGCTGCGGGAAAGGTTCGATCGCCGACTGATAGGTGTAGCTATCCAGCAGGGATTGATACGGCGTGGGTAACAGTTCCGCCATCAAGTCCGCACCCGTGGAAATCAACAGCGTATCGTCTGAGACCCAGGTATAGCCCAGGAGACTGAGTGTCTCGTAAAACACTGACGGGAGATTCCAGCTCGTCACATCCAACCCTTCGACCTCAAGTGAGGTTACCCCGATCGTTTTCATATCACTGGTCTGGGCGCGGATTTGATCGAGCCATTGAGTTTCGACTTGAGCAATGAGTGCTTCCAGTTTGGGGCGATCGCTCGTCTCGATCGTGATACCAGCTCCGAGGGGAAGAAAACCGTTCGCGAGAAAAAAGAAGCTGCGATCGGACGGAAAGACAAAGAAGGAAAGATCGCCATCAAAGAGCGGCACAATATCAGCATCTAGATCAAAGCCAGTGACGCTCCGAATCTCGTCACGCGCTTGATTCAGTGGTGCTTGTAACTCCGGGATCTGGTCATAGGCGGCCAAAATCTCCGGCAAGATCACGTCAAAACCACGCGTGGTGAGTGCGATCGCACTGGCGGCGGGGATGTGTTGCAGGGTCTCATCATCTGTCCGTGCCAGGGCTGCTAATTTGGGTTGTGGATCGGTGTAATTGGCTCGGAACTGCATCCACGCACCGGACGGCTCGAACCATAAGAAACCGTCCACCGTCGAAATGCCAATATCGAGCGTGTCCCAAATCTCTGCCGCCGTCAGGGTTGTGCCGTCAGTCTGGGGGATGGAGAACAGGGGAAATGTACCGAGGGCATCGAGGAGGCGAGGCATGTCGGCGTAAACGATCGCAGCGGCGGTTTCCGGCTCGCGGGCGATCGCAGCTTGAAAGGCCGGTACATCGCTCAAGGTCAGCGCTTCCGTGATCCGATCTACGAGAGGGTCTACGGTTTCTGGATCGAGGCTGTCACTTATGTCAACCCGGTCAACCGTCTCAGCGGCGATCACTTCGGAAGGCGGATCAAGCTCCATTGCGGGGGCGAGATCAAGGGGCGGTAATGTCGCGAGGGGATCGCCGAGGTTGAGCGCATCAACGTAATCGGTGATGTCCGCGAGGCTAGAGGCAAACAAGAGCCGATCGTCAAGCTGGGCGATCGCGTGTTTGACTTGGGGTTCCGGCGCAAGGCTGGGCGTGTTCGGGTCGCTCGGCTCGATCAGCTCTGGCTCAGGAGCCGCGCTGGGGTCGGGTCGATCAACTGCTGTCGATTCTTTGGTTTGTGGGATGGGTGCAAGATCGCTGGGAGGGTTGTCGATATCGAAGACGGGCAGATTGAACGGTGTTAGCTCAAGGCGCGGCGGCTCAAACAAGAGCAAAATATCGATACCGCGATAGGTTTGGGTTTCTGTCACGGCGTCCCAACGGCTCCAATTCGCTGCGATCGCGTCCCGATAGCGCTGGGCATTGGCAGCAGCGGGGATCAGCGCCTCGTTTGAGAGCGGGGCAATCGTAATGCCATAGCTGCCGTTTTCTACCCGTTCCGAGGGGAGCCACGCCAGCGCAATCTGTTCGCCCGACCATTCGTCGAGTGTCGTAGGCAGGGTTTGATCGGGCAAGGTCAAAATGTGGGGAAACTCGATCAACCCGTTGATGGGTTCCGCAAATAAATCAAACTGGTTGATCCCCTGCCAGTCACCTACCGTATCGACGATGACGGCGGCGATCGTCTCCCCAGGCAACATGGAACCGAGGGTATTGGTCTGGCTCAGATTTAGGGAATCGATCGGTACTTGTTCCAGGGATTCTGGTTCGTTATGTTCTGGATCATTATGATTTGGCTCGATCACCTCTCCAAGGCGATCGCGCGGTCGCTCCCCCCACAGCACTGCCGATCGCCAAAAGCGAGCCACCGATTGTCAGGCCAAGGCGTATCATCAACGGAAGGTCTGTTCTAGCCCCACGGCACGCCTTCGCTGGAGTGGGCATGGTGGGCGTTGGATTACGTTGCTCATCGAACCGATCGAACGTCATAATTTTGATCGTTTTTCAACGCTGAATTGAACAAAAATTGATGGAACAAGCGGGGTTCGATGACCGAAACCAGACCAAAATCATAACAACGGCTCGAAACGATACCCTTGAAGATTGATTTTCCCGCCCAAGATCGACTCAACACTCAGCTTAATCTCTAAAATTTTAATCTTTAGGATTTTTGCCAGTGTCATGAGCCTGCGATCGAAATCGCCCAGCTCAGACTCTTGATCGCCTTGGTTTTACTGTAACAAGTCGCACCTGATGACCATGAGTGGCGGGATGCGAAACCCTTACGGTTTTTGAAAACCCCAAAAGCCCGAAGTGACTGCAATCTGGGGTCTGACGCGACGGGAGACAGACAGCACGACGATCGAGCGTTAGGATTTGGAAACGCGATCGCGATCCCGTCCATACGTTGGCTCCAGCATCGTGACCTTACTGACTTTTAGCCCACCCTTCCGAATCGAGCGATGTCGAACTTGCGTTTACTGCCCATTCTCCTGACGATCGGCCTATCTCTCACGACGATCGGCTGTCAATCCGACGAACCCGATCCCGCCGATTCGATCGTTCCCGAAACCACCACCGGCCAGCCCGCATCCACCTCACGCACCGACTCGACCACCGAGACCCGCACCAGATCCGCAGGCGAAACAGACCAACCCCAGGACGAAAACAGCAAAGAGGATGAATTCGCCGACGGCAACTATGGCGAAGTAGACCCAGACAATATCTATCGACCGCGCAACAATGAATTTGAAGTCACCCTACCCGAAAAATACGACATTCAGCCGCAGCGTGATGGGGTCGCGTTTATTTCCAGTGACGGCGGCTTCGGTGGTGAGGTGGTGTTCTTCAAAGAAGAGAAGCCGCTGGATGCCGATGACCTCGAAAATGCCCTGAAAAAGATTTATGACGAGTTGCTCGATGGTGCATCCTGGCAGCTTTCGGAGATTCAGCCCGATGGCAGCGTCCGGCTCGATTGGCGGGGTACGACTCCCGAGGGCAAAGAGCTAGACGCCGTTAGCTACATCGAGCAACGGAACGATACGGTTTTCATCCTGAATGTCTACGGTATTGATCGCCCCTACGATGCGTTTCTCGATGACAGCCAAACGATTATTGGTAGCTACCTCACCTGGCCGGATGATGCGGGCGATGGGGATGAGTTTGAGGATGGAACCGGTGAAGCCTCGGATGAGACCAATGATGAGACGAACGATCCGACCAACGATGAGCCTCTCGATGAAACCGACCGAGAGGCGGATGAGAGCCGGATTGGTGCGCCCTAAGCAGAGGTCTGCAACTGTATGACGACTGCGATCGCTCACGTCTCTGGGTCGATCGTCCGCCAGAAGCTTGATACAACGCACGCATTAGACGTGTAACGATCGGCGCAGAACAATCCCGTACATCCTCACACGCTCCTATGACTCTTCCCGACAACACCCCTAACCCCACGCCCTCCACCCCAACCCCACTCCCCCAACCTTCATCCGGTTGGCGACTGTTTGTCCGGAATAACCTTCAGCCCCTCGCCGTTGCCTTTGCGATCGCCTTGCTGCTGCGTATCTTTGTCGCCGAGCCCCGCTTTATCCCCTCCGCTTCGATGTTTCCGACGCTCGACCTTGGCGATCGGCTGATTGTTGAAAAAGTCTCGTATCACCTGCATACACCCGAGCGCGGCGACATTGTTGTGTTTAGCCCGCCGGACTCGCTCCAGCGTCAGGGCTTTACGGCGAATCAAGCCTTTATCAAGCGGGTGGTGGGCGTTGCGGGCGACACGATCGCCGTCTTTGGCGGTCAGCTCGTCGTCAATCGTACGCCGATCGCCGAGACCTACATTGCTGAACCGCCGAACTATACCTGGGGGCCGTTTATCGTGCCGGAGGGGTCGGTAGCCGTGATGGGGGACAACCGCAATAACAGTAATGACTCGCACGTGTGGGGCTTTTTGCCTGCCGATCGGGTGATTGGTCGTGCCTGCTTTCGGTTTTGGCCGCTCGATCGCTGGGGTGGGTTTGGATCGAATACAACCCTTGCCGGACTGGGTCGGATGGCTGAGATCAGCACATCCTGAGATGGAAAGCAGAGTCTCATGACCGAGCGGAGAGCGAGACCTTTGAGGTCAGAACTTACGCAAACGATCGAAACTCGTAGGGGCGTCATGACAATGCGCCCACAGTATTGCGTGGTTCTAGCCGGTCAGTGCGTAAGTCCTGGAGGTTTTAAAAACCTCAAAGGCTTGAGGTTACGGTCGAGTGTCTTGGCGGATCTGTCGATCCGGTTTTGGCTGGCTTAGTCGTAACTGAGCAACGAGACGATCGGTACATCCGGTAGCGTGGCACGCCCCCCCAGTCCGGCCAGTTCGATCACGAAACCAAACCCCGCTAGCGTACCGCCCGACTGAGCCACAAGCTGCGCCACTGCTGCCGCTGTCGCCACCGGTCGCGATCAGATCATCGATCACCAATACTCGCTGACCGGGGGCGATCGCGTCTTGGTGCAGCTCTAGGCAATCGGTGCCATATTCCAGGGCATATTCAGCACTGTAGGTCGCCGCCGGTAATTTTCCCGGTTTGCGTGCTGGAATAAAGCCGATCCCCAAACGAGCGGCCAATGGTGTACCGAAAATAAAGCCACGGGATTCGATGCCCAGGATCAGATCCGGAGCGATCGCATCACAGGCTGTAACAAACCGATCGATCACTGTATTCAGCCCCTTGGGATGCGCGAGGAGCGGAGTGATATCGCGAAATAAGATCCCCGGCTGCGGAAAATCCGGGATCGCGCGAATCAGTGTGGCTAGGTCAAAGGTCGATGCCGTCATAAATCTAGGTCAAAATGGGGAGAATCCCTGTAAATTGTGCCAGGGGACGGCCTCGATCGGCGCGACGCGAAAGACTCGCGATCGTCACTGCTACACTAGTTATGCTTTTTTAGGTGGTGTGTGGAAACTGCAACTGTTTTTTCCTGTGATTGGTCTAGACGGCAATTCAGACCGTTTCTGATCATCAATCGGATCATCGTGCCTGACACCGAACCGGTCAACGCCCCAGCGTGACCCTCCAGGTCTGGTCATCACGTTCTACACATCCCAAAGCTGTGGCCTCCGCTGCCCAAAAAACCTTCGTTCTTTTCCACCACGTTTACTGCCGAGCCCCAGCGCGTAATGCCCCCGACTCCTACCGCCGAAACCGCTATCGCTTCGCCGCTCGACCGGTTGCCAGATTTTGATCTGGCGGATCGAGGTTGCCCGCGCCGCACTCGGACGCAGATTGACCTGACATTGTTGGCGATCGAAGCCCTCAACTTAAAAGGCACACACGACATCCTCACCCTAGTCCAGCAGCTTGAACTGACGCGCATCATCCCTAACCGGGTCGTGCTGTGGCGGGTGCGAAATACCAATCCCCTACGTCGCATGAGTCGCCGTCGTGCCATGACGATCGACGAAGCCAAAGCCTTAACCATTGTGGCCTGTCATATTGCCCGTCGCCTCAATCTGGTCATTCGCCAACTGCTCGCCGAGGCGGTGAAACTCCGCGATCGCGGCAAACCCTATAGCGACAATCCCCACCTCGCTCGCTATCTCGAACGGTTTCGCATTCACTTTCGCAGTCGTATGAACCCGCGCCGCGCCGCCATCATGCTGTATGAAACCGATGATAAACTCAACGACCTAGCGATCGATCTGTTGAGTAAACTGCTCTTTTGCACCGGTACATCCGGCCTACAACGCTTTTGGGTCAGCCTGTTTAACGGAGAAATTTCATGAGTGTGCGACGCAAGTACAGTTTGCCGGGATGCACCCTAATTCTCGAAGGGGTCACCACGGAGGCCAATGGTAGACGACCCACGATTTCCGCTGTGGTCAATGCCGAGTGTCATATTTTGGGACAGGCTCAAATTTTGGCGGGAGGCCAGGGCTTTTTACAGCAGCTCACCGAAACCCTGAGTGCTTACACCCAAAGCCTTCTAAGCGGCATCGTACCGATCGTCCCGGAGGGTCATATTGTGATCGAGCCGTTGCCACCCTTGCAGCACCGTTTGACGATCACCGATCCCGGTCTCGAAGCACCCGTCTCGCTCGATCTCAGTACCCTGCAACTGTTCGACCTGCTCGAAAGCCTCGATCAAATGCTGGCCGATGCCCGCACCCTACCGGGCTGGTCGCTCGACCTCAAACCGCTCACCCGTCATCAGGCTCGTCTTGACCCGCCGATCACCGAACGGGCAACCCCTGCCGCGATCGGGCTGTCTAGCTTGGCCGTTGCCGCGATCGTACTGTTCTTCCTGCCCATCCCCGAAGTCCGTCGCCCGACAGAACCCATCCCCGTCAGCGCCGAGGAAGCGGCACAGACAACCACAACCAATGAAGCCGCTGGGTCTGCGCCACCGACTGATCCGACGCAGACCGCCGAGGCGGATGCGGCGAAGTCGAGCGGCAGTGCAGCGGAAAAGAACGACAGCACTGACACAGATTCCAAGCCTAAAGACGCAGCCGAGACCAAGGCAACGACTGATTCTCAAACACCGCGATCGCTCAACTCCGACACCCAATCCGACACCAACTCCGAACCTGAAATCATTGCCGATAGCGATCAGCTCTACGCCCTAAACCTCAAACTCGACCAAGACCTCAGCGCCAACTGGGATTCCGATACCGCACCACCGACGGATCGCGAATACCGCGTCAGTGTTGGTCGCGATGGCGCCATTATTGGCTACATTGGCCGCAGCGAAGGAGCCGAATCGTACGTCGATTCAACACCGCTGCCCGACTTGATCTACGTTCCAGCCGAAGCGGGCAGTGCCAAGGTGGAAGCTCAAGCAGACTTTCGGGTGGTCTTTTCGGACTCTGGCACGATCGAAGTCAGCCCCTGGGATGGGTATGCGAAAACACCGAGCGCTCCCCCTAGCCTGACCGATGCCGCCACCGTTGAGCAAAGCTTGGATCGCCTCAGCGATACGCTCTACGACCAATTCAAAGATGATCCCAATTTTGATCGCACCCTCGCCTATCGCCTAGGTGTGACCACCGACGGCACGCTTGCCCAGGTCGAACCCCTGACCGGAGATGCGCGGAGCTTCTACGGTGAAACACCACTGTCCGATCTATACGATCCCGCCGCCGCGATCGCCGTTAAGGATGATCGCGTGACCCTCTCACCCCTCGTCGAATTCCGCGTCGTGTTTAAACCCAGTGGTGTGATTGAGATTGCTCCTTGGTATGGAATGCAATAGACCTCTTGCACGAAGATTTTAGGTTTGAAAAAGACGAAATCTCCAAGGCTGAGCGAAGTCGTTCGCGTAGCGTCGGCTTGCCGATAGCCTGGGTGTGATCGCGAAAAGTGATCGCACTTCGACTACGCTCAGTGCTCGAATGCTGGCCTTTTCGATTCATGCAAGAGGTCTAATAGTTGCGATCGTGGTTGAGCGTTTGCGGGTCATGGTGTGGTGTGTGCAGAACGATGGTGATGCTGAAGCCACTGCAACGCCTGAATAACATCGGGTTGATCCATTGCATCTGACGGGCTGGAGGCTGGCCAGTAGACGATCGATCGATCCAGCCGACAGGCTTGTCCGGCCCAGTCGCCACAATTGAAAATCAAACAGGGAATTCTGACCCGTTCTGCGAGATGTTCGATTCGTTGCGGCCAGTCAGCAACCGCTGATTCTGGAACAAATTGCAGCACAATGGCCTGGGGTTGCCAAATTTCAGCAAAGAGCTGCGCCCGCTCTAGATCGTTAACCTCGATCGTTCGGCAATGGTGGCGTCGGAGCTGATGGGCGATCGAGCTACCCTGAATCGTCGGTTGCGTGGTGTGAGGCGGGAGCAATAACGGATCGCACAAATCAATCAAAACGATGGTCGATCGCATGACCTGCGCCCATTCAAAACACGCGGAGACTTCCGATGATTGCAGCGGATAGTGCAATGTGAAGGTCTCTGAATTTCGCTGGGAACTGGGATCAGATGGCGGGTTTGTTGGGTTTGTTGGGTCTGTTAGATTTGCTAGCTCAGGACGATCGCGGTGGAGTGTGGCGATCGCGATCGCCTGCCGATCGAGGTCGCGAATGAGATGGTACGTAATGCTGTGATCTTCGTGGTAGGCGGCACAATCGAGGATCACGAATCGAGGTGCGAGGCGATCGACTTTTGCCAGTAGCTCGTTAATGGATAGGGCGATCGCCACATACCAGCCGGACTGCTCAAAGTACGCCAGATCGTGACCCGTGAGGTGCTGGGTTAGGATGATCGCGCGATCGGCAGGAATATCGTTATCCTGATCCGGTGCGATCGCTGCTGTGGATGCGGTCTGAGAGCTGGATTGATCTCCCTTGGCTGTATCTACACCAGAAGTTTCGACCAGATCTAAATCCTCTAAATCCGCTCCAGAGACCACAACACCCGGTAGCAGCAGCATGAGTCGAAAGCCCGCGTCTGGATTGGGCTTTAAACTAACGTCACCCTTCAAAACGTGAACGAGTGTACGCAAAAAACGAGAGCTTCGCTGCGATCGGCTGGAATCATCTCCAGGAGCGATCGAGGCGTCAGCTTCACCCCTCCCTCTAGATTGACACTCTCCAGGGACACCACCAAATCACCTGCGATCGCCTGAGCCGCAAAATGCAGATTTTTCGATGATCCATAATGACCAATCACACATTCGATCGCCGCTGCAAACACATGTAAGCCATAACGACGATCGATCGCGACGCTAATCGCTGCCGTCTGCCAGTCAAGGCCATGCTCCTCCGCTTCTGAATGCGATCGCTGACACCGATCTCGCGCTTGGGCGATCGCCCGTAAAACGAGCATGTTAACGTCGTTAACTCCGAATACAAAATGGTTTTATCCATCTGAATCCGCGAGACTAAATCGAGCCGTTCCAGCTCATAGGCAATCCGAGCCGCACTGTGACCAATCGCCTGAACCTGTTTTGTCTGCGGCTCCGATAGCGAGGCGAGCCGATCATCACCCAGCAGCGTCGCCAAACTCAACACCCCCATCAGCGGAGACGCGATCTCATGGGAAAAACGCTCAACCACCACCGCCAGATCGCGATCCACGGGCTCCAGAACCGGCAAAACCGCTAGATCAATCACACCGATCGCCCGATCTCCATCCCCGACCGCGATCGCATAGCGTGCCTGGGACTGACGCAAAGCCTGCGCACAATCCTGCAACATCTCCACAGTAACCGTGGAACGAATCAGAGGGACCACCTCTAGCAGCGTCATCAACCGTGATCCAAGCTGACAACCCGGCAGCAAGCTCGGATCGAGAAGACGATGGGGAAACAACAAACCGAGCGGACGCATGGCCTGATCGAGGACGATCGCCGGTTTTCCACCCGCGCGAGATAGCTGGCTGGCGGCGGCGGCCACCGTCAAGCAATCATCCAACACTGGAACAGACTCAACAGGAACCGGAAAGGAAGAGGAGACCACGCGTAATGATGTATCGATATAGGTATCGCGAAAACAATGAATGAAGTAACTCGATCGAGCTTTTTCTTCAGATTACGATGACCTGTACAAAACTCTTGAAGCTTTAGGTTTCGCACTTAATCGGGTGTATTGCAGAAATATATCTCCATTCGCAATACTCACTCTGTAAACTTTTAAATGGAGCATAAAGACTTGTTTCGTATTCCCGAAAGACAAACAAGAACATCGCATTTATCCGTAAACAATTGATACAAAGTGTTACTATCCAAGGGCTGTATTTGACAAAGCCTATTCGCTGTGAGCCCATTCTGTGATGGTCCCGCCTACCCTAACAATTTGCCTATTTGCACTCGATACTGACCTCATCAATCATGTTCGCGCTGCACTCGACACCGATCGCTTTGCCTTGACAGTCTGTCATTCATCTACAGAGTGCATCGAGACCCTATCGAGTGAGTGGTCTCATTTTGATAGCCTCATTTTGGAAGTGCATGACGATCTCAGCGAGTTGGTTTGCAATCTGCATCAAGCCAAATTGTTACTGCCCGCCATCATTGTGACGCCATCGTACGACACCCAAAGCATGAGCACGCCCGAGACGGCGTCCAGGAATCGCATCCAATCAGCGGTGAAAGACGCTGCGATGATGCGTTTGGGTCAGTCTCACTTTTACCATCAAGCAGAGGTCATACTCACACTGGCTCCTGAAATCAGTCTAGAAGACTCGATTACCCAAGCCCTCGAACAATTTTACAGCTCTCCCCCTCCGATAAGGCCAGCCCTCCGTCCTTTAGTAGCAGCCAAAAGATCACCTTGCTGGAAGAAAAACAGCGGCTGCTCACCGAAAAGCTCAAAGAACGACTGGGATACCTCGGTGTGTATTACAAACGCAACTCGCAACGCTTTTTACGCAATCTGTCCGCAGCCGAGGCGATCGACCTCATCGAACAGCTTCAAGTCCTCTATCAGGATATCGTCCTTCAATATTTCGATAAGGGAGGAGAGGTTAATCAAGCGATCGATGAATTTGTTTACCTAGCATTCTTCGCCGATATCTCCGTCACCCGCGTTGTCGAACTGCACATGAATTTGATGGACCAATTCTCGAAACAGCTACAATTGGAAGGACGTAGCGAAGAAATATTATTGGATTATCGCCTGACTCTAATCGATGTCATCGCCCACCTATGTGAGATGTATCGACGATCCATTCCACGCAAGCCTGAATAACGTTGCTGACGTTTTGACCGCTCCCCTTCTCGTCATAACCGAGATACCCGCCGATACTCGCCGTCCTTCCAATCGGTTCTCCACGATCGATGCTCCCGCTTCCGTCACGTGTCGGAGCGGCCACCTGTAAACATCATTCTCCGCAAAACCGCAGACTGGTCTCCGCCTTCTATGACACCTCCAAAAAAAACGTACGTTCTGAAGCTATACGTCGCAGGTAACACCACGAATTCAGTCCGTGCGCTCAAAACGCTCAATCATATTCTCGAACGAGAGTTTCAGGGGGTTTACGCACTTAAAGTGATTGACGTACTGAAAAATCCCCAACTGGCTGAGGAAGACAAAATTTTGGCAACACCAACACTGGCCAAGATTCTCCCACCGCCAGTGCGTAAAATTATTGGCGACCTCTCCAACCGCGAGAAAGTCCTCATCGGCCTAGACTTGCTTTACGAAGAGCTGACCGAACACGGTACAGACTTGTATTAGCGAAAATATCGTGATTTCTGAGTACAGGATCTAATCTCCCGCTCACCCAGCCTCGATCGCAACGATTTTTTTGGCAATTCTTAAGCTGGAGATATTCTGGCGATCGCACCATCCTCCCTCTGCAAGCCCGAAACCGTGACAACAACCGCCGCTGGTTTAACCTTAAATTCTCAGTATGCCTTAAGATTGATGGCTGGGACGATACAACATTCCCGGAGGTTACATCCCTCTAGACGGGACAGTTTTCTCTCTAACCACACAGGTTGCAGGATTTCAGCTCAAGACAAAGGTGAGTGTTCTGGTCTTGTATTTAGTCTAAATTAATTCAAATTGACCCACAATTGATTTTTAACTCTTAAAAATCAGTTGCTTCTGTGTCCCATCACATACTTCTCATAAAAAACGATATCCGCCGCAGTTAGCACGCACGGTTTTATAACAATTGATGGAAACTACTACCGATCGCAGCAATCCACAAGCACCCTGGGGCGTACAGAAAATCCGAACGATGATCGAAGGATTTGATGACATCAGCCACGGAGGATTACCAGCAGGGCGAACAACACTGGTCAGTGGAACCTCGGGAACCGGAAAAACGCTGTTTGCGATTCAATTTCTTTATAACGGTATTACCTATTTTAATGAAGCCGGGGTCTTCGTCACCTTTGAGGAATCGCCTGCTGACTTGATCAAAAACGCTCAGAGCTTTGGCTGGGATCTTCAAGGGCTGATTGACGAGGGCAAGCTGTTTATCCTCGATGCTTCGCCTGATCCGGAAGGTCAGGACGTGGTAGGCAATTTCGACCTGTCAGCGCTGATTGAGCGAATTCAGTACGGAATTCGGAAATATAAGGCGAAACGGGTGTCGATCGATTCGGTCACGGCGGTATTTCAACAATACGAAGCCGCGCCAGTGATTCGACGCGAAATCTATCGCCTGGTGGCTCGGCTCAAGCAGCTCCATACCACGACGGTCATGACGACGGAGCGGATTGAAGAGTATGGCCCGGTGGCGCGATTTGGGGTGGAAGAGTTCGTCTCGGATAACGTGGCGATCGCGCGGAACGTGCTCGAAGGCGAGCGGCGACGGCGGACGATCGAGATCCTCAAGTTGCGCGGTACGACCCACATGAAGGGAGAATATCCTTTCACGATGACCAGTAACGGGATTAATATCTTCCCGCTTGGGGCGATGCGCTTGACGCAGCGATCGTCCAATGTGCGCGTTTCGTCTGGTGTCGAAACCCTCGATACGATGTGCGGCGGCGGTTTCTTTAAGGATTCAATTATCCTCGCGACGGGCGCGACCGGAACCGGTAAAACGCTACTGGTCAGTAAGTTTACTCAAGAAGCCTGTCTCAACGGCGAACGGGCGATCCTGTTTGCTTACGAAGAATCACGGGCGCAGTTGTTGCGAAATGCCTATTCCTGGGGTATTGACTTCGAGGAAATGGAGCAAAAAGGGCTGCTCAAGATTTTGTGTGCTTATCCGGAGTCGGCGGGACTTGAGGATCACCTGCAAATTATTAAGACTGAGATCGTTAACTTCAAGCCGTCGCGGATTGCGATCGACTCCCTATCCGCTCTCGCTCGCGGCGTCAGCAATAACGCCTTCCGTCAGTTTGTCATCGGTGTGACGGGTTACGCCAAGCAGGAAGAAATTACCGGCTTCTTTACCAATACGACCGATCAATTTATGGGATCGAATTCGATTACCGATTCCCATATTTCGACGATTACGGACACGATCATTATGTTGCAGTACGTCGAGATTCGCGGTGAAATGTCGCGGGCGATTAACGTCTTTAAAATGCGCGGCTCCTGGCATGATACCGGCATCCGCGAGTACACCATCAGCGCCAATGGCCCCGAGATTAAAGACTCGTTCCGCAACTATGAAGGCATCATTAGCGGGTCGCCGTCACGGGTGTCGGTGGATGAGAAAAGCGAGCTATCGCGGATTGTGCGTGGGGTTCAACTGGGAATTCCCAAGCCGCCGACGAGTTCATTAGACGAGACCGAGTAAACGAGACCTATGGCTGTTCGATCAGGTTGGTACATCGTTAAGCTGACGGCAGTTGCGCCCTGCGAGATTGTGGAACTTGGCGAGGGTGCGACACCCGATCGCCTCTCAACCTCACCTGACGGTCAGCATTGGGGGGCCGTTCGCGTCGCCCCAGGAGCGATCGCCAAGCGAGTCGGGCTAATCCGCGCCGGAAAATGCCAGCCACAATAACGAGACAACGCACGACCCCAATCCCTTAAACCCCCCATTCATTCACATTAATCCACCAAAACACGCACCAAAATGATCGTTGTGTTGTCGTGACCGTTTTCACGGTTGGCAAAGTCAATCAAGGCGGCTGTGGCCTCATCGAGATCGGTCTGCGGGTTGAGTAGGGGGGCGAATGAAGGTGCGTCACGCCGATCGAGGATGTCGTTATCGGTCAGTCCATCGGAGGCGAGCAAAAAGAGCGTATCTTCTTCGATCGTGACGGTTTGTATCTCTGGCTCAATTTCAGTTTCGTCGTGGGGGCCGATCGCTTGGGTTAAGCGGGACGCATTGGGTAGGCGGTAGGCACGGCTCGGCGGTAGGCCGCTGCGAATCGCCTCTTGAGCCACATCATGATCGATCGTCAGTTGTTCGAGTCCGTGGCTGCGGGTATAGCGATAGAGGCGACTATCCCCAACGTGGGCGATCCTTGCGTGGGTGTTGTGTAGCCAGAGCGCGACGAGGGTTGTTCCCATACGTCCAAATCCTTGGGCATGATCGCGATCATTGCTGGCATAAATGGCACGATTCGCAGCCAGGATGCCGTCACGAATCAGGTCTGTGTCAGGTATCGCGCCGAGCCACTGGGATTGGAAAAAATCGATCAGGGTCTGGGTTGCGAGCTGGCTGGCAATGTCGCCGCTGGCATGGCCGCCCATGCCGTCGCAGAGTACGTACAGCCCGCGTACGGATTCGTGATCGCGATCGGGATCGATCTGTTGGTCGCGCCGTTCCCAGATGGCGAAGGTGTCTTCGTTGTGCGATCGCTGTAAACCCACATCGGTGATCGCGGCATAGGAGATTTGGGGTCGTGTGGCGGAGGGTGATAAATCAGCGGTGATCTCTGAATCGTCTTCGGTGACGGCTACAAGCTGGGTGTGTGAATCTGGTCGCTGGGAATCGAAGCGGGTGTGGTAATCGTATTTGTCGAGAATATGGCGTAGGCGATCGACACTCAGGTTTGGTGTTCGATCAATTTCGGCAAAGATTGTCGTCAGCGGTACGGGGCGATGACTTTCAGGGGAAGGCGGGCTTAAGGTCTGATCTGGAGGGTGTGATGGATGATCATGCCCGTCCGACGAGGAGCGATCGAGCGTTTGCCAGAACTGAACCAGTTCTCGAACATTAGCTTTGGGTGTCACTAAGACGGGTAGAGGCGTATTAGGCGAAGTTGAATCGAGGTTCGGGGTGGCTGTGTTCGGGGTGGCTGTGGTGGGGATCGATGGTTTTGATCGCGCCAAAGGTCGATCGCGAATGAGCCGTTCGAGACAAACTGTGGATTGATCCTCGATGGTGATGTTATCGACCACCAACACACTGGTACGACAGGCCAATGCTCCGAGTCCGACCCATAAATCCAGCATTTGATGCATCCAATTGAGTTGACGCCGAGGCGAATCTGGCGATTCGATCGCGCTTATCCAGGATTGTACAAGCGACACGTGGCGATCGATCCGGAGGCCGCACTGGGGACACGCACCAGATTCTGAGACCGTAACCCTAGCCTGACAGGAGGAGCAGATCTGGGGTGAGGTTCCGGCAGGGCGTGGTGTGGAGCGAGTCGAGTCAGAGGAGGCAGGCATAGGCCAACGCGCCCGAGGTTCGGGACAGCATGGGAATTGGAGGAAGCAGCAAGCACTCTGACGGGAAATCGGTTTAACGTTTGGGGGTGAATGTCCAAAACAGTTGGAATTATTAGACTTCTTGTATGAACATTTCAAGCCAGTTAATTGAAGCCTGAGCGAAGTCGAAGCCTGAGCGAAGTCGAAGCTTGAGCGAAGTCGAAGCTTGAGCGAAGTCGAAGGCTGAGCGGAGTCGAAGCCTGGGTGGAATCGCGAAAAGTGGCCGCACTTCGACTACGCTCAGTGCTCAAACTTTGACTACGCTCAGTGCTCAAACTTTGACTACGCTCAGTGCTCGAATTCTGACTTTTTCGATTGATGCAAGAGGTGTATTGAAATAGTCGAGACCATCACCATCATAAAAAACTCGTTTCAGAATGTACCGGACGAAGATTAATTTTAGCGAGAGGATGACTGAACGCGGTCTCCCCGACGGGAGGCGGTCTTCGAGCCAGATCCCAAGCCGCATAGATGATGTAAAGTGTGCTGTTCCTCGGGGGTGAGGTCGCGCCACTGACCTGGAGCCAGTCCCGCGATCGTCAGATCCGCAATGCCGACCCGCACCAGCCGCAAAGTTGGGAAACCCACGGCTGCCGTCATCCGGCGTACTTGGCGGTTTCGTCCTTCTGTTAATACCAGTTCAATCCACGTTGTCGGGATAGTTTTACGGAAACGGATCGGCGGCTCGCGGGGAGGAAGATCCGGTTCGCGATCGAGACAAGTAACGCCCGCCGGTCGAGTGCGATAGTCCTGGATGGTAACCCCATCGCGCAACTGAGCGATCGCAGCAGCATCCGGAATGCCCTCAACCTGTACCCAGTAGGTTTTGGGTTTGCGAAAGCGGGGTTCGAGCAAGCGATGTTTGAGCGATCCGTTATCGGTGAGCAACAGTAAACCTTCACTATCGCGATCGAGCCGACCGACGGAATAGACCAACGGCACATCAATGTAATCTTTCAGCGTCGGGCGGGGCGATTCGGAGCGATTGCTAAACTGACACAGCACACCGTAGGGCTTGTAAAACAAAAGATAGCGACAAGAGGCAGACATTGGTACAGCACCGCATGGTGTGGAGGAGATGGCAAGGTGGTTACGAGCGGATTGCCAACCTGAGCAAGGACGATCATACGTCCGTCATTTGAGAGGTGAAGTGCTTGCAAGATACTGGCAAAGTGCTGGCAACGTCCTGATGAGTGGGGTCACACCCTACCCGCAAATTATGCAAAATAATTGCAAATGACAGGTGAGACTATGACGCAGCAGACACGTGACATTCTGTTGAGCCATGTGACTAAATCGTGACTCCTTCGATCCTAACAACCTTTAGCATTCGCCTCATGAATCACTTTCGCCTTAATTTCCCGTCACGTTGCCCTCAAGCAGAGGTATGACAATCATCATAATTTTTGCGAATCTTTAGCAAGAATTTTATGGGTGCTAAACACCTGAATCATAGTCTCTGACCGCTAGCTGTATCGCAGACAGCGTAGAAGATGACAATTGTGTGCCAATCTGAAGCTAGATAGCGAATCATAAAAATAACTTTTTTACTCAAAATTACACATTCTTTTTACGTTTTTAGCGCATTGCGACCATCGACCGATCGATCCTAGGCTGCCGATTTAGCCTTTGAACGCATGAAGCCTTGCGAATACCATCAAATCTCGATGGAACGGTTCGCAACCTCCTATGATCGATGGGCGACCCTACGACCCTACGACCTTACTCACCACGACGCACTCCGATCGTCAGCATGGACTACAAGCAAGAACAAATCGCGACCATTCATGACTTTGGCTGTAACCTCGAATTTCTCGAAGCACGGACGATCCAACTCAGTGAGGAGTCACCCACCGCAGTCCTAATCCCAGCACTATACGAAGAGCTAGAACGTCCGGCACTGGCCAAGATTTGCGAGCATCTCGGACAGTGTGAGTTTGTTCGTAGCGTTGTGGTTAGCCTCTATGCCCAGAACTTTCAGCAGTACGTCCATGCCGTACATTTTTTCGATGTGCTGCCTCAGAAAACAACCATCATTGGGAAAACGGTAGCCGTGTTACTGGCTTGCTCGAAAAGCTGCGTGATAGTGGGCTGGATTTAACCGGTTTTAAAGGCAAAGGGAAAGCTGTGTGGCTTGGGCTCGGGGTGGCCTCACTTCAGGCGGAGGCGATCGCCCTGCATGACGCGGACATCATCACCTACGATCGCTCCTATCCCCTCAAATTGCTCTTCCCCCATCCTCGAAAAAAGAATTCGGTCTATCGTTTACGAAAGCCTACTATGCCCGGATTGGCGAAAGTTCGCGTCGTTTAAATGGTCGCGTCGCCCGTCTCTTTGTCACGCCGCTGCTCCAAACCCTGATTGAGCTGTTTGGCTATCGGGATTACCTTCGCTATCTCAGTTCGTTTCGCTATCCCCTCTCGGGTGAATTTGCCCTGACCAGTGATCTGGCGCTCAATACACACATTCCCGGTAATTGGGGGCTTGAAATTGGGATGCTCGCCGAGGTGTATCGCAGTGTGGCGGAGAAGCGGGTCGCACAGGTGGATCTGGGTATTTTTGATCATAAACATCAACTGGTTGGCGAAACCCACGATCAGGGTTTGCAAAAAATGTGTCGCGATATTCTTAGCTCGGTGCTGCGGACGCTGACGGAAACCGAGAAGGTGGTGGTGACGATGGATCATGTTCGCGCTCTGCGGGTCAAGTTTCGACGCAAGGCGCAGGACTACACGCGGCAATATTTTGTCGATGCGGTGTTTAATAATTTGCCCTACGATCGCCATAAAGAAGAGGCGATCGTCGATACCTTTGAGAAACTCATCCTAGAATCGGGACGAGCCTACCTCCAAGATCCCACCGGCGCTCAAATTCCCGACTGGACTCGCGCCCTAGCCGTAACACCAGACTTACGAGAACAGCTAGAAGCGGCCACGATCACCGATGCGAGCGATGCCCGTCAATACCTACGACAAGCCCAGGATTTTCCAACCTCAATTAGCTAACAAACCTCTATAGCCAGTTCCAGAATGAGCAATACCTAGACGTATCCGTGAGCACTGAGCGGAGTCGAAGTGCGATCTTTGGGAAACACGAGCTAGGCTAGCCTGTTTTGTTCTTGCTTGAACTGGCGATAAAACCTAGCTAAACGCTAAACGCAAAGTCTTCAGACTCTAGATCTAAATGATTGGCTACATTCGAGGCGAAGCGATCGCCACGACCAAAAACACCGCCAACCGCACACTGCTGATCATCGAAGCGGGCGGCCTCGGCTATGAATTCAAATCCTCCCCCGCGCGATCGGCCAGCTTCCCGCCCTAGGCGAAACCATCAAAATTTTCACCCACGTTCAAATGCGCGACGATGTGCCGTATCTCTTCGGTTTTGTCGCGTCTGCCGAGCGTGATCTGTTTCGTCAACTCACCGCTGTCAGTGGCATCGGCAACCAGCTCGCAATGTCGCTACTCGATACGCTTGATCTCGCCGAACTCGTCCAGGCGATCGTCACCGGCAATAGTCGCTTGCTCTCCCAAGCACCGGGCGTCGGCGAGAAAACCGCCGAACGGATTTCCCTTGAGCTACGCACCAAGCTCGCCGAATGGCGATCGCAAATACACCTCGACGACACACCAACCACGGGGGTCACGCCCGCGCTACGCGAAGACGTGGAAATGACGTTGCTCGCCTTGGGCTATAGCGTTGATGAAACGATCCAGGCGATCGCGGCGATTGCGATCGATCCCGAAGTGTGCGAAAGCAGCGATTCAGAGGTTTGGATTAAGTTTGCGGTCGCCTGGTTAAGTCGGAATACGTGATGTTGACTGCGTCGGCCAACTATGACGATCGGAGCGATCGGCAGGGGATCACAACCCGAGTTTTTGCAAGACCGACTTGGTGGAAACCACGTGATTGCTCAGACCTAGCTCGTCTGGGGAAACGCCCAGCGCCAGCGCCACGAGTTGCGGCAGATGCAGCACCGGCAACCCTAGCGTTTGACCCCAGACTTTTCCACTTCCGGCTGACGAGAATCCAGATTGAGATGGCACAGCGGGCAGGGTGTCACCAGGCAATCTGCACCGGCATCGATCGCCGCTTGTAGATGCATCCCCGCCATCGAAAACGCCTTATCCGTGGCATAGCTCGACAGCGGCCAACCGCAGCATTTTGTTCGCCCTGCGTAAATTACGGGCGTGGCTCCAACGGCCTCAAACAGGTTTTCCATCGATCGCGGATTGTAGGGATCATCGTAAGCCAGATGGGTTTCACCGCGTAGCAAATAGCAACCGTAAAAAGCGGCACACTTCAGCCCTGCCAGCTTTTTCGTCACCCGTTCCCGCACCGTCTCTAGGCCATAATCCGCGACGATCGCCCAGAGCAAATGCTTAACGTCGGTGGAACCGCGATAGGGCGAACAATGTTCTTGAGCGAGTAGGCCGTTTACACGATCGAAATAGGCAGGGTCGTTATCTTTTGCAGCTTTCAACCGTTCATCCACATGACCGATCACACCTTGGCAGGTGCTGCAATGGGTCAACAGCGGCAGATTGAGGTCTTCGGCGAGAGCAATATTTCGCGCATTCACCGTATCTTCGAGCAGTTGTGAATCTTCTTTGAACGTGCCAGAACCGCAGCACGATGCCTGTTTAAGTTCGATTAATTCAATGTCTAGCTTGCGGGCGAGCGCCTTAGTGGAGCGATCGAGTTCGCGACATGCACCTTGGGCAACACAACCGGGAAAGTAAGCATATTTCAGCATGGCGGCTCTCGTTCAAATCCTAGGTCTAACGCGGTCTAACGTTCAGTATCCAGGTTATCGCAGACGCCGATCAACGGGTGAATTGTGAATTTTCCTGAGCTGAAATTATGACAAGGCTCGAAGCAATCTAAACAGCAGAATAGCAAGCCAGATACTCAATCGGATGACTGACAACGAGGAGTTGGACAAGCCTAAACCACATCGTCCGGTCGGTTGATGCGCTCCCACTGGTTGATCGCACTGAGAAGACCCGCCGCTCCGAGACCGGTCACACGTTTTTCCAAGTCTTTATAATCAGTGAACCCGCCCGTATCCCGCCGTGCGGCCACCAGACTTTGAATGACCGCAGACTTGAAGTCATAACAACGCAGTTTTTTCTCCAGTGGTTTACCGTTGAGTGCGTTAATTTCTGCCAGAAGTGACGTGTGTTGGTTCGCCAACGCTTCACGGTTGGCGCGTTGCAGGTCGGCGACGTAGGCGTTGAGGTCGGTGCGCTGATCGCGGAGCTGGGCGGCAATGGCTTCCAGACGACGATCGAGATTATCCAGTTGTGACGATTCAGGCGGTAGCGCTTGGGACGGTGAGTTCCCGGACTGTACCGGTGCGCCATAACTGAGCGATCGAGCCAGAGTATCGAGCTGCACTAACGCACGATCTTTCTCGCGGGGTGCAATCACGATCGCGTTGACCATTTCACCCACCTGTCGATCTTTTTCGTAAGCACGAACCGCAGCATAGAATTCAAAGTGGCCGTCAATTACGGTGTATTGTTCCAGTCCCGTTTCTTCTAAAATCAACGGCTTGAGCAAACCATCCGCCACTAAAATCTGGTCAGCGACGGTATCGAGATCTGCTTCTGGAAAGTGCGATCGGGGAATATTTGACGTAATTAAGACCACATCAACAGTATAAAATCTCGGCATTTTTGACCTATTATTAACCTATGTTTGATTGTTTAATCTATGGTTGACCTATTGAGTTTTCTTAACAACTTCATGAATGAGCGCTTCAAATTCTGATGCCGAACTATTCGCTGATACATCCGATTTCGCAAATTCAAAAATAGACTGCGGTGCGGGAATATCACAATCACCGTCCTCTTCCGTGTTGTTCAAACTTTTAGACAGTGCAATCCGTTCATAGATAATTGAATCCAGTAGGGGCAAATGATGAATATTTGCGATCGCGGCCTTTTGTTTGGGGAAGGTACTTTTTAGAAAACGGGCATTGGTCGCAATCTTCGAGGGTAAAACTCCCAATAATTTACAGGGTGCTAAATTCTTATCTTCTCGGTACTCATTGGCCTCTTGCAAAAAGCTGCTGACATTCGACAAGCCTTGATTAGCAAAGGGTTTGAGGTCGGAGGGAATAATCAAATACTGTGACGAAATCACGCCGACCTGAGCATAAAAATTGCGAGATGGCGGTGTATCGATGATGACATAGTCATAGCGATCGGTCACACGACGTAGTTTGCCGAGCAGACGCGATCGGCTCGCAGCAATACTATCGAGTTTATACTGTTTTTCGATGAGGTTGATATGTGAAGGAATCACATCAATTTCAGGACTGTTAAACCCTTGGGATTGACGCACAACCTGCTCGATCGGGTATTCATCACGGGACGCAAGCATATGAGAGACATTGCAATCTTTTAGATCATCATCCTCTTCAAATTGAAACTTGACCAGTCCAGCGGCAAAGGTTGAATTCGCCTGCGAATCTAAATCAATTAGCAATACCCGGTGACCCAGGTTGCGTAGACCAGCGGCAAGGTTGATCGTGACAGTCGTTTTACCGACGCCACCCTTGTTGTGGTAAATCGCGATGATTTTCATAGTTTTATCCCTAAGTTGGTTTGACGGTTGGGGATTGATTGCGATCGCGGGGGCAACCGCTGTCGGCTCCTCGGAAAGATGTGGTCGATTGCGTAACGCCTCGCGCCCAATCGTCGATCGTATCGTAGCGAGCTTGCCTGCAATTTCCCGACCGGTACAGCGAAATATCAGAATGAGATCGCGATCTTGCAAACAATAAATCCTAAAATCGCGCCCATTTGTCAGCACGCCATAACGCGCATGGAGCAATGAAAGATACTGCTGCAAGCGCCGCTCAAATCCATCTAAGGATTTGCGTGGACTCTTGGCTTCAATGGTTAAACTTAACGGCGATTCACCATCAATCACGAACGGCTGATGCTGGATAGCAAATGCCAAAAAATCAAGGCGGATATTGCCCAGTGCTACTTCCTGATGCCAGTCATTCGGGCCATAGCCCAGTGCGGGTAATAGAAACTGAGCGATCAGTTTGCTTTCGACCTCGCTCTCATTTCGTAGTTGCTCCGGATCGAAATCCATAGGGGTTTGGTGCAGATTACTGCTGATAACAACGGATCAAATCGGGTCGAGAGAATTTTACACAATAATCCGCCGACAGAAGTGACCACATTATTCCCAAAAAATTAACACATACTAACGACTTGAATTGGCGGATACGCGAAGGGTTAGCCGTCGGATTTCTTGTCGAATTTTAATCGCCCAAAGGACGCTACTTTGTTACAAGAGCAGATTGCGGCCTCCGTCTTTGCTTGTACCTCGAAACTTTCCCTTCAATTAATGATACTGCGATGAAACCGGCGGCGAAATTTGTAGGGATTCGTTACACTCACGATCGATTCTGAGCATCTCGATCGCATCCTCTCTTTTCTATCTCTATGAGTACCGTTAGCCTCGTTCGTGCTACGTCCTACGACATCGACACCCTACGCCAGTCGATCGAAACCGTCCTCGAACCCCTCGGCGGGATGACTGCGATTGTCAAACCCGGCGATCGTGTCCTGCTCAAGCCGAATCTACTCACCGGATCGCGCCCGACCAAAGAATGCGTCACCCGCAAAGAAATCGTCTACTGCGTCGCCAAACTTGTGCAAGAGGCGGGTGGTAAGCCCTTTTTGGGTGATAGTCCTGCGTTTGGTAGCGCCCACGGTGTCGCCAAAGCGAATGGCTATCTGCCCCTCGCGGAAGAATTAGGCTTGCCGATCATTGAGTTTAGCGGCAAGCGATTCGAGTCAGCGGGCGATGATTTTGATAACTTTCGTCTGTCCAAAGAAGCGATGGACGCGGACGTGGTGATTAATCTGCCGAAGGTGAAATCGCACCTTCAGCTCACGATGACCCTGGGGATCAAAAACCTATTTGGCTGTGTTCCCGGCAAAATGAAAGCCTGGTGGCATCTCGAAGCAGGCAAGGATGCCAAACGTTTTGGCACGATGCTCGTCGAAACGGCGCTGACGATCGCTCCAGAATTGACGATCATCGATGGCATCATCGGCCACAGCGGCAACGGCCCGAGCGGTGGTGAACCCCAAGCCTTGGGCGTGCTGGGTGCTTCGACCGATGTGATTGCGCTCGATGCGGCACTGCTAGCAATCGTCAATGTTGATCCCGACCTCGTGCCAACTGCCATCGCCGCCAAAGCACTGGGCGTCTGGCCTGAACTTGACGCGATCACCTTCCCACTCGAAACGCCGGGAACCCTAGCCGTTAGTGATTGGGTTCTACCATCGGTACAGATGCCGATCGACTTTGGGGCGCCACGCATCCTGCGATCGACCTTTAAACATTTCTACATTCGCTACATCAAAGAGCCGATGGAAGCCTACACCAGCAAGTCCCGTTAAGATTCGCGCATCCCCCCAAAACTGCACATCAAACCCCTCTGTCATCACCAGTCTACGGTGTGGTTATGGCAGAGGGGTTTAGGGATCGGGAGCCGTGATAGCAAGGAATCTTTAACCCGGACTCACGTTAGCTGGTAATCGGGCTATCGTTCCAAGTTTTGCGCTCGTCACGATCGCCACGCGGACTGCGTTCTTCGCGCTCAAACTTTTCCGATTCGAGACGTGGGCGATCGCGATGATCCCGCTCTAGATCGTCATCTCCGCTCTTCACAACAAAAGCTTCCGGCTCCGATGCTTCGCTCGCAATGCCCGCTCGATCACCCGATCGAGATCCCCCAAACAGTCTTCCCACAACGCTCCTGAAGTTTGCAGCGCCAAAATTTC
>JAAUPN010000151.1 GCA_012033105.1 Coleofasciculaceae cyanobacterium RL_1_1
GCTGATGTCCTGAATCAACGTGAGTCGAGGCATTCACAGCGATCAGAAGGTATGGCGCTTAATCGCCGTACTCTTCCGCCCGATCGATCATTCTTGAACCGAAGCCCTGCATCCGAGAACAATAAAGCTTTTGAAAACAATTCTACTCTGGGGGTCTTGTGTGTTTAGATCGACAAAGCCGACCATCTTGCAGGTGGAAGACGATCGGCTCGAATCATGCTGATTCGCGATGCATTCGTTGGGTCAGTCTTAGGATTCTTTTTCCCAGAACCCCTGAAACTGACTGATCGCAGCCTGAGCAATGTTAAATCCAGCCCAACCCAATGCCAGAACGAGGGGAGATAAAACGAAAACCACACGCAAATCGAGATCCATAAGACACCTCTTATCAACAGATTGTTAAAGCATTCTCACAGTACAGGATTATATCTCTCGGTGTGGTAAAACTCGAACCCTAGGGTTTGAGTTTTGCTTCAGACGTGCATTCGCAATCCCTAAGCTTGAAAACCGATTCAGAGCCAGAGCTTTAAGTTATTCTGTTTCTCCGGTTGGAGCTGTGATTGATCGAGCTTGTAGCACCACCGCAGCCGTACACGATATGACAAATACCCCCCGCAATCCTTCTCGACTTCGTTATCGACCGGCGCCTTTGCCCGAGGACGAACCGGAGCGACAAATAGCACTTGAGCGTTATCAGATTCTAGATACGCTCCCCGATCCCGCGATCGACGATCTCAGCAAAATTGCGGCGCAAATCTGCGGCACACCGATCGGTTTGGTTAGCCTAGTTGATGAAGGCCGTCAATGGTTCAAGGCCAAATGCGGGATTGATGCAACAGAAACATCACGTGACGTGTCGTTTTGTGCCCACGCGATCTTAAAACCGGATGATGTCTTCATCATCTCGGATGCCCTGGAAGATGAGCGGTTTGCTGATAATCCGCTGGTGGTAGGGGAGCCACACATTCGCTTCTATGCCGGAACACCTCTGGTCACCCGTGATGGTTATGCCCTGGGTAGTTTGTGTGTGATCGATCGTCAGCCTCGTGAACTGTCCCCGGCTCAGATCGATGCGCTGACCGCGCTCGGTCGTCAAGTGATCGACCAATTTGAAGCACACCGTACGCTGGGAAAGCTGAAACAGACGATTAGCGAGCTACACGAAACACGACTCAGTGCGGTACAAAATGCCAAAATGTCAGCTCTAGGGCATCTGGTTAGTGGCGTTGCTCATGAAATTAACAACCCGATCGGCTTTATCGGTAGTAATCTTCCGCATATCCGTGATTATACCCGAGATCTACTGACGGCACTCGCATTGTATGCCCAAGTCTGCCCCCAACCACCGCCGGAGATTGAGGATCAGTTAGCCGAGTTGGAGTTTGACTATCTGATCCAGGATCTGCCAGAGGTGTTGAACTCGATGCAACAGGGGGTGAATCGGGTTGTGGATATTGTGCGATCGCTCAAAACCTTTGTGCGTAATGATGAAGCCGAGGTCAAGGCGATCGACCTCAACCCCAATCTCGACCACATTTTACGGTTGTTCAATCAGCAATTGGCGGCAACGTCTACACGACCCGCGATTCGTCTGAATTGTGACTATGGCCATCTGCCGCCATTGCTGTGCTATCCCGCCCAGATCAATCAGGTCTTTCTGAACCTACTCACCAACGCGATTAACGCCATCAATCAACAGGCCAGCGTCACCGCCGACTATTGCGGCCAGATTAACGTCACCACCCGGGCGGTCGGCGCTGACATTCACCTAGAGGTGGCCGATAACGGCATCGGAATTTTGCCGGATCACGCCCCGCACATCTTCAATCCTTTTTTTACAACTCAGGCCGTCGGTCGCGGCTCGGGTCTGGGCTTGGCCTCCTGTTACGCGATCGTCACCGAGCAGCACCAAGGGTCAATTTTGTATCATCCCCAACCCATCCAAGGCAGCCGGTTTGAGGTGATCGTGCCGATCGCCAACCCAAAACTGGTGACATTGCTTCAGCACAACTGAGCGTCATTTCTGAGTGCGTGTTACATTTGTTAAAGAAACGTTGATTAAAAACGAGATCGACCGATCGCGTCGTGATTTGCTGCGCGTAGCGTGTTGTTTCGATAAATGGAGATCGCCTAAATCATGAAATCGTGGAGAGTTGCGCTACTTTGGGCGCTACCGATCGTCACAATCGGATTTTTCATTTGGCAGGGAGCTTTTGCCAATCCGGGCTTTACCGCCGGTAACAATGCTGCGGCCACCCGGATGAGCTATGGCCGCTTTCTGGATTATCTCGATGCCGGTCGGATTACCAGTGTTGATTTATACGAAGGTGGACGCACAGCGATCGTCGAAGCGGTCGATCTCGACCTCGATAACCGGATTCAGCGCCTGCGCGTGGATCTCCCGATGGAAGATCCGAGCCTGATTTCGCGTCTACGCTCCGAAAATATCGCCTTTGATAGCCACCCGGTGCAAACCGAAGGCGCAGCCTGGAGCATTCTCGGTAACCTGATTTTCCCGGTGCTGCTGATCGTCGGCTTGTTCTTCCTGTTCCGTCGCTCCGGTGGCAACGCCCCCGGCGGCCCCGGCCAAGCGATGAACTTTGGTAAATCGAAAGCCCGTTTTCAAATGGAAGCCCAAACCGGCGTTTTGTTTGATGACGTCGCCGGTGTGGAAGAAGCCAAGGAAGAATTGGCCGAAGTCGTAACCTTCCTGAAAAAGCCGGAACGCTTTACCGCTGTCGGCGCACGTATTCCCAAGGGTGTGCTGCTCGTCGGCCCTCCGGGAACGGGCAAAACCATGCTCGCTAAGGCGATCGCCGGTGAAGCGGGTGTACCATTCTTCAGTGTCTCCGGTTCGGAATTTGTTGAAATGTTCGTCGGTGTGGGTGCATCGCGGGTGCGTGACCTGTTCACCAAAGCGAAAGAAAATGCGCCGTGTATTGTCTTCGTTGATGAAATCGACGCGGTCGGTCGTCAACGGGGCGCGGGTATCGGTGGCGGTAATGACGAACGCGAGCAAACCCTGAACCAACTCCTGACGGAGATGGATGGATTTGAAGGCAACACCGGCATTATCGTGATTGCTGCAACCAACCGTCCTGACGTGCTGGACTCGGCACTGCTGCGTCCGGGTCGTTTCGATCGTCAGGTCACCGTCTCCGCTCCGGACATCAAAGGTCGCCTGTCGATCCTCGAAGTTCATGCCCGTAACAAAAAACTAGCCGAGCAAGTGTCGCTTGAAGCGATCGCCCGCCGCACACCGGGATTCACCGGCGCGGATCTGGCGAACCTGCTCAACGAAGCCGCCATCCTCACCGCTCGCCGTCGTAAAGACGCGATCGAGATGTCTGAGATTGATGATGCCGTTGACCGGGTAGTGGCCGGAATGGAAGGCACACCACTCGTTGACGGCAAGAGCAAGCGCTTGATTGCTTACCACGAAGTCGGTCACGCGATCGTCGGCACGCTGATTGCGGCTCACGATCCGGTACAAAAAGTAACGCTGATTCCGCGCGGTCAAGCCCAGGGTTTAACCTGGTTTACGCCTTCGGAAGATCAGATGTTGATCTCACGATCGCAAATTCTCGCTCGCATCACCGGCGCTCTCGGCGGTCGTGCTGCCGAGCAAGTCATCTTCGGTGACGATGAAGTCACCACCGGCGCGGGCAATGACCTGCAACAGGTGGCGAACATGGCACGCCAAATGGTGACGCGCTACGGCATGTCGGACATTGGCCCGATGTCGCTGGAAAGTCAGTCCGGTGAGGTCTTCCTCGGTCGTGACCTGATGTCGCGATCGGAGTATTCCGAAGACATCGCTTCGCGAATTGACGTTCAAGTCCGTAACATTGTGGCGAAATGCTACGACGATGCATTGGCGCTGATGCGTGACAACCGCGAGGCGATCGATCGCTGGTAGATCTGTTGATCGAAAAAGAGACGATCGACGGTGAAGAGTTCCGTCAAATCGTCGCGGAATACGCTGAAGTACCGGAAAAAGACCGGTTTGTCCCGGCGCTCTAAATTGAAGCGCTAGGATTGTACGAATCAAGCAATCAAGCGAGGGCGGGAGAGTGTTGTAACTCTCCCGCCCTCGCTTTTGTCGCAAAAAACGATGGATTTGTAGGGGCGCATGGCAATGCGCCCGCGATCTCGTCTCGCTTTCAGCGATCCATGCTGGCGTATGCCGTTGTCCTGAACGGGATGTGGGTTCGTCTCACCCCATGATCGCCGCTGCATCCTGCGACACTTGCACCGATCGCGCCCCCGTCAGCTTCGCCAAAACACCACCCTTCGGCCCTAGCGTCACACCCCGCCGCTGCGGAACCACCGGTATTTGATTCGCCAACTCCAGCGTCCAGCCCTGCAACAGCGCCGCTAACACCAGCTTCATCTCAAACTGCGCTAGCGCCATCCCCAAACAACGCCGACTCCCCGCCCCAAACGGCATAAACTCAAACGGCGAATACTGCCGATCGAGAAAGCGATCGGGGTTAAACGTCTTCGAGTCAGGATAAATCGCCGGATTGTGGTGCAGCAGGTAGATGCTCGCCATGAGTAAATCACCGGGTACGATCGGATGGCCGCCAAACTCCAGCGGCTCGATCGGTGTGCGCGGAAACGTCAGCATCGCCACCGGATAAATCCGCAACGTCTCGTTACACACCGCCGTCAGGTACGGCAAACGAAACACCGTCAGCGGGTCAGCCTTGAGATCGATCGTGCCGATTTCGTCGAGTAGCTGGGTGTAAACCTGGCGATCGCGGTGAATCCAGTAGGTCGCCCACGCCAGCGCGGTCGCCGTGGTTTCATGACCGGCAAACAGCATCGTCATCAGCTCATCGCGCAGTTCCTCATCCGTCAGCGTGTCGCCGGACTCGTCGCGCGTATCGAGCAACATATTCAGCACATCATTACGGCTCGGGTCAGGGTTGGCGCGGCGTTCGGCGATTTCCGCAAACAGCAACGCGTCAAGCTGTCGGCGCTGGGCGAGAAAACGACCCCACGGGCTCCAAGTTCCTAAATCCTGTTGCAGGGTCGGGAAAAATAGCACACTGACAGACAGGGGCGAGGCCAGCATCTCAAGCATATTAGTCACGATCGGCTTAATGCGGGCAAAGCGATCATTACTGCGATCGTCCGCCTGCAAACCAAACACCGCCGTCAGGATTACATCCATCGTGATCTCTTGCATCACCTCCCGCGTGGTGAACACCTGCCCGTGGGGAATACGCCCAAAGGCTTGACGAGTGGCTGCTAGGATCGCCTCGGTGTAGGCTCGCATCCGTTCACCATGAAACGCGGGCATCGTCAGCTTGCGGTGGCGGCGATGTTCCGCACCACTGAGCATAATCATGGAGCGATCGCCCAGCAACGGCGCCAGCATCGCATTGACGTCGCCCGGTGCGGTGTAACGCCCGTTCTCATCCTGGGTTAGAATTTCCTGAATCAAGGTCGGATCAGCAGTCCAAATCAAACCCTCGGCACTGGCAATCTTCACGCGAAAGGTTGTACCCAGTGCCGCTGCCGTACGCTCGAAAAACTCGTGGGGTTTGGCGATCCAGTGTAAGGTTTGGAGGAACGCCGGGGTGCTGGGTTGGGGTAGGGTTGCCATAGATGGGGTCGATCGAAATCGTCTGAAGAAAAGCGGACAGCGGATGCTGTTCTAGGGCGTGTCACTGATGGATTGTAGAACTCGGATCGGGCAAGCTGTGAAATGCTCGCCCCACACCCAATCAGGAATGGATGATTAAGACCAATCAATCTGCGTTTGCTGTGTCAGAACTTCACCCATGCTTTACAGAATACGCCCACAGATTAAAGACTGCATGAAGTTGCAAAAATATCAAAGGCTAGAGCTGATAAGACAGGATAAGTTGAGGGTAGACATATACTCGATTGTTTTGTTCATAGTTTGAGAGTTCTGCCATGAAACGTTTGACTGATCTACTCCCCGCAACCCTAATCGCCCTCGGACTAGCGGCGACAGCAGGTACTGCGGACGCGTTTGAGGTGAAAGGCACGATCAATGGTGAACAAGCCTTTATCGATCTCGGCGCAACGATCGACTTTGCAGCGGAAGGTCGCTGGGGCGATCGTGGAAAAGCCGGTGAGCATGAGTTTAATTTTCATTATGACAACGCCGGTGGTGGCCAGACTGTCCCCACGGAGTACCGCGCCTATGATTGGGGCAACGGGCAGGCCACCCCGTGGACGATTTCGCTCGCCAATGGCATCATGACCTATCTGATCGGTGGTCAAACTCTGACCTTCGATGCTTCGAGCTACGACTTTAACGATGCCTTTATTCGCACAACGGCGCGGGATGCGGGTAACTCGATCGTGGTCGATAACTTGATGTACAACGGCACGGCGATCGCGGGTAGCTCTAGCTTTGTCTGCACCAGCAACTGCGATTATTGGAACAGTTCACAATATCTCTGGTTGGCCGATCTCGGTGATGCCTTTAGCCTGTCGGGTACGACAACGATGGACTGGCAGGGTGAACCGACGGCATTGCGATCGAAACTGGCCTTCCAGGTGAAATTCGGCGATGGGCCGGATACTCCGGACGAAGAAACGAGCGTTCCCGAACCGGCGTTGTCCCTGTTGTCCCTGGGCGCGATCGGTCTATCGCTGAAAAAACTGCGTCGTCGTTCGGCCTAACTCCCCGAACTGCGAATTTGCGAATTATTGCACCGCGCGAATCTCTAAACGTGCAGACAATCTTGGAACTGGAACGGCCTCCGAAACTGATGTTTTGGGGGCTTTTTTTGCGCTTTTTTTGCAACGTTTAGACGAATGTGTTAAACGAATGTGATCGATTCAGCATCGATTTAGATCCGGCCAATTCTGCCTGTTTTACTAGACCTCACCTCCCAGACCGCGATCGCAAGGGCTAGAATCGTAACGCTTTGTTATGCCTAATGCGCTCGTACGCGATCTTGCGTAACGACACCTTCTCCGCCGATTCCAGCCGCCCCCGTCGCCAATGCCCCCTCGCGCAGCTTCCCCCGATCGTCAAACCGGTCATCTTCCGCCATCCTCTCCCCCTCAGACACTCCGATCAATCTCAGCACCGGTCTCGGTCGTGACACCATTCGCATACGCGGCGCACGTCAGCATAATTTACGCAATGTGGATCTGGATTTGCCACGCGATCGGCTGATCGTGTTTACCGGCGTGTCCGGCTCGGGTAAATCATCCCTGGCTTTCGATACGATTTTCGCCGAGGGACAACGCCGCTACATCGAATCCCTCAGTGCCTATGCCCGTCAGTTTCTCGGCCAGCTTGATAAACCGGATGTGGAGTCGATCGAAGGGCTGAGTCCAGCGATCTCGATCGATCAAAAATCCACGTCGCACAACCCGCGATCGACCGTCGGCACGGTGACGGAGATTTACGACTATTTGCGCTTGCTGTTTGGCCGCGCGGGAGAGCCGCACTGTCCGAAATGTGAGCGCCCGATTCGCCCGCAGACGATCGATCAGATGTGCGATCGGGTGATGGAACTGCCGGAGCGCACCAAGTTTCAGATTCTTGCGCCGGTGGTGCGTGACAAAAAAGGAACCCATCAAAAAGTACTCTCAAGCTTGACCGCTCAAGGGTTTGTTCGGGTGCGGATTAATGGCGAAATCCGGGAGCTATCGGACAGTATCGACCTAAATAAAGCCAAACGCCACACGATCGAAATCGTGGTCGATCGGCTGATTGCCAAACCGGGGATCGAAGAACGGCTCGTGGATTCCCTCGCGACAGCGCTGAAGCAGGCCGACGGGATCGCCATGATTTTGGCCGATCGTCCTGATCGCGATCGACCGGAAGAAATCGTCTTTTCCGAAAATTTCGCCTGTCCCGAACACGGCGCGGTGATGGACGAACTGTCGCCGCGCCTGTTTTCCTTTAACTCGCCCTACGGCGCTTGCCCGACCTGTCATGGCCTCGGCAGTTCGCGCACCTTTTCCGAAGAACTCACCGTTCCCGACCTAGAAGCTCCGGTCTACAGCGCGATCGCGCCCTGGTCAGACAAGGATAATAGCTATTACCTCTCCTTACTATTCAGCGTCGGTGAAGCCTACGGCTTTGAACTCAGCACCCCCTGGAATAAGCTCGATCGCGAACAGCAACAGGCGATCCTCTACGGTAGCGACGAGCCGATCTGGATCGAAACCGACTCACGCTACCGGGAAACCAAGGGCTACTATCGCCACTACGCCGGGGCGATCAACCTGCTGCAACGCCAGTACGAGGAAACCAGCTCCGAGCAACAAAAGGAAAAACTCGAACAGTATCTCGTCGATAAACAATGCGACACCTGCCAGGGACAGCGGCTTAAACCGGAGGTGTTGGCGGTCAAAATTGGTCAATTTAGTATTGTCGATTTGACGGCAGTGTCGATCGATACCTGTCTAGCGCGGCTCAACGCGCTGGAACTGACCGATCGTCAAGCCCAAATCGGTGAACTCGTCCTCAAGGAAATCCGCGCCCGTCTGCAATTTTTGCTGGATGTGGGTCTCGACTATCTCACCCTCGAACGATCGGCGATGACCCTCTCCGGCGGCGAAGCCCAGCGCATCCGCCTCGCCACCCAAATCGGCGCGGGCTTAACCGGTGTCCTCTACGTCCTGGATGAACCGAGTATCGGTCTCCACCAGCGTGATAATGGGCGACTGATCGAAACCCTGATGAAGCTGCGAAATCTGGGCAATACACTGATCGTCGTGGAACACGATGAGGAAACGATTCGTGCGGCGGATCACGTGGTGGACATCGGCCCCGGTGCGGGTATCCACGGCGGCGAAATTGTCGCCCAAGGCAGCGTCGCCGAGATCGAACAGGCGGAGCGCTCAATCATTGGTGCGTATCTGTCGGGTCGCCAGGGAATTGTTACCCCCGCCGAGCGTCGTCCTGGCAATGGCCGATCGCTCATCCTCCAGCAGGCTCAGGCGAATAACCTGCAAAATATCACCGTCGAGATTCCCCTTGGCTGTCTCGTCAGTGTTACCGGTGTCTCGGGTTCGGGCAAATCCACCCTCGTGAATGAGCTGCTCCAGCCTGCGCTGCAACACCACCTAACGAAGCGCGTGCCAATGCCGAAAAAGCTGGGCGCGTTACAGGTGAAATCGGGGCAGCGGGAAAAGGATCTAAAGGAGATGATCGACAAGGTGATCGTGATCGACCAGTCACCGATCGGGCGTACCCCGCGATCGAACCCCGCCACCTACACCGGCATTTTCGACAGCATTCGCCAGGTATTCGCCGAAGCGGTGGAGGCGAAAACACGCGGTTACAAACCCGGTCGTTTTTCGTTCAATGTCAAGGGCGGACGCTGCGAAGCCTGTAGCGGCCAGGGCGTGAACGTGATTTCGATGAATTTTTTGCCGGATGTGTACGTGCAATGCGACGTGTGTAAAGGGGCGCGATACAACCGCGAAACCTTGCAGGTGAAATATAAAGGCTACTCGATCGCCGATGTGCTGGCGATGAATATCGAGGATGCACTCACGGTGTTTGAAAATATTCCCCGTGCCGCGAGCCGCCTGCAAACTTTGCTAGACGTGGGGTTGGGCTATATCACCCTCGGACAGCCTGCGCCGACCCTCTCCGGTGGGGAAGCCCAACGGGTCAAGCTCGCCACGGAGTTATCGCGCCGCGCCACTGGTAAAACGCTGTATTTAATCGACGAACCCACCACCGGCCTTTCGTTTTATGATGTCCACCGCCTGCTCGATGTGATGCAACGCTTGGTCGATAAGGGCAATTCGATCCTGGTGATCGAGCATAATCTTGATGTGATTCGCTGTGCGGATTGGCTGATTGATATGGGGCCGGAAGGGGGCGATCGTGGTGGTACGGTGGTGGTGGCGGGGACACCGGAAACCGTGGCCGCGTGTGAGGGGTCGCATACGGGGCGGTATTTACGGGAGGTGTTGCGTCAATATCCAGCCGGAGGCTGATATGTAGGTGGATTCTCGTGGGACGATCGAGCCAAGCGTTAGCATCAAACCTTAGAATCAAACTGTGACGCAATCATCGCCAGCCGTCGGTGTCATCCCAAATTTGCGTTGTTAAGCTCACTGTTGGTTATTCACCCACTGTTAGCCCGTTCTGCTCTTGATGTCTGACGCTATCGCCTGAAGCTTGAGGCCATCCATGCCCGTTCCCCTAAAAATTCTGCAAGTTGTGCCATCGATTTCCCGCGTCTACGGCGGCCCGAGCCAGATGATACGCGGCTTTTCCGCAGCCCTGGCTCGCGCCGGAGCCGAAGTCACCGTCCTGACCACCAACTCCAACGGCGATAACGGCCAGCCGCCACTCGATGTACCGCTCGATCGCCCCGTCGAACAAGACGGCTACCACGTGCGCTACTTTCCCTGTAGCCTGTTTCGCCGCTACAAATTTTCCCCAGCGCTGCTGATCTGGCTTTG
>JAAUPN010000152.1 GCA_012033105.1 Coleofasciculaceae cyanobacterium RL_1_1
GGACTGCGATCATTTGATTAGTAGCACGATCGTAAATGACTAGGTCGATGCGATATGTATGGTTTTGGCTAAATTTATAATCTTCTTGATCTTCGAGCCGGTAGCGATCGGGTAGGTTTCAATGCACAGGGTAGGTAAGCGGACTCTCTTGGACTACAGCTTGAAAGTCGAATGTTTCGGGAATCTCAAATATCCATATCTGACATCCATTCATTTCTTAATGCAATCCTTATTGATGTTATTATTCCTTTGAAAATAGCACTCTATTAGAGGCTGTTTTTTGGTTTTTTTGTAACCCTTGAGCTACAAGATCTGAGCGATTTTAGACAAAATCTTAAAATTCTAGATAAATTAAGGGGTTGAGCCAACTTGAGCAACAGATTCTCTGTTTATCCCGGATCTAAGCGCAACCTATCGCTAGTTGTAAGACACTTGCTATCTTAAATTTATCGTTACCATCGCCACACAGCATGTTACCAACGATCGCCAAATGGACAGTGCAAGACTATCAACGCATGGTCAACGCAGGCATACTCGATAACCGCCACGTCGAACTCATCGAAGGAGACATCATCGAAATGCTTCCAGAAGGTGCAGAACACGCCGGACGTAGCGAAAGCCTCGCCATGCTGCTACGGCGAAAACTCGATGGCCGCGCCTGGATTCGCGAAGCCCGACCCATCACCCTCGCCAAATCCGAACCCGAACCCGACATCGCGATCGTCGATATCGCCCACATCCCCTACATCACACGACACCCGATCGCCACTGAAGTCTTTCTCGCGATCGAAGTTTCAAACACGACCCTACAGACCGACCTCACCCGCAAACGAAACCTCTACGCACAGGCCGAAATCCCAGAATATTGGGTACTGGACTTGCAACATCGGTGCGTCATCGTGTTTCGTCAACCAGATGGAACCACCTATCGCCAACAACAAACCCTCGAAAACGGAACGATCGCACCACTCGCCTTTGCCGACTGTACCGTCCGAATCGAAGATATCTTTCGCTAGATCCACACCACAACAACCGCTCGCTGCCCGCAAGCATACACCACTACCACCCCCGGCCATAGCCGCCCAACCTGCGCCAGACTATCCTAAACAACCCGGCTTCTCGCCCCTCGACCGTATCCCCCATGACTACTAGTCGCGATCGCCTCCCCTCCTCCAAACCCCCGACCAACTCGAAACCCGCCTGAAAGAAATCCCCGCCGAACCGGGCGTTTACTTCATGCGCGATCGTGACGATGCCATCCTCTACATCGGCAAATCGAAAAAAACTGCGATCGCGCGTTCGATCTTACTTTCGCAACTCCCAACCCCACACCGAACGCATCGCCATGATGGTGCGTCAAGTCTGCGATATTGAAATTATTGTCACCGACACCGAAACCGAAGCTCTTGCCCTCGAAGCCAACCTGATTAAACAACACCAACCCCACTTTAATGTCCTACTCAAAGACGATAAAAAATATCCCTACCTTTGTATTACCTGGTCGGAAGACTATCCCCGGATTTTTATTACGAGAAAACGCCGCCCTAACCGTAAAGCCGATCGCTACTATGGCCCCTACACCGACACCCGTTTACTGCGTAGCACCCTCGGACTTGTTAAACGCATTTTCCCCCTACGTCAACGCCGTAAACCTCTGTTTAAAGATCGGCCTTGTTTAAATTACGATATCGGTCGCTGCCCCGGTGTATGTCAACACAAAATTAGCCCCGAAAATTACTATCAAATCGTCCAAAAAATTGCGATGATTTTCCAAGGACGCACCCAGGAATTAATTGACATTCTGACGCAGCAAATGGAAAAGCCGCCGAAGAACTGCGCTTTGAAACCGCTGCACTGATCCGCGATCGCCTCGCGGGTTTGCAATCCCTCGGAGCCGCTCAAAAGTATCGTTACCCGACGATCGCATCTCCCGCGACGCGATCGCCGTCAGCCAAAGTGATCGTCACGCCTGCATCCAACTCTTTCAAGTTCGTGCCGGTCAGCTCGTCGGGCGTCTCGGCTTCATCGCCAGCACTGGCGAACCGGGCGCGGTATTGCAACACGTCCTCGAAGAACACTATCGCAGTGTTGACCCGGTGGAAATCCCCAGTGAAGTCTTGGTGCAGCACGATCTACCCGAAGGTGAACTGCTCGCCAACTGGCTAACCGAACAGCGCGGGCGTAAGGTCTCACTCATCGCGCCCCAACGCCAACTCAAAGCCGATCTCGTGGCGATGGTGGCACGTAACGCCGATCGCGAACTTGAACGCCTTCAACACCAAGACGAACGCAACCTCCGCGACCTGTCCGACCTGATGGACATCCTTGATTTGCCGGATCTCCCCCACCGCATCGAGTGTTACGACATTTCCCATGTCCAAGGCTCCGACGCGGTGGCCTCTCAGGTGGTGTTCCTTGATGGTGTTCCGGCGAAACAACACTACCGCCGCTACAAGATTAAAAATCCCGAGGTACGATCGGGGCGATCAGATGATTTCGCCAGTCTTGCGGAAGTGATCGGGCGACGGTTTCGCAAGACCGCGCAGGCGGTGCAGGCCGGGACATTTGCGCCAGAGTCTGCCGAGGATTTCCCGGATCTGGTGGTGATTGATGGCGGGAAAGGTCAGTTATCGTCGGTGGTGGCGGTGTTGCGCGAGTATGATTTGCTGGAGTATGTGACGGTGGTAAGCTTGGCGAAGCAGCGCGAGGAGATTTTTCGACCGGGGGAGTCGGAGCCGACGATCGCTGATCCAGAACGTCCCGGCGTGCAGCTTGTCCGCCGCGCTCGCGATGAAGCCCACCGCTTCGCCGTTAGTTTCCACCGACAGCAGCGCACGGAGCGGATGCGCCGATCGCGCCTCGACGAAATCCCCGGCCTTGGATTTCAGCGCCAAAAGGAATTACTCGCGCATTTTCGATCGCTGGATTACATCATGCAGGCGACCCCGGAGCAGTTGACTGAAGTTCCGGGCATTGGGGCGAGCTTGGCGCAGCAAATTTACGATTATTTTCATGTGTGAGGTTTCGCGGATGCCTCGATGAGGGTTGGAGCTAATTCCCGATCGCGGGGTATGCGTTGCGTCCCGCGACACAGCAAGATATGCGCCGCCGGAATGTAGTACAGTGCCAGTAATGTCGCACCCCCCAAACCACCAGCGATCGCGATCGCTAGCGGTGGCCAAAAGCCCGTTTCGTCAAAAAAGAGCGGCGCAAAACCGATGATGGTGGTGACGGTGGTGGCAATGACGTGGCGTGTGGATTTGCCGACGATACGTTGGGTCACGCGCCAGTTACCGAGGCAGGCGTCGGGATCTTCGCGTAGGGCGGCCAACACCACGATCGAATCGTTAATGGCAAGACCAACGAGACCGAGGGTTCCGAGGATGGCTGTGAAACCAAACAATTGATCAAAAACACGCAAGGCCAAAAGTGCCAGCCCCACGGCAAAGACCCCCACTAAACCAATTTGTGCGGCGAGACCAAAGGAGTTGAAGGACAACACCAGCACCGCCACCATCAGGATGGCCAGAATTAACACCGCCGAGAGCAAACTGCCGATCGCGGAACCACGCGCATCGGCCTCACCGCCGTATTGCAGACGATAGCCCGCCGGAAGTTCCCAGTCGATCGCCGCTAGACGCTGCTCAAACTTCGAGAGGATGGAGCTAGCCAGGGTTCCCGCTTCGAGGAAGGCTTGCACATTGCTGACGCGCTGCCCGTCGCGGCGGGTGATGGTGGCGAAATCTGGGACGACGCGCCAATCGGCGATCGCGTCGAGCGGCAGGGTTTGCGAGCCGGTTAGCAGGTCGAGCGTGGCGATATTATCGAGATTGCCCCGTTGTTCGTTGGTGACGCGCACCGTACGGGCAAATCTTCGGTAGCTTCGAGCAGCGAGCCGCCGGTTGTGCCGTCTAGCGCCGCATCGAGCTGACGGCCGATCGCTTGATTGTCGAGCTGTACGCGCCGCGCCTGGATTTCATCCACAGCGAGAGCCAGCTTGGGGCGAGCCTCGTTGAGTGCCGATCGCGTGTGAGTGACACCGGCAATTTGACTGAGTTCGACGCGCAGTTGATCGCTCAGTTGCCGCAGTTCGGCGATGTCTGCGCCGTAAAGCCGCAGCTCGATCGGCGCATCAAACGGGGGGCCTTGTTCTAGTTGTCGCACGAGGATTTGTGCTTCGGGGAAGGTGGTGTCGAGTTCGGTTTGTAGCGATCGAATCGTCTCTGGAATCATGCGCGTCGATGTCAATTGGACGATGCCTTGGGCGTAGTTCGGGGCATTTTCGCGCGTGGGAATGACGTTGTAGTAAAACGTGGGGGCGCTTTTACCGAGGAACCACTGCACGTCGTTAATGTTGTCCTGTTGGCGGAGGGTGTCACGTATACGGACGGCGAGTTCGCGGGTGCGATTGATCGGTGTTTGCCCAGGAAGTTCGACCTCGATTTGAAATTGGTCGCGGTTGGTCGGCGGGAAAAACTGCTGTTCGAGCTGTGAGGCTTGGGTAAAGCCCAGGATGGGCAAGATCACGGCGATCGCCACGCCGAACCAAGGGCGACGAAAGACCATCTCAAGGCTGCGATCATAGATTCGTTCGAGAACACGCCAGCGAACGCCATGCTGTAACACGGGCAGCGGTTCCCATTGCGCTAGACGCCCGACCAGCGCTGCAATCACCGTGAGGGACAGGAATAGCGAGCTGAGAATCGCCAAAATTACGGTCAGGCCGATCGTGCCAATAAACTCGCCTGTACCACCGGGGGAGATGGCGATCGGTAAAAACGCGAATACCGTGGTCAAGGTGGATGCCAGTAGCGGCACGAGGAGATGTTTGACGGTATCGTTCACGGCCTGCTCCGGGTGTAAACCCTGGCGCAAGCGGATTTGCACCTCATCCACCACCACGATCGCGTTATCAATTAATAGGCCAATGGCGATGATTAAGCCCGTGACCGACATTTGGTGTAGCTGTACATTTAACGCTTTCATGCAGCCAAACACCATTAGTGTCGTTAGCGGCAGGGCGGAACCCACAATCAGCGATGATTTTCCCCCAAGGATGACAAACGACACCGCCACCACCAATAACGAACTGAGGATCAGATTTCCCAGAACACCATTCAGGCGTTGCTCGACGTATTGGCTTTGATCCAAGATCACCGAGAGGGCAATTCCATCGGACAGTTCAGCCTGAAAGCGTTCCAGCTCTTGATTGGCAAACGTTGCCCACTGATCGACCCGAATGGCGGATTCGATTCGTGCTGCCACCACCACCGCCGGAAACCCATCGACAATCGCCAGTTCAAGCGCCGGTTCGATCGTGCCTTTGACTACATTGGCAATATCCCCCAACCGCGTGCTGTAACCATCGCCCGCCACCTGGATCGGAATCTGGCGGATACGCTCGATCGAATCGAGTTCACTATCCAGCTCAAACAGCAGCTCATTCGTCTCGCTGCGAAACTGACCGGCGGACACCTTGGCGTCACTAGCCCGAATTTGGGCGGCAAGCTGCGCGGCGTCGAGCCTGAGACGAGCCAGATCCGGCGCGGCGATCTCGATGCGAATTTCTTCTGGTGCATCGCCAAAGGTTTCGACGCTATCCGTGCCGGGGATTGCCCGTAGCCGATCGCTTAGGTCCTCGGCAAGGCGCTGGAGGATTGCGAGGTTGGGGCGATCGTCCAGAGTCCAGGAGAGACCGACGATTAATGCATTGGCGGACACTTTGGCGTCACGATATTCCGGAGCGCTGGCATCAGGAGGCAACAACGGCACAGCGTCATCGAGCTTGCTGCGGACTTTTGACCACACCGGTTCGATATCACGAATCTCATCCTTGATCTCAACATTAATCACCGAAATACCACTGCTGGAGGTGGAGGTAATCGCGGAAATTTCTTCCAGTTCTTGCAGTTCCGTTTCGATTTTTTCGGTAATGAGTGCCTCGACGCGATCGGGACTTGCTCCCGGCAAAAAGGTGGTAATGGTGGAGTTGCGCTGAACAATTTCAGGATCTTCGAGGCGAGGCAGCGTCAACAGCGAGGATAGCCCCCAGGTGATGACTAACAGGAGGGTTAAGAGTAAAAGTTGGCGATTGCGGTAGAACATGACGAATTCTCAGGGAGGGCGCAGAGTGAGGATCACGAAAAAATCATGTGCTGGGCGTCACACGTTGCCCCGGAACAATTCGCTGGATACCGTTGACGATCGCCCGATCACCTGCTCTGACCGTGCCACGCACCAACATCCGATCGCCCTCCGTGTGCAACACCTCCACATCACGCTTTGCCACCACAAACGTATCGATCGCCGTCGCATCCGCCGCCCCCAACACGTACAGTGACCATAGCCCCCGCGACCCCGGAACCAGCGCCGTACTCGGAACCCAAACCCCATCAAGGCTTTGGCGCTCCGTTTGCTTGAGCCGCACCGTTTGTCCTGCCCGCAACGCTTCGTGACTCGGCAGCTCCACCACCACCGTGACCGTCCGACTTTGCGGATCAACCTCCGGCAAAATCCGCGACACCGTGCCGGTATACGTCCGATCGCCGGTTTTCCCCGCTCCCACGGCGATCGTCTGCGTACTTCCCAGGGTCACATTCGCCGCCCGATCGCTCGGCAGACCAAACCGCGCCTCAATCACACCACCCTCCATCAGCGTGACGATCGGCGCACCCACTGACACCACCGTCCCCTCATCCACCACTCGCCGACTCACCTCACCCGAAAACGGCGCGTACAGCACGCTCTTGGCAATCTGCACATCCAGACTATCGATACTGGCCTGGATTTCGGCGAGGCGGGCATCCTGGGCGTTGACTTGCTCGACCCGAGTTCCAGCACGCAGCTCATCGAGTTGACGCTGTGCCTGATTTAAACGACTGGTCAGCGAGGCGGTGTTAAACGCTTGCTGATCGTAATCGTCCCGCGCGATCGCGCCACCTTGGTAAAGCTCTAGGCGTCGCGCTTCCTGAATTTGTGACAGTTCGAGCTGTGCTTGTAGATCCTCGACCGCCGCTTGTGCCGCATCGATCGTCTGCTGACGCGGCCCGGCTTCAAGTTCCTGGAGCTGCGCGAGTTGCACGGCGACTTGGGCTTCAAGTTCACGGCGCTGGGCGTCCAGGCTGGCCGTATCTAGACGAGCGATCGGCTCACCCACCACAACCATATCCCCCTCATCAACTTGAAGAGAGACCACCTTACCGCCCAGTTCAAAGCCCAAATCACTACTGCGCCGCGCCACAATTTCACCCGTATAAATCCGCTCCGTTTCATATCCCACCACCGACTCTACCGCCATCACCTGCACCGGCAACGCAGGCGGTACAACGGTTTCGTCCGCTGCTTGCACCAGGCTGACCGCCGACGAGGCCGACTCTCGAACCGCGATCGCACGGACAAGCCCACCACCGGCAACACGAACACCCATCCCCATCGCCGAAGACGGTTCCCAAAACTTGACGGGGAGGCGGGCGGCAAACTCGATGCTGTCGGCGCTGAAGGTAAGCCGCGATCGGAGTCGTCGTTATGACGGGACATGGAAGTCTCAGGCACGGGAGTCGATCGAGCAACCATAGGTGTCATCTTGAGAACAACAAGTTTATATTCAACAATGTGAATATGCGCTCTAACATATACTCAATAAGACGAGTATGTCAATAACTTTGACTAAATTTGTACGTTAATTCCGAAGGACAATTTCTTCTATCTATGGCTCTCGCGCATACAATTTTGGCGGTGTTGTCCCACGCTCCATGCAGTGGTTACGACGTAAGTAAGCAGTTTGAAGACTGTGTTAGCTTCTTCTGGAAAGCGACCCAGCAGCAGATTTACCGCGAACTGGGCAAGATGCAAGAGCGCGGCTGGGTGAGCTATGAGATTGTGCCGCAAGCGGGCAAACCCGATAAGAAAATCTATGCGCTGACATCAGCGGGCATGGCCGAGCTGAACCATTGGTGTGACGAACCCAGTGAGCCAACCCCAATACGTGAAGACCTATTGGTCAAGGTGTTGGCTTCGCCCTACTTGCCCAAAGCGAGTATCTTGAACGAGCTACGCCGCCGCCGCCAAATTCACGATCGGCTACTCAAAGAATGCCTCGCAACGGAAGCAGAATTTCTCGCACTCCCCGAACCGCACCCCTCGGATATCGGGCGTTATCTAACGCTACGGCGCGGGATTCGTTTTGAACAGAGTTGGGTGGATTGGTGTGACGAGATGCTGGCTTTATTTGAGCAGTCTCACCCTTTTATGCCAGAGGCGATCGGGTCTCTGCATCAAAATAACACTATGAATAACAATTAATTCTGAGAACTCAAAAAAATCCACAGAACTGACGCAAAATATCGAAATTCGTAGGGGCATCATGGCAATATGACCACAGTATTACTCGCCGGGTAATTCGTCAGTTCTAATCATTTAGAAACAGCTTCTAAGCAGAGATGTGAACTTTAGACCTCGGAGATCTGCGTCAGTTCGGATCGTTGGGAAAGGATTTGCTAAAATATAACTGTGTTGTTTCTGAGCGGAATTTGTCGCCGCTATCGTCCCTATGAGTCACAGCCTGACGATTCATGATGCAACGACTTTGGGTGAAACTCGCCCAGTGTTTGCCCTAGAATTTCTCACCGAGCGAATTACAGTTCGTGAGTTGATTCGCCGTCGGGTATATCAGGATGTGAAAGATTACAACGCAGCTCAGAGCGAGATGTTTCATGGCTTGGTCAAGCCGATCGATGCGGAACAAACCTTGAATGGTTATAAGCTTAAAAAGTCGCGTCGAATTGATTGGGAAGTGCAGGCGGATAAGGCGATCGAGGCGTTCGAGCGAAACGGTTTTATTTTGCTGATTGATGATCAGCAAGCGGAAGAGTTGGATGCTGATCTCGTCATCCGTCCGGGGATGTCGGTGACGTTTCTCAAGTTAATGCCGTTGGTGGGTGGTTGATCCATTAACTAAATCAATAGCAGTCGATTGTTGTGTGAGGTGTAAATTCGGATATTTTTTCGAGGCTTTTCAAAGTAAACATTGAGAAAAAGCGGCAAAAGAACATGACAAATTCTGTAGAGAATTCTCCAGATCCAGAACTATTTGGCTCGATTATTGATCGAATTGCAGCAGATCAATCATCAAATTTTTATGACTTTAAACTTCGAGATTCTGAGGCTGGATCTGATGCTTTTGGTCTCGATCAATCGCTCCAAGCAAAACTCGCGATCGCCTTACTTCAGCAGTGTCATTGTACCTATGTTGATGATGATGAACGTCATCAATTTCGAGCAATTGATATTAAACTCTACCGATCAGCCCTCCAAATTCTGAATCGTAAATTACTCTTTGAGTATGACGATCTAGTGACGCTCCTACACATTTTCCCTCACGATCTGTTTTGGAAAACTGGCAGCGCACAGATCCTGAAAGTCGTTGGAAATTATCTGAATCACGCCTCGCTAACGCCTGAGTTGGAGGCGGCGATCGCACTTTTTTGTGACAGTGTCGAAGGATGGTACGGCAAGACGGTACAAGAGCGTTTACACCTGGCGAAGTTACGAGCTTTGGTTGGTTGTGCAACGGCGCTGCCACTCAAAACGGGTGAAGCCTGGTCTGATCGTGCGATCGCCGATCTCGCCACCCATTCCAACACCGATCGCACCACATGGAGCGAACTTCTCTCCTATTGCGCCACCGCCACCGCCGCCCATCCCACCCAAAAATGGCGTCAGCCGATCGCCTCCTGGCTCGATCAGCTCAATGCCACCACCGTCTCGCGCTGCCTGACGGCCTGGTTTTCCCTGGTCGATAAGCCCCGCACACAGCCGATCACGGAATGGTCGCAGTGGAGTCCCGACCCCAATTTATTAATTGATGAGGTGAATGGCGATGTTCTCAAAGGCTTGTTATGGCTGTGTCCGACACTGGTGGAGCTGGGTCGAGAATCCGGTGATGTTATCCTAGTTGAGGATCTGACTCGGGCGATCGCGAGCCTAACGCTATCGGCCTACCGTAAAGCGCCGGGAGTCGGGCCGCGTTGTGTGCGAGTGGGGAATGCTGGGGTGTGGGTGCTGGGTCAGATTCCGGGAATGACGGCGATCGGCCAGTTGGCGCTACTCAAGGCCAAGGTTAAATTTAAGCCCGCGCAAATGGGCATTGATCGGGCGTTAAATGCAGCAGCGGATCGGGCGGGCTTGTCGCGTGAGGAAATCGAAGAATTGGGCGTCCCCACCTATGGTTTAGAAACGGTGGATACACGGCGCGAAATGTTGGGAGACTTTACGGCGGAACTAGTGGTGACGGGGACGAGTTCGACGGTGTTACGCTGGCTCAAGCCCGATGGGACACCGCAAAATCGGTTCCGAAAGCGGTCAAAGATAATTTTGCCGAGGATCTCAAAGAACTCAAGCAGGC
>JAAUPN010000017.1 GCA_012033105.1 Coleofasciculaceae cyanobacterium RL_1_1
GCGAATCCGAACTTTTGGACGCTCGGCGACGACGATTACCCAGCCTTGTTGCGAGAGAGTCCGCTACCGCCGCCGATTTTGCATTACCTGGGCGAACCTCAGCCTGAAGATCTCACTGGTCAGAGGCCGAGCGTGGCGATCGTCGGGACACGGAGATATTCAGACTACGGTAAGTACTGGACACAGCGGCTTACGACAGCTCTCGTCAAACAAGGCGTCACGATCATTTCCGGCATGGCAGAGGGAATTGACACGATCGCCCATGAAACCTGCCTGAGTCATGACGGACGTACGATCGCTGTTTTCGGCACGGGGGTCAATGTTGTTTATCCTAAATTCAACCAAAAGCTATATGCTGCAATTCGTGAAAGGGGACTAATTTTAAGTGAATACCCTGTCAATACCCCACCTCACAGTCAACATTTCCCGGCACGAAATCGCATTGTTGCCGCGATCAGTCGTGCGACGATCATAATTGAAGCACCGGAGCGTTCTGGTGCATTGATCACAGCTCGCCTTGCCAATGACTATGGCCGTGAAGTATTTGCTATTCCTCGTGACCTTGAAAAACCAAAATCAAGTGGCTGCAACCGTTTGATCGCAGACGGAGCCGCACAACTCATCCTCCAAGAGCAACATCTGCTAGATTTTCTTAGCACGTTGCCAGGACTTGACCATCAACGGGTCACGACTACATCAAAATCACAAACCGAGGCATTCCAGTACCGGGAAATTCCCGCAGACCTTCAAAAACCATTACGTCACGTCCTCGAAGCCATCCCCTACGAACCCATTTCTGTGGATCAGCTTGCAACCCGTGTCGATCTGACGGATGGGGAACTGCTCGCGGCGTTATCTCAGCTTGAACTCATGGATTGGATCGTGCAGCTTCCCGGCGGGATGCGATATCAACGCTGTTAGGACAAACCGGGTCGCGATGACCGCAGCGATCGAACCAAATGCACTAAGATTAATGCGATCTCCAAAGAAACGAGAAGGGCATCGTTGCCAAACGTTCGAGATGGCGTTAATTCGGACGCATCGTCTGCGAGTGCAGCCGCATGTTAGGTAATCCTCATACTGCCAAGACAGGAGCGCGTGTCGGGTCTGTCTACGATCCCGCCACGATCTCATAAATGTTAGGATTGCCACAGTCGAACGTTAATTGAAGATAAGTAAAATCGATAAGGATAAGAGTCCTGCATGAAAGAAATGGAAAAGTCAATATCCTTTGACGGACGGGATATTCGACTGAAGGTTGGTTTACTCGCACCGCAAGCTGGTGGTTCCGTGTTAGTAGAGTCGGGAGATACGGCTGTTCTGGTTACGGCAACGCGATCGTCTGGACGTGAAGGAATTGATTTCCTACCCCTGCTCGTAGATTACGAAGAACGGATGTATGCCGGAGGAAAGATCCCCGGTGGTTTCCTTCGCCGCGAAGGTCGCCCGCCCGAGAAAGTGACGCTGACCAGTCGATTGATCGATCGACCCATGCGCCCCCTCTTTCCCCAGTGGATTCGCGACGACATCCAAATCGTCGCCACAACCCTGTCGGTGGATGAATTTGTCCCCCCCGATGTCCTCGCGGTGACCGGCGCATCCTTCGCAACGATTCTTGCCGGGATTCCCTTTAATGGGCCAATGGCCGCCGTGCGAGTCGGCTTGGTTGGCGATGACTTTATCATCAACCCCACCCATGACGAAATTCGTGACGGTGATCTTGACCTGATCGTCGCCGGAACCAAAGACGGTGTCGTCATGGTGGAAGCAGGCGCGAGCTGCCTGCCAGAACAGGACATCATCGAAGCGATCGACTTTGGCTATGAAGCCGCCTGCGATCTGATTGCAGCCCAAGAAGAAATCATGGCGGAACTGGGCATTTCTCTCGTCACCGCCGAACCGCCCGTCGTGGACTCCACCCTGGAAGATTACGTCACCAAAGCTGCGACGAAAAAGGTGAAAGCCATTCTGTCAAACTTTGATTTGGGCAAAGCGGGACGTGATGAGGCGCTCGATGCCCTCAAAGCTGAAATCACTGAGGCGATTCAGGAACTGAAAGAAGACGACCCGGTTCGTGTTGCGGTAGCAGCGAATAGCAAAGCTTTGGGTAACGTTTACAAGAACGTGACCAAGAAGCTGATGCGGGCTCAGATCGTCAAGGATAACGTCCGGGTTGACGGTCGCAAACTCGACGAAGTGCGTCCGATTTCCTGTCAAATTGGCGTCTTGCCCCAGCGGGTTCACGGTAGCGGCTTGTTCAATCGTGGCTTAACCCAAGTGCTGTCGCTGGCGACCCTGGGAACGCCCGGTGATGCTCAGGAACTCGACGACCTGAACCCCCAAAACGAAAAACGTTACCTGCACCACTACAACTTCCCGCCCTACTCGGTGGGTGAGACGCGCCCGATGCGATCGCCCGGTCGCCGCGAAGTGGGTCACGGTGCGCTAGCTGAACGTGCATTGTTGCCGGTGTTGCCCTCGAAAGAGGAGTTTCCCTACACGATTCGCGTTGTCTCGGAAGTCCTGTCGTCGAACGGTTCGACCTCCATGGGTTCCGTGTGCGGTTCGACTCTGTCGCTGATGCACGCCGGTGTGCCGATTACCAAGCCGGTGAGCGGCGCGGCGATGGGTCTGATTAAAGAAGGCGATGAAGTTCGCATCCTGACGGATATCCAAGGCATCGAGGATTTCCTCGGTGATATGGATTTCAAAGTGGCGGGAACTGATACCGGGATCACGGCGCTGCAAATGGATATGAAGATTTCCGGTTTGCCGCTGGAGGTGATTGCGAAGGCGATCCACCAAGCGCTTCCGGCACGTCTGCACATCCTCGACAAAATGCTCGAAGCGATCGGCGAGCCGAAGGAAGAACTATCACCGTTTGCACCGCGTTTGGTGACGCTGCGGATTCCGCAAGACTTGATCGGCTTGGTCATCGGCCCTGGTGGTAAGACGATTAAGGGCATCACGGAGCAAACCGGCTGCAAAATCGATATCGATGATGATGGTACGGTAACGGTGTCGGGCAAGGATAGCGAGGGTGCGAAACGTGCCATGCGCATCATTGCGGGCATGACGCGCCAGGTGAAATCGGGTGAGGTTTTCCTCGGTCGAGTGACGCGGATTATTCCGATCGGTGCGTTTGTCGAAATTCTCCCCGGTAAAGAGGGGATGGTTCACATCTCGCAGGTGGCGGACTACCGCATCGGCAAGGTGGATGATGAACTCTCGATCGGCGATGAAATCGTCGTCAAGGTGCGCGAAATTGATAGCAAAAATCGCATCAACCTAACGCGCCTGGGCATTCATCCCGATGAAGCGGCAGCGGCACGGGAAGCGGCAGCTATGTAGGGTTCTCACGCTGCAACCGTGAATGAGAAACCGGGTTTCTTGCCGTTGGCTAATGAGGATGGCTAGCATTGAGAAACCCGGTTTCTTGCTGTTTTTGGCCTATTTTCTACGCCAAAATGTCGGTATCTTCGTAGATTTCATCGATCGCGGTCGCACAATCCACGCTTGCCAGTTGCAGTGAGTCAGCGAATTCAATTTTGTACCACTGACCGCGATCATCTCGTTGAAACTGTTCGATTTGTTGGTGATCGGTCGAAACTAAAACGTATTCGCTGAGGCTGGAAATGGTGCGGTAGTCGGCGAATTTTTCGGTGCGATCGAACCGGGCAGTACTGGGTGAAAGCACTTCGATAATCAGACTGGGGTGATTGATATATTGCTCGTTGTTGGGTCGATCGCGATCATCACAGGTGACAACCACATCGGGATAGTAAAACGAGTTACTTTCCTGAACCCGGAGCTTCATTCCTTCCATGAAGGTACGACAGCCAGAGCCACGTAAATGATTTTTGAGTCGAAAGAAGAGATTTCCCGCGATCGTGTGGTGGTTGCGAGTACCGCCGGTCATGGCGAAGACTTCACCATCGCGGTATTCGTGGCGGATGGGGCTGATTTCTTCGGCGGCGAGGTAGTCGTCAGGGGTGATGTAGAGCGGGTTGGTCGCGAGCATGGTGGGTGTGAGCGGGATGGGGCGATCGTGGGGAAATATGGCGCTTGCGGCTTCGGCTGTGTTTGCTTACAGTCACCGAAAAGCACGTGAGTACGGGTTATACTAAATCCTTGAAGTTTAGCTACAGATATTATTCCGCGTGCTTCTTTATTGAATTGATTTTAGCATTTTACAATTTCGTCTAAACTACCCATAAAATTCAAGCACAGCTAAAATTTTTGTTAAGCTAAGTTTGATATAAAAAATCACACAAACTAAGTAGCCCAAGCTAAAAAATGACGGTTTGCTTGAAGCCAGAGGGTCAATGAGCACTGAGCGTAGTCGAAGTGCGATCTTACGCTGAAGCACGATTTATTTTCTTGCTCTACTTAACCTATTATCTAAAGTAGCCTAAGCGAAAAAAATGACTGTTTGAATGTGAGACCTCAGAGGTTTCCAAAACTTCAAAGGTCTGGTTGATGAGGGAGGGATTAGAAACTGCAACCAGAGAAATCTGGTTTCTGACCATCCGGGACAGTTCGCAGCAAAATCAGGCAAAATCAAAGAGCATGACCAACCCGTCACCTTGACTCCAGCGTGAAACTCCAGCGCCACAGTACCGGCCAGCATATTACCCTCGGTGATCGCATTGGTGGCGGTGGCGAGGGTACTGTTTTGATGTGCCGGGAACGGAGTGCGTGGCGAAGATCTATCACAAGCCGACGCGGGAGATGGCGCTGAAGCTGGTGGCGATGGTGTCCGATCCGCCGATCGATCCGACGGGGACTCTTGGGCATGTATCGATCGCCTGGCCGGTGGATTTGCTCTGGAAAGATCGGCAAGCGATCGGCTTTTTGATGCCGCGCGTGGCGAATATGCTGCCGCTGCACACGGTGTGGACACCGAAAAATCGCCGCGATCGCGTTCCCCTCTTTAACTATCTCTATCTCCATCGCACGGCACGTAATTTAGCCGCCGCCTTTGCCAGTTTGCACGCGAGCGGCCATGTGGTGGGTGATGTGAATGAGTCGAATATTCTCGTCAATAGTCGAGCGCTGGTCTCGCTGGTCGATACCGATTCGTTTCAGATTTATGATCGATCGCGTCAGGCCACCTATCGCTGTCCCGTCGGTAAACCCGAATTCACCCCGCCCGAATTGCAAGGGCAGTCCCTACGAGAGGTGAATCGTACCCCGGCTCAGGACTGTTTTGGATTAGCCGTGGCCATTTTTCAATTGTTGATGGAAGGCACACATCCGTTTGGCGGAGTGTTTCAGGGACAGGGCGATCCACCGAGTATTGCGGAACGGATTGCAGCGGGGCATTTTCTCTACAGTCGTCAGCTTGCGGTTCCCTATCGCCCCACGCCGATCGCACCGGAATTCACCATGATGGCTCCACGGCTTCAGCGTCTCTTCGTCCGCTGCTTTGATGCTCGTACTCCGCGCGATCGACCCAATGCCCAAGTTTGGCTCCATGCCCTCGATGAGGCTGAACACCACCTGGTAACCTGCGATCGCAACACCCAACACCGCTACGATGACGGCCTAGAGCATTGCCCCTGGTGTGCTCGCACACAAAAACTCGGCGGACGCGATCCCTTTCCTCAAAAAATCGCCGACGCCCAACGCTGGAAAGACAAGCCCGCACCCAAACATCGCGCTCGCATCGTGGCGTCTTCACCGGCGGCACGAACCATTGCTGTACCTCGTATCCCTCTACCCCAAGCTAGACCCTCTCTGCCCCATCAGGCCAGCACGCTCACACCCATCCACACCAGCAGGCCGATCGCCCCCCAGCCCTACACTCCACCGATCGCCCTCTGGACGGATCTATGGCGCTACCGGTTTGACGTACTGGCGGGTTTAACGATTGTGACGATCGTTCTGTCGGTGGTGTATGGCATTCAGTATGCCGAGCGTAGCCATTCGTCGAGCGAATCAACCACCCATGCCTCCAACTCCTCTCTGCCCGCCATCCAAAATATTGCCAAGGTTCATAACCTAAATTCCTCCGCTCCAGAATCCGCCAAACTAACCGATGAGACCGAGACCGAGACCCCCATCTTGGCTCTTACCGATCGCTACTATGGTCACACAGCACCAATCACCGCGATCGCCGTTGCACCCCAAGGGGATCGATTTGCCAGCAGTAGCGAGAATGGTGTGGTGCGCATCTGGAATCGCGATCGCGAGGATATCCTGTTTGAACAACCGATCGGAACCAGTCCCGGTATGGTCAAAGCGCTCAGTTTTTCGACGGATGGCCAAACGTTGGTTGGAGCCATGGATCGCGAACTGATCGATTGGGAAACCGATCAGCTTCAGACCACGAACAAACGCAGCTTGGCCGCCAATCTCCAAGCTGTAACCCATTCCCCCCAAGGGATGTTAGCCTTTGGGCTAGCCCCGACCTTGGGCGCGACCGTGTGGCAGCTTAATCCCACCATGGCAGTCTTTCGATCCATTGATCGACCCTCCCCCAAACAGGCGAGTTTTAGTGCCGATGGTCGATGGCTCGCCTTGATCGATCAAGCCATTACGTTATGGGACTTGGAAACGGGGCAACAAATCCGTAAACTCGATTTTGAACCGGATACACCGATTGCCATCGCGCTCAGTCCGAATGGTCGCTACCTCGCCGTGTCGCAACCGGCGCGATCCGACACCATCGAACTTTGGTCGATCGCAGACAATCAGGTCGTACAATCAGTACTCGCGCGAGATATGACGACGCTTGCTTTCTCACCCGACGGGCAATCTCTTTTGGGTGGCGATCGGCTCGGGGCAATTTCGCGGTGGCGTTTGGAATTAAAACGCGATCAATAGCTATCCAAGAATTAGATCTAAAACTTAGATCCATTATTCAAGTTCACCGTTGATCGTTACCCTCTCACCGCTGGGCTCGATTACGGTTCAACGTAGCCCGTAAGATATCAGTACCATCAAAGCTGATCAGCCTTTAACGTCTCAACAATCCATCGTTGTTCCAACTTTTAGAACCCTGTGAGCCATCGGACTTCTCACCCATCTTGCAGTCCGTCCGTCCGGTATTCATCGGGTTAGACCGGAGTGCCTTTGGACAATGCGATTCAGACTCAAACCTGACTCAAATCTGCCTCAAATCCGACTTAAATTGACTTTGATGTAACGAGGAGGTGACGTGCCGCCTGAGCCGTTCTCACACTTTGATCACGACGATACCCCAGCAACGAACGGCTCGACTCTCATCTCTAGCTGTACCTGTCCGCTTGCCCGTTCTGTCTCGGGTGCAACCTATCTGCCGAGCGCTCGGATTCATGGCAATGTACTGATCAATCTGCTGACCCGTCAGACCTGGAAAGCCGCCTCGATCGCTCAATTTGCCCAGCAACCGATCGCACCGTCCCCACGCTCCCACCACGACAAAGCCGATCTCAGACAAGCAGCGGCAACCTACCGGGCAGACGTGGCGCAGGACTGGCAAACCTATCGGCTAGAGTCACAGGTTCGGACGGCGATTTGGGACGTGGCACAACTCTTGCCCACAGACACGATCGAGATTGTGCCACATCTCGCCAGTTCGCAACTGTCGGCGGAACAGTGTGCCGCGATCGCCGAGATGATGCACCGCCCGATCGTCTCGCACAACGAAAAAGCCTTGATCGCGGGAATCTTTGCAGCGTGGGGTGAATTGTTTCGCCGTCGCATTGTTCGGGTATGGTCGAGCGCTCAGTTATCCTGCAAAACGCTAACGCTATCCCTAGAACTACGATCAATCCCGTCGGTTTACACATCAGGATTTGCCGAACTACACGGCGATCGCCTATATGTGGCCGCCACCTGGGGGTTACCCCACATTTTTGATGTCGGTCTCATCGAACCCGATCATTTCGATCTCGATCTGGCCTCTCACTCAACTCAGACCCAGACCCTAGGTCAGAAACTATGCAGCTATACTCTGCAACCATCCCTAACCCTTTCCTCCGGCGTTGAACTCACCCTGACCGAGGTTTCGATCGAGCACCAAGCTCAGTTTGCCCTTAAGCTCGATGACTTACTCACCCTGATCAAACTGGCTCAATCAATCCGTCAGTGGCAACACCCCGCCCTCGCCGCCGGAATGCGGATTGATTGGTCGTTTGGGTCATACTGTGAACCCACTGCGATCGCGATCCAGACGGAACCGGAGATTGATCGCAACATCGATCACACAGCGGGCTTAGAGAACAACTCCCCCCCCCCCAAGGTCGGATGCGATCGCGCTCACCAATCTAGCCCCAGAGAGAACCACACGCACCCCACCAACTCCTCACAATCTGTTTGTGCATGATATTGCACCCCTTGATTACACACGCCCGTCCTGTTGGTTTACCGAAACCCTCAAAGCCAAACCTCCACAACCCATCCGGACTGCGATCTGGCATGGTGTTAGCGCTTCGGGCGGACGGATAACGGCTGCGGCCTTCGTGTTTAAGCCATTTAAGCCGTTTAAGCCACTATCCGAATCGAGATCAGACTCGACCCTTGATGTCAGTCCGTCCCTCGATCGCACCGCTCCCAAGCCTGGAGAAATTTGGGTCTGCACCAAAATCCCAGCGACACGCTTATGCGATCTACGTCATGCTTCAGGACTCGTTGTCGAAGCGGGCAGCAGTACCAGTCATGAAATTCTGCTGGCGCGGGATCTGGGTTTACCGATCGTCGTCGGTGTGGTGGGAATTGTGAACGCATTAAACACCGGTGACCTCCTCGAAGTGGATGCCAATACCGGAGAAGTCATGCGCTACTCCGGTAGCCGCTCCAGCGTGCGCCTGAGTTCTAATCGCAACGTTCGCCAGCGCGACACTCTCCAACTCAACACGGATCAACTCCACACATCAGTTCCACCACTCCGCAACGATCAACCTTCGCCGCCGTCGATCGCTATCTACTCCGGAAAGTTACAACATCAAGTCGCCCTGCGGGTCAGCCTCAGCTACCTCGAACGCAATTTGTCCCTTGAGCGAGCTTGGGGTGGGATTGGTCTTTTGCGTTCAGAAATGTTGGCCTTTACCGAGGGCATCGAATTGACCCTCAACCCAACACCCCGAGAATACGGCGAACTATATCGCTGGTTACATCAGCGTTTAATGCTGGCGATCAAACTGTGTGGTCAGCGCAGCTTGTTTTATCGCATCTTCGATCGTCTCACACCTGACGCAACCCTCCTCGATCGAGGCATACATCTCTACCTCGATCAACCAACTCTATTTGATCTTCAACTCAATGTTTTGGCAGAACTACACCACAACGGTCAGACCCATATCCGCCTCCTTTTGCCCTTTGTGCGTAGCTGCGCTGAGTTGGAATTTTGCTGGCAGCGCCTCGAACGTCTAGGTTTCGACCGTACGAACAGCTCGATCGAAGTGTGGATCATGGCGGAGGTTCCCTCTGTGCTGGTGCTGCTTGAGGAATACTGCCAAATGGGGATTTCCGGCATCGCGATCGGCACGAATGATCTGGCAGCGCTGATGCTTGGGTTAGATCGTGAAGATGGACGCAGTGCGGCGATCGTCAAAGCAGCTCGACCCGCGCTACACGCTGCCGTCCTGGCACTAGCCGCAACGACGAGGCGTCACGGAATCGCCTGTCAGTTATGTGATGACGAGATTGTCGATGATCCCGAAACGCTGGGGGATTTGCTCAATGCGGGCGTTACGGCGTTGTCTGTTAGCATCGATCGTCTTGCAAAAGCGGAACAGGCGCTGGCGGTTTCGTTGGGAGTTGACCCAGGAACGCACTAGCCCCGTTTGAAATGCGATCAAATCTTGATCGCATTTCAAACATCAAAACTGCACGACGATTGATTTCGGATTAACCGGTTAATGGCTTCGAGAGTTCGTCGGCTTAATTCGCGGTTGCCGCTTCATGACTCGTGGAATGGCTAAACTTGGCAAGATAGAGACCGATCGAAACCAAAATAAACGAAATCAAATTTGAGATTCCCATTTGTTCCGAAAAGATAAACCAAGCAAATAGTGCGCTTAAGGGTGGTTCAAGGAGTAAAAAGAGTGAGATGAAACTCGAAGAGAATTTCTCAAAGCTTTTCGCGAGCAAACGTTGTCCCAACCCTTCGCAAATAATCCCCAACGCAATGACTGCAAGCCAGCCGGTGGATGTAGTTGGCCAAAAATGAACCCCCTCGGTCACAAGGATGAGCGGCACTAAGATGACAATACCGATCGAACAGCGACAGAGCAAAATAGTCGTAGCCGAAAAGCGATCACGGAGCCGTTCCGCGAGCAAAAAATAGGCCGCCAAAAACACCGCCGATAGCAAAGCATAGGCATCACCCACGAGGGTGGTTCCGCCTAGATGCAGATCACTAGCACCCAGGGCAAACGCACCAATCAAGGCCACACCCAGGCCAACAATAAAACGACGCTCGAAGCGTTGTCCTAAAAACAGCCAGCCCCCTAAGGTCGTAAACAGGGGAGTCAAATTGTTCAACAGGACGGAATTGGCGACACTGGTGCGGGTTAATGACATCGCCCACAACACCAAGGAGGCTGTGGCGATCGCCCCGACCGCTCCGAGCAAGACCCACTGGTGCGCCGAGATCGGGGGAGACACCTCTCGTTCGCCATCCGCCTGAGCCGTCCAGCGCTGACGTAATTCACCGATCGCGCGAATCGTGCCAAAGGTCATCGTAAACACTAAAAATCGCCACAATACGGTGGCATTCGCGCTAATTTCGACCTCGCTATAACGCATAAAAATCGCCGCAAATGACACAGCAATTAGTGCCACCGCTAGACTAATCGCCGCACTCCAATCAAACGAGCGATCCGTATGATCGGTGATCATCTCAGAAGTCGGTTGCGGAGGGACTTGGGGTGAAGATGTCAGGCTTGACAGGGGGTCAGCTTGGATTTGCAGGGGCTGGGTCATGAATTTGGCAGGCGATCGCTCAGACAAAGGCGAGCGTTAATCAGTGAGCAGTGGAGAACAGGAAAATACACTGTCCTGCGCCATCACTGTAGCGAAGAGTTTGCCATTCTTCGCCACAATTTTGACGATCTAGCACCCTTAGACGATCGATACTTGACATCATCCGCCACCCACAACGTAACCAACGTAAATCCACGTAGTTGAATGGCAGAGAGCAGTAAACAGGATCGTCGCACTCTAGCCTAACTCTTCAATTTAAGAATCATATCGTCCGTCGAAAAATCCACCTCGGCTTGATTTTGACCGCTGACCAGAAAATCGTTTTCGTAGGAATCTTTCAGACCGGCTAACAGATCAAATTGTGGTGTCCAATTAAGCTGGGTTTGGGCTTTATGGATATCTGCAAAAAAGTGTTGCGATCGCAAGGGAAAGGCTTTACGTTTGCCAAAGTCAAACTGTTTGGGATCGTAGTGAACGATCGCAACTTGATCCGGATCTTTACCCATCGCCGCCGCACAGGCACGAGCCAAACCATCAAAACTGACATAGCGATCGCCGGAAATATTGTAGGTTTCACCGATCGCCGCATCGTTACCCAACACGGCCACCATCGCCGCAGCCAGATCCGCACAGTGGCCGAGCTGGGTTATTTGCATTCCACTATCGGGAATTGGGATGGGGCGATCGCGCGAGAGGCGATCGAAAAACCAGCCCTCGATCGGATTGTAATTTTTTGGGCCGTAGATATAGACCGGGCGGATCGAGGTAAACGGCAATCCTTGCGCCGCAAGATAAGCTTCGGTCTCAAATTTACCCTTGTGACGACTGGCAGGATCGACCGCATCACCCTCCCCATGAGGCATTTCATCCGACTTGAGATAAACCCCCGCCGAACTCATATAGACAAATTGTTTAACCTTACCGGCGAACAAATCCGCCAAAGGTTGCGTATCACTCAGACTGCGCCCGTTGTTATCAAAAATCGCATCGAACGATTCTCCAGCTAATTGCGTCCGAATCTGTTCAGCATCCGTGCGATCGCCATGAATTTGTGTCACACCCGCCGGAGCAGGCTGATTACCTCGATTGAACAACACCACTTCGTGGCCTTGTTTGAGCAACAGTTCCGTCAGGTACACCCCAACAAACCGAGTGCCGCCCATCATCAAAATCCGCATCGTTCGTGCCTATTCTTAATTGGTCAATGTACTCACTCCTTGACAGTATCAAGAAAAGGGTTTGCCCTGTACCTAGAACCTGCCAATGATGTCAGCATGAGAAATCGTTAAGATAAACACGACGCTCCACCCGAAATTGTGATTTCGCTCGCCTGCATGACCGTCAAACAGAACCACTACGAAGACGTTCTCGCTAAATACTGTAACGCCGAAGACGCGATCAGCTTGCTACGCCGCTATCGTCCCTACCTCGAAGCCATTCCAAGCCTACGGCGTCCAAACGAAAGCCTGATTCCGATCCCATTTCCGCTCATTCGTATGCGAGACCCGATCGCCCAAGCCGTCTCGACAACATGATTGTCGGCGCGAATGAAACCATCTGTCTGCCTTGCGAGTTGGGCATCATTATGTGCGAGCCCGATTGGAAAATTAAAATGGGCATCGAAATTTTTGTTTTGGTCTATCGCCCTCATGAAGAACTCTCGGACTTATTGCTGCGTTGGCGCAAAATTCAAGTTCTTCTCTCGAAAGGGTACGAATGGGTGATGCCCTTCCGCTATCGCCACATTTATAGCGAGGCCGCCGAGCGAATTTTTCCGCTGTTTGTTCTCTTTGAAGAAACTCCACAACGCATTCGTCACGGTCTTGATGGAGCCGCTTTACCTTACGTAATTGAGTCGCTAGAAGCGAAAGAGCTATCAGATACAACGTTTGATGAAGAACTATTTTCGACCGAAGAAAGTTCACTGTAGAGCAGGATGAATCGTTCCGATGAAATTGTCATCTGTTAGGACGTCTCGTTCTTAATTCGTAACCTTTGATCTTGAATTCAGCCACTACTATGCAGGTGTAAAATGGCAATTCATCCAAGCTGATCGATGACAATTGAAGTAGCAGAACGGTGTATGGTTCCCGTAGCCATGTCTCCGCGTCACTATCGTGCGTTCAAGATCGATCCCAGCGATACCAATCGCGTTGCGATCGTTTGTGATCCCCAAACTGCGAGTATTTCACTGTCGGTTTGTGTCGAAATTTTTGAGGTTGCGGGATCGGTTCCGATGCATCGGCATCATCGAGCGATCGAAATGTTCTACGTTCTCAAAGGCGAAGCTGCGATCATTTGCGACGGCAAAACCTTAAGCTTACGATCGGGCGATAGCATCCTTGTCCCGCCGACGGGAGTACACACCGTCAGAAACTCTGGCTCCTCTCGCCTTTACCTCCTGTCGATCATGGTTCCCAATGAGGATTTCATCGAACTTGTTCGTAACGGCATACCCGTCGAACTCGATGAAATGGATCTAAGTATTCTAGAACGTTCAGATCAACGCACCCCGTGCTAGATTTCGGCGAAATATAACTTCGGAACAAACCAACACACCCGGCGATCAGCTCTCAGAACGACCCATCAAAAATGCGAGCAACTCTCGATTGACCGTTTGGGGTGCTTCCTGTTGAATCCAGTGACCGCAATGAGCGATTGACTTTAACGTCAACGGTACACGAATCGACTGCTTCACGTTTTGCCATAGAGACTGGTCGATCGTCGAATCATCCGCACCAAACAAAACCAAGGTCGGACTTTCGGGATCTTTAGCCATTTTCCAAAGATTGTCCAGAAAATTTGGGGGGATAAGCACTGACGATAATGCTCAACCAGTGCTGTTAAGGCTCCTGGCTTGCTCAAAGCAGCTTGATAAAGCTGAGTATCCTCGGCGCTAAATGCCGCCTGACGCACCGACTGTTCCCGAAATAGCTGGGCAACCCAGGTTTGTAACTTCGCCTGAAAATTGGCCGGTAAGCTGCCCGATTGCAATTCCGTAGATCGATTTTCCCAATGTAAACCCAACAACGCACTCACACGTCGTAATCGATCAAAGCTACTACTGAGTAGCGACAACGGTGCCTGAGGACACGGCAAACTCAACACCGCTAGCCGATCAAGCATTTGCGGAAATTCTTGGGCAAAGCGCCACGCGATCGCCCCGCCCCAATCATGACCCACAATATGAGCCTTGGAATAACCCAAAGACGCAATCACACCCTGCAAATCCGCCACTAACGTATCAAGTTCATAGCCATTAACGGGCTTATCAGAATCATTAAAGCCGCGCAGATCCGGGACAACAACCGTAAATCGACGTGCTAGCGCCGGAATTTGATGGCGCCAGGAATACCAAAATTCCGGAAGACCATGCAGCAACACGACCAAATCGCCCGCCCCTTGGATGACATAGTGAAGGCGAATGTTATTCGAGATCACGTATCGATGTTGCCAAACGTCAACGGCAGTATCCATATCAGTTAAAGAACCGGTGATAGTACCCCAGCGGAGAGACTTAGAGGCTGCCGGTCAGTTGACGCAGCTCACGAATACACTCAGTCGGCTCAACCTGATTTTTGACCAGGTTGGCTAGTTCTTGAAGTTGAGAAATCGCTTCAGCTCCCTCTAGCTTCATCAGCTCGCGATCATCACGCATTTCCGTCCAGGTAATGCCATAGTCAGAAACCAGGAAACGAATCAGATGATTTTCTCCCAAACTCACCATAAACGAAGCACTATTCATCTCCGTACCGCAGGTGTAGCAAGAAGCAAGATAGCCGCGTTTCTCAAGGACAGTTGCTAGTGCTTTCAGATTCATTACTAGCTCTCGCACAAACCGGCGATGCTGGTCGGCTAGTCGGACAAACATAGTCGTTCTCCTGTGAAGTTTCTCTCAGAAACTCTCGTTTTTTTAGATTTCCTTAACAATCTCGCTTATCTTGGCACTCCTTGCAAGTGTATGACTGTCCGAGATGAACGCTATTAACCCGAGTTCTTCAGGAAAATTGTCATTTTGCGACAATTGCGGCAATATTGACAGACCGTGGGTTCGAGTCATAACAAGAGCTGAACCGTGAATGGGGGTGAAGAGGACTTCTGTTCGGACACTCTCTCAGAAAACTCAGATTTAGTAACAGTGCCTTTATTTTAAGGGTGATCCGCCGCTATGACATATTTAATATTTAAGTCGGAGGATCAAGCCAACCCAGGCTGGGAGCAATAAATACGATCGTGATCCAGACAACAATCAGGGCGACAATCCCCGCCCAAGCGCCGCGAGTGGTTAATTGCACAAACTGTTCAGCTTGCTTGGCGGTTAGTGGAACCCAGGGCAGGATGTATGGCTCTTTACCGTACTGATCGCCGTTGGATTCTTTACGTCGTTTTGCTTCACCCATGAGTGTAATCGTAATCTCTACGAATAGATGTATTGACTAGAGGTCTGGATTAGAGGTGCAGATCTCACAATCTTCAGTGATACTTGGTGTTGATTCAACACGCTTGCTGCTAATTATGAGTTATCAAACGTGTCTTTAATGACGGTTCGAGCTGCTAAATGATTCCGGGTTGTTGTTAAAATTTCAACTTCGCGTTCCAGCCGATCGCGTGAACTCTGCATTTCGAGCAGACTTTGCTGCTCGTCAGCAACACCATACAAGTTACCCGCGACCCAGTAGGATAGGTCAGTTGGTGAGTCAGGCAGATCGTCGGGCATCTCGATCGCTTGTCCCATTAATTTGGCTGACAGTCGTACCACATCATTTAAAACCGTCGTGACATCCGTCGCTAGGGAGCTGAGATCTTCAATGATCGGCTCATCCTCAAGCCATTCGACGAGACCCACATAAAACGGCTTCTTGCGTACATAGTCCAGTACCCGAAAGCGCTTCTGCCCCATCGTCCAAATTTTCATACGATCATCCGGCAAACGCTGATGTTCAATCACTTCAGCGCAACACCCCACACTTGCCGCCGTCTTGGCTGCGGGGTCCCACATCACCACCCCGAAATAGCCATCATTTTCGAGAATCGTATTCATCATCATTCGATAACGAAACTCGAAAATGTGTAGTGGCAATGGTCTGCCGGGAAATAGCACAATTTCAGGTAAGGGAAAGAGTGGGAGTTCTCGAACGGCGATCGAAGAGGGGACGGTCATTAACTAATGAAATCAGATGGTACGTCGTTACTGTGTTCTACTGTAGCGGATTCAAGTTCGACGCGACGTAAAAAAGGCGAATAGATGGCAAGTGCCGTACCTCATAGATATAGAGAGGTACAGCACGACTGAGACGATTGACGTTACTGAGGACGGACGGGTATCTGTGGAGCAAAGCGTTAGGTTGGCCAACACAGATGATTTCCACGCAACTTCGGGGTCTCCGGGGTCTCAACGAGACCTAACGTCGAAGCTTAAAGTTTGACTTCGATGTCAACACCAGCCGGAAGGTCTAGCTTCATCAATGCATCGATCGTTTTCGATGAAGGCTGATAGATATCAATCAGGCGACGGTGCGTCCGGGTCTCAAAGTGCTCTCGGGAGTCTTTGTTGACGTGGGGCGATCGCAAAACGCAATAGATTTTCCGTTTGGTGGGCAGAGGAATCGGTCCGATCGCTGTAGCGTCTGTGCGATTGGCCGTTTCGACGATCTTGTCGCAGGAGGTGTCGAGTAAACGACGATCAAAGGCTTTGAGGCGGATACGAATTTTTTGCTGTTGGATAGCGGCCATAGTTGAAGAGGCTGAGTAAATTCAGTTGTCAAGGTTCAGAGAAAAGCGCGGGAAACGTCGTTAAATTGGCGTTTCCCGCTCAGACTACCGAGTCAATCGCTGGATTGAACTAGGCGAGGATTTTCGAGACGACACCCGCACCAACGGTACGACCACCTTCACGAATTGCAAAGCGCATACCTTCTTCGATAGCAACCGGGCAGATGAGTTCAACCGTCATCTTGGTGTTGTCGCCAGGCATGATCATTTCAACACCTTCTTCGAAGGAGATGCTGCCGGTCACATCAGTTGTACGAACGTAGAACTGCGGACGGTAGCCTGGGAAAAACGGCGTGTGGCGGCCACCTTCTTCTTTGCTCAGAATGTAAACTTCTGATTCAAATTTGGTGTGCGGTTTGATCGAACCGGGCTTGGAAAGCACCATGCCACGCTCGATCATTTCTTTTTGGATACCGCGCAGGAGCAGACCCACGTTGTCACCGGCCATACCGCTGTCCAGGGTTTTCTGGAACATTTCAACACCGGTAACCGTGCTGGTTTGGGTGTCTTTGATACCGACGATTTCGATCGTGTCGCCGACTTTGATTTGACCGCGCTCAATCCGACCGGTGGCAACCGTACCACGACCGGTGATCGAGAAGACATCTTCCACAGCCATCAGGAAGGCTTGGTCTACATCACGTTCCGGTTCCGGAATGTAAGCATCCACTTCCGACATCAGCTTAAGGATTTTGTCCGTCCAAGGGTTTTCGCCAGGACCGAGTTTCGGATTTGCTTTGAGTGCTTCAACCGCTTGCAGTGCAGAACCGGTCACGATAGGAATATCATCGCCGGGGAAGTCATATTCCGACAGCAGCTCACGAACTTCGAGTTCAACGAGTTCAAGGAGTTCTTCGTCATCCACTTGGTCTTCTTTGTTGAGGAAGACAACCAGGTGAGGAACGCCAACCTGACGCGCCAGCAGGATGTGCTCACGGGTTTGGGGCATCGGGCCATCTGCCGCCGAGACCACGAGAATACCGCCGTCCATTTGAGCAGCGCCCGTGATCATGTTTTTCACGTAGTCAGCGTGACCGGGGCAGTCTACGTGAGCATAGTGACGATCTGTGGTTTCGTACTCAACGTGAGCCGTGTTGATCGTAATACCGCGTGCTTTTTCTTCGGGAGCCGCATCGATATCTTCGTAGTTACGAGCTTTGGCTTGACCTGCTGCTGCCAACGTCATCGTGATTGCAGCGGTCAGTGTGGTTTTACCGTGGTCAACGTGACCGATCGTGCCAATGTTGACGTGGGGTTTTGTGCGTTCGAACTTTGCGCGTGCCATGAATGATGATTCCTTTATTCCTGATTATGCGTTCCCTAGGCTTTTCGCGATGATTGTTTCAGCAACATGGCGAGGAACTTCCTCGTAGCTACTGAATTCCATCGAGAAGATGCCACGGCCCTGGGTTTTAGACCGGATGTCGGTGGCGTATCCAAACATCTCTGCCAGAGGAACTTTAGCAGAAACTTTGGACATTGCTCGATCCGTTTCTTGCCGCTCGATATGGCCGCGGCGGGAGTTGAGGTCGCCAATGACATTGCCGATGAAATCTTCTGGAACTTCAACCTCAACGTGCATCACGGGTTCGAGTAGAACCGGCGATGCGTTGGTCGCCACCTCTCGAATTGCCATCGAACCAGCAATTTTAAATGCCATTTCGTTGGAATCGACGTCGTGGTACGACCCATCGACCAACGTCACTTTGACATCGATCAGGGGATAGCCTGCTAGAATACCAGATTCGCAAGCTTCTTTCATACCTGTTTCTGCCGGACTGATAAATTCATGAGGAACAGATCCGCCGACAATCTTTGAGTCAAACTCAAAGCCTGTATCCCGGTCACCCGGTTCTATCTCAATGACAACATGGCCATATTGGCCTTTGCCGCCACTTTGACGGATAAATTTGCCTTCGCCTTTAGCCTTGCTGCGAATCGTTTCGCGGTATGCCACTTGGGGATTACCCACATCGGCTTCGACTTTAAATTCGCGCAGCATCCGATCGACGAGAATTTCTAGGTGCAGTTCACCCATGCCCGCGATCACGGTCTGGTTGGTTTCGGGATCGATGCGAACTCGAAAGGTGGGATCTTCTTCGGATAGCAACTGTAGTGCTTTGCCGAGCTTCTCCATATCAGCCTTTGTACGAGGTTCAACAGCGACGGAAATCACCGGTTCAGGGATGAACAAAGATTCGAGAATGATCGGCGCATCGTCGGTACAGATTGTATCACCGGTCAGGGTCTCCCGAAATCCGAGAACCGCTCCAAGATCTCCTGCTCGCAGCTCATCGACTTCAATCCGATCGTCGGCTTTCATGACGATCAGACGTGAAATACGCTCTTTTTTATCCTTGGTCGCGTTGTAAATGTAGCTACCTTTTTCAAGGACGCCGGAGTAAACGCGAATAAATGTCAAACGCCCGTAGGGGTCAGACATAATTTTAAAGGCGAGCGCGGAGAGTGGCTCCTCATCCCGGCATAGGCGGGTTGCCAATTCGCCGCTCGGTAATTCCCCTTGAATGGGGGGAACTTCGATCGGCGTAGGTAAATAATCAACCACAGCATCGAGCAGGAGTTGGATACCTTTATTTTTAAAGGCTGACCCACACAATAGTGGAACCAGATTTCCGGCCAGTGTCCCAGCTCGAATTTGGTTGATGATTTCAGCTTCGGTGAGTTCTTCACCGCTCAAGTATTTCTCAAGCAAATCATCATCGGTTTCGGACACCATTTCGATCAGCTTTTCGCGATACTCGGTCGCTACATCGATCAGATCATCGGGAATGGCAATTTCTTCAATATCCGTCCCTAGATCATTGTTGTAGACGTAGGCGGTCATGCGGACTAGATCGACAATGCCGCGAAAATCGCCCTCGGAGCCGATCGGAATCTGGACGGGCAGCGCCGGAGCGCCTAGCCGATCGCAGATTTGTTCGTACACCTTAAAGAAGTTTGCACCGGTGCGATCCATTTTGTTCACGAACGCAATACGCGGCACGTGGTAACGATCGGCTTGGCGCCAAACCGTTTCCGATTGAGGTTGCACACCTCCGACCGAACAAAACACGGCGATCACACCATCAAGCACTCGCATCGACCGCTCAACTTCGATCGTGAAGTCAACGTGTCCGGGTGTATCGATAATGTTGATCTGACAATCACGCCATTGGGTGGTAATCGCCGCTGCCGTGATCGTAATTCCGCGCTCACGTTCCTGCTCCATCCAATCAGTTACCGCAGTTCCTTCGTGAACCTCGCCAATCTTATGGATAATGCCGGAGTAAAACAGAATGCGTTCGGTCGTGGTTGTTTTGCCCGCGTCGATGTGTGCTGCAATGCCGATATTGCGCACGTGATCTAATGAAACCGTTCTAGGCACGGCTAACTCCTGGAGTATGGTGCGATCGCGATCTAAAGAACGAAGCCACGAGCAAGAAGACCATGAAAATCAATTCTCGCTCGCTTTAGACGCCAAACTTAGTAACGGTAGTGGGCAAACGCTTTGTTAGCCTCTGCCATACGGTGCGTTTCTTCGCGCTTGCGGATAGCATTACCCGTTTCATTCGCAGCATCCATCAGTTCATTGGCAAGCTTCATCGCCATCGTACGACCCGAACGTTGGCGCGAGGCCGCAATCAGCCAACGCAACGCCAAGGCAGTACCCCGTTCCGAACGTACTTCCATCGGAACTTGGTAAGTTGCGCCACCGACACGACGAGCCTTAACTTCGACTAAGGGCGTAGCGTTACGGATCGCAGTTTCAAACTGCTCAAGCGGCTCTTCACCCGTACGCTCTTTGATCGCAGCCATCGCACCATAGACGATCGATGCGGCCAGGGACTTTTTACCGCTATACATGATACGGCGAGTCATCATCGTGACCAGACGGCTTCCGTAAACAGGGTCAGCAGGGATGACGCGCTTTTGCGCTTTTTGACGGCGAGACATAGTAGTTTAGGTTCGCGTGTTCGCGATTGTTATGAAGTCGTTAGGGGTAGGACAACATAGAATTCCCCTGGGCTGGGTCAAGCACGGGGAAGCAACGTTATCACTGGAATTGGGAAAAGGGCGACCATCAACGCTCTAACCAGCTCTGGGCTAGTCTTGCGCGATCGCCAGTGCAGCTTGCCTACCAATCGATGCCTTCAGCATGAAAACAGAGCGCAAGGCAACAAAATCGCTCTGCTTTCAAGGCTTCTTTAAAGTCAACGCCGCACAGGAAAACAACGGAGCAGCAATGCTCCATCACGCTGAGAATTACTCTTTCGGGCGTTTCGCGCCGTACTTGGATCGACTTTGACGTCGATCTTTAACGCCAGACGTATCGAGGGTTCCACGGACGATGTGGTAACGCACACCCGGTAGATCTTTGACACGACCACCACGCAGCATAACCACTGAGTGCTCTTGCAGGTTGTGTCCGATACCGGGAATGTAGGCGGTAACCTCAAATCCGGAAGTCAAGCGCACACGAGCCACCTTCCGCAGCGCCGAGTTCGGTTTTTGGGAGTCGTGGTGTAAACCCGAGTACAAACACCGCGACGCTGAGGACAGCTTTTAAGTGCGGGAGACTTGGTTTTCTTATGCGCTTTTTGACGCTCGCTCCGGATGAGCTGCTGGATAGTGGGCATGGGTTAAGACACGATGTAGGCGATGACTACTATTCAAGAAACAGTCTCTAATCGTATCGACTTTAGGGAGGTTAGTCAATTTTGCGGCTTAACCGACTCCACAACACGTCCAACGGATTCCGCCATACATTCCATGCTGTAGTTTTCCTGGCAGCGTTGCCGCGCTTTTTGACCTTTCACCTCCGATCGTTCCCAATCACCAAAGACAGCTTCAATCGCCCGTGCAATTTCGGATGGATTTTGGGGAGAGGTGAGAAAACCTGTCCCGCCTAAAATTTCTGGAATATCGCCCACCGCAGACGCAATTACCGGCTTTGCCATTGCCATTCCGTCGGTCAACTTGAGAGGAAACTGAGCCAAGGTTGCCACCGTATCCCGTTGTGGTACGACAAGGACATGAGCCGCAGAAACGACTTCTGGCATTTGGCTATAGTCAAATGTTGGCAATTTGACGATGCGATGCGACCAACGCTGCATGAGAGTTTGATCGTAGTCATCATAAGGACTGCCACCCACTAGGACTAACCGCAGATCCGGCCAATTCAACATATCAAGTGCTTCTAATACATCCTCAACACCCTTATAGGGACGTGGCGCTCCTGGAAACATTAAGACACGGAAGGGGTCAAGTCCATATTTTTTGCGGCTTTCCTCTGGATCATATAAAGCGGGATTAAATAAGGATAAATTTTTACCATTTGGAACGTAGTTTCCACCAAAGCGATCGTGTATAAAACGAGTATGAATCGTAATCGCGTCAGCACGTTTAATATATGCCTCGATCCATTTGATATACGGTGGAGAATCGGGTATTCGCAATATCCCTTGCGAACTTAAGATGTCTCGCATCAAGGTACGAATAGACGGTTGATAGCGATAAGAGTCCCCACCAAACCAACTTAGTTCCCAATCATCAATATCTAAAATAACTGGCTTTTTAGTTAAAGTCTTATGAAACAAGGCTGTTCCAAATGAACTAATCTTAGGCTTCAGTGCATAAACTACATCACCGGATATTTTTCGATGTAGCTGCCACATAGAACTCAAGAATTGTGGATAGTTTCGTCCCGGGAAGGTATGAATTGGGTATGGAAATTGAGATAAGTCAATATTACTTTTGCCGAACAAATACCCTAACATTTCAACGCTATATCCCAAGTGTTGAAGCGCTTCAGCGAGTAGAAAAGTTCGACAGACCCAACGTCCGGCTCCTGTAGAAGCTAAATTGCCAACGATAATTGAAATTTTCACGACTCACCTTTTAGTACAGCAATCTCTAGGAGAACCCGGTAGGCACGTTGGCTCAGAATGGCGAACCCATAACTTGATTCTGTTTTATGATCTCGTCAACTTCGGTATCTTGAGTTGGTTTACAGGAAAAATTGGCAACTGTGTGTGTTGTCGATACCGATGGTACTGTTCAAGATTTACAGTAGTTTTAGAGCCGAGCGATTGAAATACATTTCACTGAGGCTGTATGAAAAGACGATACTATGTATCGAAAGCACTGCCACAGCTACAGGTTCGCGCTGCATTGGGATTGTCAAATCGGAAACTTCCACCCATTAAGTCCTCAGAGTAGTCAATCATCAGACCCTGAAGATGATCTGCATGGCGACCCTCAATAGCAATTAATAGATCATCGATCTGCATCCGTGACCAATCGGTGGAAGTTTGGTGTTGGTCGAGAGCTTCGATCGATACAGCTTGCAAGTGGTAGACAAATTGAGCACATTCCCCGATCGCCAAGCGTAGCTGGATGCATCGGGAGGGACGGTTACGGGTCATTCGCCGGAGTTCATGGAGTGCGCTCGGGCTTAGGTTAATGGGGATCGTAGGGCTAGCATCAATCACGGTGGGAAGATTGCGGATTTTCTCGACTATGATGAGTATACGTGGAAAAATAGCGACGTTCGGCTAAACCAAGTGCAGACCAAGTCCACAAACCTCGACTCTTCTGCAACCGAAGACGCTAAGGGTGTGCATCACAATACTATTCGCAAGCCAGAACCGTTAAGTACTATGAATGCGGGCAATATCCAGATGTTGCCGGTTTTAAGCTTGCCCGCCCGAATGTAACACACACCAGACTTGAACTTGTGACCCCGAGAAATCACTCCGAACTAGAGCGAATGACGAGCACGGACGCTGACTTAATCGAACAGTTAAGCCCCAGTGCGATGGATCAGATCTTGTTTTATCTTGCATTCTGCGCAATGCGAACAAGTGGTCATCGCCATGGTGCATTTCTGGATGCGGCGGCAACGGCAGCGAAATGCACCATCTATACGACGTACATCGAGCAGGGAGAAAACCTGCGCATGACGGGACATTTGCATCACATCGAGCCCCGTCGCGTCAAGGTGATTGTGGAGGAGGTGCGTCAAGCGCTAACCGAAGGCAAGCTCCTAAAAATGTTGGGTTCGCAAGAGCCACGTTATCTCATCCAATTTCCCTATGTCTGGTTAGAACAATTTCCGTGGGATGCGAGTAAGCCGCGCATCGCCGGATCAAACCTGAGTGCAGCCGAAAAGCGGCAACTTGAACATAAACTCCCGGAAGTTCTGCCCGCTGCTCAGGCGATCAATTCATTCCAATTTATGGATCTGATTGAGTTTCTACATCGACGTTCTCAGGAAGATTTACCGGAAGATAGCCGGATGCCACTGAGTGAAGCATTGACTGAACACATTAAGCGGCGACTGATTTATTCGGGAACCGTTCAACGAATCGACTCACCGTGGGGGATGCCGATCTATGCCCTAGTGCGAGCCTCTTATTCCCCAGTTGATGATGAGGAGCGAACGGGAATCACGATCGAGGATACGGCTCGTTTTTTTCGCATGATGCGTGATTGGGCTGAACGTAAGCCCCATACTCAGCGCTTATTGGAAGAACTTGATATCATGCCTAATCGTATCAATGAAGCACTGTCTGAGCTTGATACGATCGTTCGACAATGGGCAGACAAATATCATGATGATGCTGGGCGACCATTCTCATTACAAATGGTTGTGGGTGACAACAAGCATTCCTCCCCAGATTCATCCATTTTATAGACTCTTCCAACCTATTTTTTTTACTCAGTATTAGGTAATTTCAAATTTTTTAACTATTATGGTGAACTATTTACGCCGCACAATTACGTCGCTCATTAAAAAGCTCTTACCTTGGACAGACGGTATTACGAAAAAAATTGTAGCAAAACGCTGGCCACAAAAAACAATTACGATCTACAAGTCAAGTCTGCCAATTTGTACTGAGGATGACCTTGTCCGCAACGGAGCGAGTGGTTCAGAAGCGTCTTTAGTTTACCTTAGTAAATATTGGACACAGGCAGGCTATGAAGTGACGATCTTTAGCCGCTGTATCGACAAGGCAGGGAATAATCGAGAAGGAATTTATGGTGGCATTCGTCATGTAGATTTCCGAAAAATAAATTGGTACGACCATTTCAGCACGTTACTTATCTGTCGAAATCCAAGCTACTGCAAGTCTTACGTTAAAGCTGATCGACTATGGCTAGAATGGCAAGATGTGGCTTATCCAGAAGAGTATTTTGTGCCTAAATATCTCAACATCTTTGATAAAGTCTTCGCAAAAAGCTTCTTCCAAAAAAACTTACTGCCTTGTGTGCCTGACGATAAGTTTGTTGTTATTCCGAATGGCTATGATTCGTCGATTCTTACCTTACAAGCTCAGATCCGCGAGCCGCACAAGCTGGTTTATGCTTCACGCTACTACCGAGGTCTTGAATCCCTACTGTTATATGGCTGGCCAATTATTCATGCAGCTATCCCAGATGCAACCCTCGACTTATTTTATGGTTTTACCAAGCGCGATTATCAACAGGGCAATACAGCATGGCGTGAGCATCTTGAAAAACTGATTGCAGAATCTCCGGGTGTGACCGATTGGGGATTAGTTGGCCACAAACACCTAATGCAAGAAAAGTCAAAGGCTGCAATTCAGTATTACCCGTGTACTTACCCGGAAGTTGATTGTGTCTCCGTGCGCGAGTCGTCGATTGTCGGCTGTGTTCCTGTGACAACGGATGCATTCGTGTTTGCGGAGAAAGGGTATTGCATTAGTGTTCCCGGTGATCCTGATGATCCTGAGACCCACCGAGCGATCGCTCGTCGTGTGGTCGAACTGCTCAAGAATCCGGCAGAGCTAGATAAAATTCGGACTGAAACCCGAGCTATTGCCCAAGCGGAAACCTGGGAAAATATTGCTCAACGCTGGACTCAGTATTTACCCCCGTTGTAGATTAATCGTCCTATTTTTGTGATTTAGATATTGTGCTGCGGCGTCTGTTCGTTGTGGCGTAATCTGAGTGAGATTTAGGTGGCTAAATCGATCGCCAGGTTGATGGCGGCGATTGTGCTGGTCGGGTCGGCGATACCGCGTCCAGCGATGTCGAAGGCGGTGCCGTGATCGGGAGAGGTACGGATGAAGGGTAGGCCGATCGTGGTGTTGACGGCAAGATCGAAGGCGAGCAGTTTCGTCGGGATCAAGCCTTGATCGTGGTAGAGCGCGAAATAGAGGTCATGGGCGTTAATCTGGGCGATCTCAGAGGTTGCGGTGCGATCGCCGTACCACGCTTGACCGGGTTTAACCCATAGGGTGTCAGGTGGAACCAGGCCGGTCAGGTCAGCTTGGGGATGTTTGGTGCGAGCGGTGGCTAGCCAGGTGTTCATCCAGTCGGCTTCTTCGCGACCTAGTTGACCGTTTTCGCCGCTGTGGGGATTGAGGCCAGAAATGGCGATACGTGGTCGATCGAGGCCAAATTGATCGCGTAGGGTCTGAATGGCGAGGTCAAGTTTCCAGTCCAGTAGCTCGGGAGTTAGGGTTGTGGGAACACTGGCGAGGGGAATATGGGTGGTTGCCAATAGGGTTCGCAGTGACCAGCCGGTATGGGGAGATTTGGCGACGAACATCATGCCAAAGCGCTCGACCTGGGCGCGTTCGGCAAGCAATTCGGTCTGACCAGGGTAGTGATGTCCTGCCGCTTTCCAGGCCGTTTTAGAAATTGGCGCGGTGACGATTCCACCGCAGGTTTGATCGAGGCAGAAGTCGATCGCACGGTTGAGATAGGCAAAGCTGGCAGCACCACTGATCGCACTTTCGTTTCCGGACTGAATTGCAGCAAGATCAAGATCAGAGTTCAGGCTGGGTTCAATGATCGTCCAGGTTTCCAGATCCAGATCGGATTTGCTCAAATTTAAGCGTAAAGCCGTCGCTTCGAGTATCGATCGATGGCCGATCAGGATGAAATTGTCGGGCTGGTAGTGCAGTTGAGCGAATGCTTTGAGGATGACTTCAGGGCCAATGCCAGCGGGATCGCCGATCGTGATCGCAAGGGAACGGTGAGTCATAGGTGAGGTGACAAGTTGTGACAATAGAATGGGGAGTTCGTGCAGCATCGTTAGACTTGAGCTTTACTCCCACACTTACAGACTCCAGCTTAAGATTCGACCCGACGCGCTCTATACTGATGGATGGATTTTCCGAATCAATTTATTTATACAGAGCAAACCCATGGGCGCAGAAATTTTCAACATCGCTATTTTGTCCTCGACGTTGATCATGGTCGGCCTCGGTGCTGGCTTCCTGCTGCTGAAAGTTCAAGGCAGTAAGTAGATGGCGGCATTGAGCCACAATTCACCAAAAAACTGGGTCTGCATCCCCGTCCTGACTTCGACAAGTTCAGTCCACCTCTAGGACGGATTTTGCCAGGGCAAATGCAGACTCTAGAACCTTGGCAAAACAACAGTTCATTTGAAGCCTGAGCTGGTCAAAGGCTGGCGATTTTCGTAGGAAGTGGCCGCACTTCCACCAGCTCAGTGCTCGAACCGCGACTTGATTTGCTATGAATAATGAGTCTGCACTTGCCCTGTCATAACATCCCACTGCGTCAGCTTGGTGAGGCATGGCGTGCCTTTTTTGCGCGATCGAGCCTAATCGGGCGTAATGATGCCAGTCTGCGGTTGCCCTGCGAGAGAGGAGCAAAAGGTTGGCGAGTGAGAAGAGATCGGGTAATATAGTCCATCTACAATGTTAATAGTCATTGAACATAATTCGAGATGCGAGCCAAAACAGTGTAGGGAGCAGTCATACTGCACGGTTCATTTACAGACTCTCCCTTGCTTCTCGTTGTTGAACAAATGTTAGATTCCAGAGCCTTAAAATCATAGTGAAGGCTATGTGGTAGGGCTACCGGTGTGGTGTTGATTAATGGTTCGTATTTCCGGCTGAGTTTGGCAGGTGATCGTGTCCGCTTCATACATACGATCTCGACTGCTCATTACTGGCGTTGTACCTCTTCCCCTCTCGTTCTGTCGCTGGCGTTCATGCTGGCTTGAATTTTTATGGCTCTTCCGATTGTTGCAATTATTGGTCGCCCGAATGTTGGTAAATCGACGTTCGTTAACCGTTTGGTCGGCGGTAAGGACGCGATCGTCCACGATGAACCGGGCGTGACGCGCGATCGCACCTACAAGCCTGCATTTTGGTGCGATCGAGAATTTCAGGTGGTGGATACCGGCGGGATCGTCTTTGATGACGATACGGAATTTCTGCCCTATATCCGTGAACAAGCCTTTGCAGCACTACAAGAGGCGAGTGTCGCGATTTTTGTGGTGGATGGTCAACAGGGTGCGACGACGGCAGATATTGAACTTGCCGAGTGGTTGCGCCATCAATCGGTGCCGGTGCTCGTTGCGGTAAATAAGTGCGAGTCGATCGAGCAGGGACTGGCTCAGGCGGGCGAGTTTTGGAGCCTGGGTCTTGGTGAGCCGTACCCGCTATCGAGCATCCACGGCAGCGGCGTTGGCGATTTGCTGGATGTGCTGTTGACGCATTTACCGGAAACTTCCGAACTACCGGATGTCGAAGAGATTAAGGTGGCGATTATCGGTCGTCCCAACGTGGGTAAATCCAGCCTGTTAAATGCGTTTGTGGGTGAAAATCGGGCGATCGTTAGCCCGATTTCCGGGACAACGCGGGATACGATCGACATGCTGGTCGAACGGGATGGGAAACGCTATCGCCTGGTCGATACAGCGGGGATTCGTAAGAAAAAGCATATCGATTACGGCACGGAATTTTTCAGCATTAACCGCGCCTTTAAGGCGATTCGGCGGGCGGATGTGGTGTTAATGACGATCGACGCGGTGGACGGGATCACCGAGCAGGATCAAAAGTTGATGGGGCGGATTATCGACGATGGCCGTGCCTGCGTCATTGTGATTAATAAGTGGGATGCGATCGAAAAAGATACGTACACGATTAACGAATACAACCGCAAAATCGACGATAAGTTTTACTACGTGAGTTGGGCTCCGCGTATTTATGTGAGTGCGCTCACCGGTCAGCGTGTACCGAAAATCCTCGATTCCGTCGATCTTGCCTATTCCGAACATCGTCGACGGGTGACGACTTCAGTGATTAACGAGGTGATCGAAGATGCGGTGATGTGGAAATCGCCGCCGACGAACCGTCAAGGTCGTCAAGGCAAAATTTACTACGGTACGCAAGTTCGCGCCGAGCCACCGACGATCGCCCTTTTCGTCAATGATCCCAAGCGTTTTGGTGATAACTATCGCCGCTACATCGAACGCCAGTTCCGCGAGCAGCTTGGCTTTGCCGGGACACCGATTCGAGTGCTATGGCGTGGCAAGAAGTCGCGGGAAAGCGATCGGGATACACCGTCGTTAAACCGCGCACTTCGCACCTAGACTACACCAACCGCCCCTAGACCAGACCTTGTCTATCGTAATCAAGCCTCTGATCTTTATTCAGATAGGCGAGGCTTGTCGGTTATCGTCCCAATAATATCCTCCATTTATTTCACCGAGAATTGTTTGGACGTTCATCGAAGCACGTGATATATTGGCAACCACGTGTTCACCTGGAGAGGTGGCAGAGCGGTTGAATGCGCTGCACTCGAAATGCAGTTTAGGGAAACCTAACGAGGGTTCGAATCCCTCCCTCTCCGTTTTACAGCCAGCAAAGTAGGGCATTCGCGACTGGGGCTCATTTGCAATAGTAGTGGAATCGCTAGCTATAGGTTTCGTTTGTGTCCTTGGCGCCGTGTGCTATGGCAGGTAGCGATTAGATTAGGACACTCTCGTCTAAACTGAAAACCGCATTTCGACTCCGCTCAGTGCTCTCAGTTTTTGGATGCATCCTAACTCAAGTGGTGATTGCTATACCTAGACACGATAAGATGGGTAACCCGTTGGGTATCGAGGTAGCGTAATTCTAAAGGTTGTGCCGCGTCCGAGTTCTGAGTCGATCGCGATCGCGCCTTGGTGTTGCTGAACGATAATCTCGTGGCTGATGGCGAGACCCAGATCTGTGCCTTGGCCGATCGGTTTTGTTGTAAAGAATGGGTCGAATAAGCGTGGTTGTAGCTCTGTGGGGATGCCGAGGCCATTATCAGAAATTGAAATCTCGATTGCTGATTGGTCAATCGCCCGAGTTCTAATTTCAATGCGTGGCGGCTGTTCACTGGGATCGCAATCTTGGGGATCGTAACCGGTCAGGTCGATCGCGTCGATCGCGTTAGTCAGTAAGTTCATAAATACTTGATTGAGCTGTCCATGACAGCATTCGAGCGGCGGTAACGTCTCATAATGCTTGACGATCGTAATTGCAGGCCGTCGATCGTTGGCTTCCAGGCGGTAGCGCAAAATCATCAAACTATTATCAATCCCGTCGTGAATATCGGCCTCTTTGCTCTTGGCTTCATCGAGCCGCGAAAAGTTACGCAGTGACGAAACAATGTCACAAATGCGCGTTGCGCCGATCTGCATGGATTGCAAAATTTGGACGGTATCTTGGGCAATGAGGTATTTTCCCCTTCGTATACAGCTAGGGGATATTCCAGGGACGGAGAACGGTTGCCGAGGTAGTTTTGGTAGAACTCGATGGCCGGACGGTCATCAATTTCGTAGACGATATTATTGAGTACCTTGGTTACAGTTCCCGTTTTGCCGATCGGCTGCCAGCCGCTCGCCACACCATAGCGAAAGGCGATCGCACCGGAGAAAATCAGTACGGGCAGTGCGTCGGTGTAAACCTCGGTTTTATAGAACTGATGGGTACGCTCAAATCGCCACTGGTCAGCGGTCAGGCTACCAAAAACGGGAACGCTGCCCTTGAGAGTGTGTTCGAGTGCCTTCAAAACCACCACCGCGCTTGCCGTTAGACTTTCGGGCAGAGTGATCGCAAATTTAATCTCGTCGAGTGGTCGATCCCCCAGTGCCATCGCGATCGCCGTATCTGCCGCCGCCGCTTCATCCTGAGACACCTGCTGACCGATCCCAGCTCGAATGCTGATGACATCGGAACTAAAAAGCATCAACGCGATCGAGTCTTGCTCAAATCCCATCACGGAGGAAATCTCGCCGTCGGTTGTGCCGCCGATCAGCTCTAGGTCGGGGTAAGTCTGGCCGATCGCCTCCAACAGTTGATCATACTCAAAGTCCACCGCCGCTAAGAGAATGCCTGCTTGAGGTCGCAAGCCTGCAAGTTGCTCCTGACACTGCGCCAAGACATCGGCGATCGCTTCCGCCGAATCTGGGTCATTACTATGACCAACGACGACTTTCAGCATGATTGCACAACCAATTTATTCAAATTTTTAGTTAGAAATACTGATCTCACACTCACAATAACAAACTTTTATTGCAAGACCACGTTCCTAAACCCAAGAGGCTACGTAAGATTCCCGGATGTTTTTTTGCGTACAATCATGGGTCGCGATCGGCCAAATAAGTAGCATTTTGATTTGAGATCACCTTGCACAACACAGCGCAGGTCGCAGACTGATTCATGCTATCCAGACCGTAAAGTCAAGATATCAAAACAAAAGACTCGGTTCCAGTTCGGGACTCGTACTAGGATGGAGAGCTGTCTGCGATCATTAACATCGAGCAATTTTTTGCCGCGATCGCGTTCAGTTGTCCCAAGGTAGACCGAACCGATCGTCTGCTTTTGAGTCGAGAGTCCCGTCGAGCCTTACACCACAGTATTCTTTGTCATGACCGAGCCGATTCGCATTCTGATGTGCGCCCCCGACCACTACGACGTGGATTATGTGATCAACCCGTGGATGGAAGGCAACATCCATAAATCCTCGCAGGAACGTGCTGTCGAGCAATGGAATGGGCTGCACGAAATTTTGAAACAGCACGCGACGGTTGAACTTGTGCCGCCGCAACAAGGCTGGCCGGATATGGTGTTCACGGCGAATGCCGGTCTCGTCCTCGGTGATAAAGCCGTGGTGAGTCGTTTCTACCACCCGGAACGCCAGGGTGAAGAACCCCATTTCAAAGCCTGGTTTGAGGAAAACGGTTTCCAGGTCTTTGAACTGCCGAAGGATCTACCGTTTGAAGGGGCTGGCGATGCGCTGCTCGATCGCGAAGGTCGCTGGCTGTGGGCGGGCTATGGTTTCCGCTCGGAACTTGATGCGCATCCCTACCTCGCGAAGTGGCTGGATATTGAAGTTCTATCATTACAGTTGGTTGACGATCGCTTCTACCATCTCGATACCTGCTTTTGTCCGTTGCAGGGTGGTTACTTGATGTACTACCCACCGGCGTTTGATTTTTACTCGAACCGCATTATCGAGATGCGTGTACCGGAAGACAAGCGCATCGTGGTCGAAGAGCCAGACGCGGTGAACTTCGCCTGCAACACGGTTAATGTGGGCAACATTGTTGTCATGAACAAGGCGAGCGATCGCCTCAAGGGCAAGCTCGAAGCGGCTGGATTCACGGTACTGGAAACCCCGTTAACGGAATTCCTCAAAGCGGGCGGTGCGGCCAAGTGCCTGACCCTCCGCACGACGGAGCCGATCGATCCCCAGGTTTCAGCGAACGATTCGGTCGTCAGCCAAACGGTGACGATGCGCGGTCATTTGCTGGATACTGGGTTGATCGATCGCGCTCTGGATTTGATTCAAGAGGGTGGTGGTAGCTTCCAGGTTCTACGTTTTGATCTGGGTAAACAGCGTCAGAGTATCTCGACTGCTGAGATTCGGATTTCGGCTGCGTTCCAGGGAATTCTTGAAGAAATCGTCGCGCAACTGATTGATCTGGGCGCAGAGGCGCGTCCGCAGGATGAAAAAGATACAGCGCTAACGCCGGTGGAAATGGCGGGTGTATCACCGGATGATTTCTACGTGACGACGATTTACCCGACGGAAATTCGTGTCAATGGCGATTGGGTGCGTATCCAGGGTCAGCGTATGGATGGCGCGATCGCGGTGTCAGAAACGCCGGAGGGTGTGGTCGCTCGCTGCAAGCTCCTGCGTGACCTCGAACTGGGCGAAAAAGTCGTCACGGGGATCAGCGGTATTCGTACGGTGCGTAAACCGGAGTCGCGCGAATCGCGATCAAGCGAATTCAGCTTCATGTCCTCCGGGGTTTCGAGTGAGCGCCGGGTCGAACTGGTGGTTGAGCAGGTGGCGTGGGAATTGCGCCAAATCCGCGATCGGGGTGGCAAAACGGTCGTGACCGCTGGACCGGTGGTCATCCACACGGGCGGCGCGGAGCATCTGTCCTGGTTGATCCGCAACGGCTATGTTCAGGGGCTCCTGGGCGGCAATGCGATCGCCGTGCATGATATCGAGCAGTCGATGCTCGGTACATCGTTGGGCGTGGATATGAAGCGTGGGGTCGCGGTTCGTGGCGGTCACCGTCACCACCTAAATGCGATCAACTTGATCCGTCGCCATGGCAGCATTGCGAATGCAGTTGAAGCGGGGATCATTACCAGCGGTGTGATGTATGAGTGCGTTAAACAAAACGTACCATTTGTGCTGGCCGGGTCGATTCGTGATGATGGCCCGTTGCCGGATACGTTGATGGATCTAATCGAAGCGCAAACCGCTTACTCGAAGCTACTGGAAGGCACGGATTCGATCTTGATGCTCTCGACGATGCTGCACTCGATCGGGGTTGGCAACATGACACCATCGGGCGTGAAGATGGTGTGCGTGGACATTAACCCGGCGGTGGTGACGAAACTGAGCGATCGCGGTTCGGTTGAGTCTACGGGTGTGGTGACGGATGTGGGCTTGTTCCTGAGCTTGCTGGTGAAGCAGCTCGATCGACTCACGACACCGTACCCGACACCGGTTAGCGCTCGTTAAACCGGTCAAATAATCGGGAAGGACAGGAAGTCCGGATTTTTTCAAAAAATCGGACTT
>JAAUPN010000332.1 GCA_012033105.1 Coleofasciculaceae cyanobacterium RL_1_1
AAAGAACTCGCAGTAATGCGAATAGGGTAGGGCATACCCGAATTTACGCTTGGGGAGAATCCCACCTCTGGTTGAAGCACTGCAAGGTACTTTGATTAAGTGGTTTCGTTGAACCAAGAATCCCCACGCCTTTAGGCTGGGGAGTGTCAACTCATTCGTCATGGCATTGCTGCTGATCGCACCGAATTTCAAGACGACTTCGATCGTCCCCTAACCGCGAAAGGCATCGCCAAAACAAGTGCGATCATCCAACGTTTGGCCACCCTCGGGTTATGTTTCGATCGCGTCCTCACTAGCCCTCTGGTGCGAGCGCAGCAAACGGCAGAATTATTGCGGGGAGCGGGGTTGTGCGGGGCGATCGAAGAGTTTGGTGCGCTGGCTCCGGGGGGGGATGTCGAAGCGTTGGTGTCCTGGTGGTCGGGGTCGCGTCCAGTGCAGACGGATGAGGCGATCGCGATCGTGGGACATCAGCCGGATTTAGGGCAGTGGGCGGAATGGCTGCTGTGGGGTCAAACAATGGAGAAGCTCATTGTGAAGAAAGCGGGCGTGATCGGGCTAGAAGTCGCGCCGCAGGGGTTGACCTCGGGGACGTGCGAATTATTTTGGCTCACGCCGCCGCGCTTGCTGCTTTAGACTCGGTAATATAGGGCTGAATCGAATCAAGTTAGTCTTTATCTTCGCGTTGATCGTGCCGGACGCGATCGTGATCCCCATGAGTCGAATCAAAAAAGCCGTGTACTGGTTAATGGGCGATCGAGCCGGACGGGTGACCGTTGCGAGCTGGAATTGGCTATTTGGCATCACACCGCAAGCACCGAGTGAAATCTCGACCGCCCGCCACGTCAACACCGCCAAAACTTCGCTGAAAGCGATGCAGGCATCCGTCTCGCACCTGACAAAACTCTCCTCACAGCAAATCGCCGCCTACACCCAAGCGCGACAAAGTTACGATTCCAAAATCCAGCAAATTAAATCCCTCGAACAGCAAGCCGCAGAAGCCCAGCAGCGTAACGACTCATCCTCAGCGCGGCTGGCGATCTCGCGGGCGATGCAAATCGAGCAATATCTCCCGAAGCTCGAAGCACGGGTACAGCAGGCCGAAGATCTCGTCCGATCGACTCAAAATCGTCTCGAAAGTGAACGGATGCGCCTCGAAACTTACAAAATTGAGATGCAAAATTTGCAGGAAATGGCGTCGCTGGATGCCACGCTGCGCAGCATTGCAGAGGCGAATAGTGAGTTTGATGTGGAGTCGGCCCGATCGCAGTTTGAAGCGGCACGGGATGCGATCGAAGATCGACACACCGAACGCCAAGTGTTAAACGATCTGGTGCATGGCAGCGATACGGCGGAGTTCGATCGAGCGGCACTCGATGCCGAGCTAGAACGACGATTAGCCCGCAATGCCAACCGCCTATCCTCCCAATCGAAGCCCGATCCCCGCTCCGATTCCCCGCCAAAATCCAAGCGTAAACGTAAATGAAGCGATCGCCTGAGAGTCCTGATGATCATGGGATACTAGCGGTCTTAGCAGTCTTAAGAGTATCGGCTTCCAGATCTAAATATTTTCGTATCTATACACCATGTCTAGCGTAAAAGCGACCTAAAATCGATCTTGACACACCACGGCTAGCGTGTGGTACTGTCACGATCCTTCAGGTTCGGCGAGGTGTTGCGTGAATTATTTGGACGAGTGGATGCAGAGTGGGGTAGATGCTGAGTTGGTGCGGCTGAATGTAGTCGCGCTGGACGGCACGGAAGCGTATGACTACCTGTGTTACTCCGATAAATTGTCGCGCCGCAATGATGGTCGCCTTGCGGGAGGAATGCTGAAACGCTATGCCCACGTGGAAGCAGGAGGCTGGTGGTGTTCGGGAACGAATGTCTTGACGGGGACGGATGATCTGTGGGGCTGCTTCAAGCCGGAGCAGCCACGGATCTCGCCCGATCGCGACAAGCCGATCAAATACGAGCATCCGCCCAAGGTCGAAACCGGCGTGTTTGCGCTGCGTGTACCGGTGACGCTGTGGCGACGAATTGCCGAGCGATCGGGGCTGACGTTTGAGGAGCAGTGGATTGATCAAACGCGCCACGATTTTGGCTTTTGGTCGTGGTTATTGGCGACACCGCAAGTGCCGATTTGCATTACGGAGGGTGCTAAAAAAGCGGGAGCGCTGCTCAGTGCGGGCTACGCGGCGATCGGTCTGCCGGGGATCAACAATGGCTATCGCACACCACGCGACGAGCAGGGCAATCGCATCGGTAAATCGCGGCTGATCCCCCAGGTCGAAGCACTGACCCACGCCGATCGCCCGGTGTATATTGTGTTTGATCGCGACACCAAGCCCAAAACGATCAAAGCCGTGAATGCTGCGATTCGCCGTTTGGGCTATCTGATCACCCAAACCGGAGCCAACGCACGGGTGGTAACCTGGTCGCCGGACTTGGGGAAAGGTGTGGATGATTTGATCGCGGGTCAAGGTGGCGAGGCGTTTGATCATGCCTTTGACGACGCCCTGATCCTCGATACCTGGAAAGCTCGCCTGATGGGGCAGCTCACCTGTCCGATCGCGATCGACCTCAACAGCCGCTTTCTACCCAGCGATCTCACCATTCCCGCCGAGGCTCGCCTCGTCGCACTGCAATCCCCGAAAGGAACCGGCAAAACGGAAGTGATGAGCCAGTGGGTGCAGCAGGCGATCGCCCAGGGGCGGCGCGTTTTGGTGATCGGTCATCGGATTCAACTGGTCACAGCCCTCTGTCAGCGGTTTGGGCTGCCCTACGTGACCCAGGTTGAGGATCTGCGCCAAGTGGGTAGCAGTTATGGACTGTGCGTCGATTCACTCCATAGCGCGTCCCAGGCGCAATTTCGCGTGGCAGAGTGGCAGAATGCGATCGTTATTTTGATGAAGTTGAACAGGTGCTATGGCACGCGCTCAACTCCGACACCTGCCGCAGTCAGCGGGTCGAAGTGCTAGGCACACTCAAGCGGCTGATGCAGGCAACATTGGGTGATCGCGGTTGTGTCTATGCGGCGGATGCCGATCTGAGCGATACTTCGCTGGATTATCTGCTGACCTTGGCGGGCGTAGATTCCACACCCCAGACGCCCTACGTCATTCGCAACACTTGGCGACCCGATGCTGATCGCGCGTGGCAGGTGTCCCACTACACCGAAGGCACACCGAAGCGATTGTTACGGGAACTCGAAGCGCACATTGCCGAGGGGGGGCGTCCACTGGTCTGTCTCTCGGCGCAAAAACTCAAAAGCAAATGGAGTACGACGGCGATCACGGCCTACTTTGAAGCGAAATTTCCCGATTGTAAAATTCTCCGCATTGACTCAGAGACCGTCACCGATTCGAGCCATCCGGCCTATGGCTGCATGAACGACCTCGATCAACGCCTC
>JAAUPN010000153.1 GCA_012033105.1 Coleofasciculaceae cyanobacterium RL_1_1
CGTGACGCAATCGCGTCGATGGATGTTGCGATTTCGATTTGGCCGGTGGTATCGGTTTTACCAAGGCTACGATCGCGACTGAGCTGAGATTCGATCGCATCGATCGCATTGACGATCAGATTCATGAATACTTGGTTGAGTGGGCCAATGTAGCAGTTGATGGGTGGTAGGTCGCCATACTGTCGAACAATCGTAATCTCGGGGCGATCGGCGGTGGCGCGTAGACGGCTTTGTAGGATAGTTAGGGTTGCGTCAATGTTGGCGTGTAGATCGACTCGCTTACGTGCGGATTCATCCAGGCGGGAAAATGTACGGAGCGATTTGACGATGTCGGCAATTCGCTCGGCTCCAATTTCCATCGAGTGCAGCAGTTGAGGCAGATCGTCGATGAGGTATTCCAGTTCGATCTCATCGCGACAGGTAAGGATCTCTTCGGCGGGTTTGGGGTAGTGCTGTTCGTAGAGAGCAATGAGCTTGAACAGATCTTGGGTGTATTGGGTGGCGTGGGTGACGTTCCCGTAAATGAAACTGGTTGGGTTGTTGATTTCGTGGGCAACACCCGCGACCAGTTGACCTAGACTCGACATCTTTTCGGCTTGAACCAGTTGGCTTTGGGCGGCCTGAAGTTTGCGTAGGGCTTCGGTCAGATCCTCGCTACGGGCGCGGGCGCGGCGTTCGGCGTCGCGGGATTTTGATAGAGTGCGGCTTGGGAAATCGCGATCGAGAGGCGATCGCAAACGGCGCTGAGAATGGCCAGATCGCGGGCTTCCCAGTGGTGTGCTTCTCTGTCACTGGTACAGGAGAGGGTTCCGATTTCGCCGCTTTCGATTTTAAACGGCAGTAACAAGACGGAACGATGACCAAAGGTTTCGAGCAGACTGCGAAGCTCGGGATTGTCGTCAAAGGTTTCACAATCATCGATCCGTAAGCCTTTCAAGTTGAGAACGTAATCTGCGAGTGGTTTTGTCGTGTCGTCGATCGGGTAGTGTCCGAGGCGGCTACTGGCCGTTTCATATTTGGCTTCAGCAATCAGTTCAAAATAACCCTGGGATAGGGCCTGAGACATATCGGCTGAATGATCATCACCGTGATCCAGATTTGAACTGTTGGCGAGGTCAAGTATGTTGCTGCTAGGGCTGACATCCGGGGGAACATACCAGAAGAAATTGCAGCGATCGACCCGCAGTAATTCCCGCACGGCGGTGACAGCGGTTTGCAAAATGGTATCGAGATCTAGCGAGTTGCGAATTTGTTGAGTGATGCGGTTGATTAACTCTTCCTGCTGGGCGAGTAGGCGATATTTTTGCTCGGATTGACGCAGGGTCACCTCTGCGGCTTTGCGTTCACTAATATCGCGAGCAATGGCGTAAATCGTTTTCTCCGCGACGATCGGTGCAGCATTCCAAGAAAACCACCGATATTCGCCGGATTTGGTTTGACAGCGTGTTTCCCAACCGACGATCGGCTCACCGCTGCGGAGCTGCGCCAGAATGGTGTTCGAGGTTTGTTGATCGCCGGAGGCGAGAAAATCACGAATGGATCGACCGACCATTTCACTTTCGCTATAGCCGAGTCGATCTTCCCAGGCGGGATTGCAGCGCTTAAATTGACCCTCAAAGTCGAGAATCCCCAAGGGGTCAAGCGACATGGAAAAGAAGCGATCGCGATCCGCTTCGGCACGAACGCGCTCTGTCATATCAAGTACCGTGCCAAACAGCCGCACCACATGACCATCGCGATCGAATTCAACTTGACCCTTACCGCTGACATACCGCAATTCACCTGAGGGACGCACAATACTGTAATCGAGGTCGATCGAGGTTCCAAACTCAAGCGCCCGTTCAAAAGCCTGACGCCAACGCTGTCGATCCTTAACATGAATTAATTGCAAAATCTCCGAAAATGTTGGGGTTTTCCCCTCGGAAGCAAGACCAAAATGCGGAAATGTTCCGGAGACCAGATCATTTCCTCACTGCGCGGTAGATATTCCCAATTGGCAAATTGTGCCAGGTGTTGCGCTTCTTGCAGGCGGCGCGTCATTTCGCGAACTTGAGCGTCTGCGTGGTGACGTTCGGTCATATCGCGGGCGCAGGTCAAAATCCCATAGACACTGCTTTGCTCATTGCGCAGGGGCATTTTGCGCGTATCAAACACCCGCAGGTTACCATTAACATCGGTCATCACCTCACTCGGATTCGAGATCGCTCGCCCTTGCAAAACGAGTTCATCATCACCCCTCAGCCCCTGAGTTCCCAGTTCTGCATTCCCAAAAATAAAATCCTCCGATAACCCAATTTCGAGGTCAGTTTTGCCCAGTAGTTCGGAAACCGAAAGGCCAAACAGTTTAGAGGTACTTTGGTTGGCGAAAATATAGCGAAAGTGTTCGTCTTTGGCAAAGATGCAGTCTGGGGATGAATCAATCACGCTCGAAAGCAAACGGTGCGATCGCTCTGCATCGATCGAGGTTTGTTGCAGGACAATTTCGGCCTGTTTGCGAGGTGTAATATCGAGAAAAATTCCATCCCAGGTAATATCGCCATTCGCTTGACGTTCAGGTTGGGCCACACCCGCAATCCAGCGCACCCGGCTCCCCAAATTGATCCGCCATTCGTACGTCCACTGATTTAAAGTCTGAGCCGATTGCAACACTGACAATTCCAGTGGTTCTAAATCTTTGGGATGAACCAATTGCCATGCGATCCGGGCATCGCGCCGAACCAGATCCGCCGGAACCCCACAGAGGTCATAGCAGCCCGAACTGAGATAGGTGAAACAGTCGGAACCGTCTGCCCGCAAGACATACCGATAGACCACACCGGGAAGGTTCGCCGTTAGTCGCTCAAAGCGGGTATTTCCAGATTCCCCATCATCGCTCCCTTCCGTGCTTAAGCCTTCAATCCAGCGATCGCCTGTACCCGACACACACAGCCAAGCCCGCGATCGCAAACTCCGATCCGATCCATCGGGCAGCTCGATCGTATATTCCAGCTCGCAGGTCTGCCCCGCCGCCGCCACCACTTCAAATAGCCACTGCTTCACCCGCTCGCGCTCGCGCTCGCGCACCGTTTCCAGCCACAGATCAGCGTGAGCATCAAACAGATGGGACGGTCGCCCGAGTAACTGTTCCATCGCTGGATTGAGATACAGCACGATCGCCCCATCAACTGTGACCGACCACGCTCCTTCGCGCATTTCTCGTAGAAAACGGCTGATTTTTGGCTGATTTTGATTCGTTACCACAGCATTATCGGGCGGCATCGGGAAAGGTGGAACGCTCGTCATACCGTCCAGCGGGTCGAACATGTCGAGAAAGCTAACACGTTGGCAATCCGGCTCACTATCGTTATAGCAAAGGTATCGAATTGACGGGTTTTACGAAGACCCCGTTGCTAGGTTACCGATACGAAAGCGATCGCACTTTTGTAGACTTTATCTTCCTACATCCTATCGCTTCACTTCGGTTCCGTTCGCTATTGCGATCATCCAATTGACCCGACCAAACCCAATCCTTCAACATTGCGTCAATATTGCATGGACTTTCGTTAAAGCCGTGACTCGAACCAAAAAAAACAAAGCTTAACCACACAAATCCTACAGTTACCTATACAAATACAACCACGACTACGCCGAAAAAACGTTGTAGCCGTGGCCATGTCATGTAGGCTAGTCACCCGTCGCGACAGCCCCCGATCTCGGTCGCAGAATTTACGTTTTTGATCGGGTTATGCCGTCGCCGTCGCACGAATGCCCACCAGTTTTCGCTCAAATCCCATAGAAGCTCGGCTTTAAAGGTACTGCTCGCTTCATCGGAAATTTCCTGGAGGAAAGCATCACGGCCATCTTTCTGGCGATTCCCCCAACTCCAGTACACACCCGACGCGTTGTACTCCGGTAAATCCACCACATCCGCAACGCGTGTACCGGCTAGCTCTTCGGTGACGTAACCGCCCGTCAGATTTTTCTGGAACCAGGGGAAAATCGTGCGGAATGCGCCGTAATGGTTGCGGAAGAGACCGGTTTCGGCCACGCAGCCGGGATAGAGGGCGTTGAAGGTAATGCCGGTCGATTCATGATAGCGGCGGTGTAGCTCACGCATGGTCAGCATGTTGCACAGCTTGCTGTCCTTGTAGGCTTTACCGGCTTTGAATGGTTTGCCATCAATCATGGCGATCGGCGGTTTAAAACCAGCCTCAAATCCTTGGAGTGCGCCCAGATCCGGCGGTGCTGGGATGGGGATTTTTCCGCCCAGTTCTTTGGGATTTGCTGTAACGGTTCCTAAAATAACCAGACGTTTATCGTCTGCGCTCGATCGCTTGAGATCGTCAAGCAGCAAATTGCACAACAGGAAGTGACCGAGGTGATTGGTCGCAACGCAAATTTCATAGCCGTCTTTGTTCCGTACCGGTTCCTTTTCTAGGGGAAGATACACCGCAGCATTGCAAACGAGAGACTCTAGGCTTCGACCGGTTGCGCGAAAATCATCGACGAACTTACGAACACTGTCGAAGTCCGCGAGATCGAGGTGCATCGTCGTTGTATTTTCCTCACGAATGCCGACTTCTTTTGCGACAGTACGCATTTTTTCAAGGTTGCGGCAGGCCATGATGACATGCCAGTTGCCGCGATCGGCCAAGGACTTGGCCGCGTAGAGACCGACTCCCGAGGTTGTGCCGGTGATGATAACGGTTTTCTGAGTCATGAAGCTTGAGCGCAACGGCGATCGTGCGCCAGAGTAAATGAGGGGTGTTATGGGTTTCTATAGAATTGCATCTTCGCTTGAACTTCGTACCGTTTCACTGCGCTATGTTGCGACTTCGTTACGCTTCTAGATGCAGCGATACGATCACCTCGCCAAGATATCCCGATAATCCGAACCTGATTCACGGCACATCACTGCGGATCACCAATTTGAAAGGCGTAGGATGATTTGAACTGAACCACGAAATCGACGCTCGCCATAGAGGGGCTAGGCTCTGCGTTGATGTAGGGCAGCGGGGTTTTGTTTAGTGGCTCGCGATCTATACTCTCCATCGGTTCATAGTCCGAAACTCGGCCATCTGCTCGGACGGTGACACGATAAGCCAGCTTGCGATCGAATTGAGTGGCCGGCTCTTGCACATTTAGATAGGCTGACCGTAATTGCGCGGCCAACAAGCTTCTCAAGACTTCACGTCGAGCCAAGCCGATCGTTGTGGGACGTTCGTTCACCCCCAGAGCCAGCGTGTCAACCTCATAAACACCTCCCCACGGCTTAACGGTATAACTGCCATCGGGCAAAATTTCGAGCTGAAAATCGGCCACTCCAAAGGATGCGTCTGTGGCACGCTGTTCAATGATGGGCGCATGGTCTTGCCACAGACGATAAATCATCGTGTTACGAATGACACCCAGCGCCCAAGAATCGTAGGTGTAGTAGTCGATGATGTGTCCCTGATCATCAACCGCCAATCGTACGATTAACGCTTCATAATCGCCAAAATCTAGATCTTTCGTCTCAATTTCCAGGGTGGATTCAAGCTGTTTGGCTAACCGATCGAGCTGATTAAGATCGTCGATCGTTGCTTGAGGAAAACCTTGGGTTTGGGATGTCCAATAGGGCGCGATCGCTTTGGATGACAAAATGGTTTGCAACAACAAAACATCTGTTGCGACCTCAAGATCGCCTTCTTCCACAAAAATTTCGTGGCATGAATACCACACATCCGCGTGGGTCATGCGGGGATCAAGCCCTTGTAAATAGACAAAACTTTCATCGGTGGTCGGTACATCCAACACCACGCTCACAAACCGACTGGTTGCTTGATAACACTGGGCTCGCAAATCTTTCCAACGGTAAACATAGCCATCGGGGTATGTTTGCTGAAGTTCCCACTGAAACGCTTGCTCAAAGTTAGATTGAGCACGGCCTAAAAAGGCTTTGTCCGTATCCTGTACCTGATCAAAATTGAGCCGAGCCAGTTCGACAAACCCCAGATTGAGATAGATTTGGCGCAACAGTTCCGGGTCTTGGCCGGTGCGGGGGTGTAGGCGGGCGCGTTGAAGTGTTGCAAGGGTTTGGTTGAGCCGCTCCTCGGGGACACTGCCTTTCCAGCCGGATGCGTTGAGTTCGCGCAGGAGCGATGCGCGGGCGGACGCGGTCAAAAAGTAGGGATCACCTGCCGCTCCGTAGGAATACAGTTCGATCGCCGCATCGTAATCGCCCAAGGTTTCATAAATCTCACCTTCGTGCAATAACGTCTCTGGAGTTGGATTGAACTGAATCGCTCGTTGATAGCTACTTACGGCTTGATTCCACTGCTGATCTGCTGCGTATTCTTCCCCCTGTTGGTGGTAATAATCCCCTAGACGATAGAGATTGGTATTCACACCATAGCTAACAACCAAGAGGCCAACGGATAACCCAAAGGTCGCTTCGGCGGTGCGATGACCCGGCACTTTCAAGCTTTTGAGGATCATTTCCAGCGTGTCTTGCCCTTTTTGGGTGGCGGCTCCACTGGCGACCAGGGCAAAGCTTGCACCTTGGGCGATCGTGCTGAGAGTCCCTAAAAAGTCAAACCCTTGACTGGAGAAGGCTCTCGCGGTCTGAGCCATAAATGTGGCCGACACTAAAAGGCTGGCGATCGTCGCGGCTCCCCAGACCCAACCAAAGCGATGGCTGCGCATGAGTGCCGAGTTTTTCGGGCTGAGATACCACCACCATGATGACAGCGGGGCGCGATAACTCTGGCGACACTGCTCTAATAGGTCATAATCGTTGAGCGTATCTGAACAACTTTTAAGGCGGTTGTCCAAGGAGAATAGACGGACAAACAAAGCCGGATCAAGCTGGGTGTCACCACGAATGATCGAGTTAATCCGATCGCGAGTCGTCAATGTACAAAATACGGTTTTAACGCTCGGGATATCTTCTGATGTCAGTACATTAATATTCGCCTCGTAAATATCAAATAACTTGACGATATCTTGTGGCTCAGATTGTTTTTCTTTCATTGCAGGATGATATTATATCTTACTTGTTAAATCAAACTAAACACATTATTTTCTTCTAACAAGAAATTCTAAAAATGTTTTGTTACTTTGCTATTGTAAAAAAACTGCTGATGAATCAAAAAATAACCCTCAATGCTCCAAGCAATACTCTTTGATCTAGATGGTACGCTCACCCATAGCGATCGCATCCATTTTTCGATCTGGCAAACTCTATTATCGGATCATGAACTCTTCATTGATCTCGATTTTTATAAGTATCATATTAGCGGCAACACGAACGTCACAATCCTTCGTGATGTCTTACCCCATTTATCTCCAAATGAAGCCTTACAATTCGCCCAAAACAAAGAACGGCTGTTTCGGGAGATGGTGAACCTTGAACGACTACCTGGACTCGATCGCCTGCTCGCCTGGTGTCGATCGCGCCACATTCGTCGCGGCGTCGTCACCAACGCACCACGCGCCAACGCGGAGCATATGCTGAAGACACTCGGCTTAATGACCGATCACGATCGCGAGTTTGAAACCGTTGTCCTCGCAGAAGATCTACCCCGTGGTAAACCCGATCCTGACCCCTATCTCGAAGGGTTACGGCGTTTAGAGATCGCCCCTGAGGCGACGATCGCCTTTGAAGATACACCGACAGGCGTGCGATCGGCGGTGGGGGCGAAGCTGCGAACGATTGGCGTGCGTACGACCTATGGTGAAGCGGAACTGGCAGCGGCAGGGGCGACGCTCACGATTCAAGATTTTGATGATCCGGTGCTATGGTCGTGGCTCCAGGCAAATTTTGTGCGTAGCGCAAGCTTCTAGCTTGCTTCGGGACAAGCAGGATGCTTGTGTTACCTGTGTCCTAAGCCGTCTACGTGAAACTATACTCATTGTTGTCGCCCTTTGTTTTCGCTCGTTAGTACGTCTTACAGCTATGTCAGACCTGGTTTATCGCTATCCGCGCACCCTCTCCGGCACGCTTGTCAAGCGTTACAAACGTTTTTTGCCGATATCGAACTGGTGAATGGCAGTGTCGTGACGGCTCACTGTCCGAACACAGGCCCGATGACGGGTATTTGTGATCCGAGTAGTCCGGTTCTGATTACCCATAGTGATGATCCCAAACGAAAGTTGAAATATACCTGGGAGGCGGTGCAGATGCGCGACGCAACCCGCACCTGGGTTGGGGCGAATACAAATCTGCCGAATAAGGTGATTAAGGGAATGCTCAAACGTCATGAGCTTGGGGCGATCGAGGGATACGACACCGTAACGTCTGAGGTGAAGTACGGTGTAGAGGGCAAAAGTCGGATTGATTTTTTGCTGACCGGGGGCGATCGCAACATTTATGTAGAAGTCAAAAATACAACCTGGGCGCAGGATGACCTCGCGCTATTTCCCGATACCGTTACCACACGGGGTCAGAAACATTTGCGGGAACTGACGGCGATCGCTCAGGCACAGGGCGATCGATGCCGATGCATGATGCTGTACTTCATCAATCGAGGCGACTGTACGCGGTTTGCGCCCGGAGATAAGCGCGACCCAGAGTACGGTCAGTTACTGCGCGACGCTGTCGCTGCGGGAGTTGAAATCGTACCGTGTCGCTTCCAGGTTTCGCCCGAGGGGTTACACTATCTCGGACTGGCGGATATGGTTCTGTAATCGAGCAATCTGGTTTGTTCGGTCGGACATGTAAATCTCGCCTGAAGCCATATCGTATAATACACAACAAAAAATTCAAGCACTATCCCGTTAGCTTGGTTTAGATTCATCGTTGTTCGTTAAATTTGAGTCCCAATACCTGAAATCTTTAAGGAGTTTCGATCGTGAAGAAAGTAGAAGCTATCATTCGTCCGTTTAAACTTGACGAAGTTAAAATCGCTTTGGTCAATGCTGGTATCGTCGGGATGACGGTATCAGAAGTTCGTGGTTTTGGTCGTCAAAAAGGCCAAACTGAGCGCTACCGTGGTTCGGAATACACCGTTGAATTTCTCCAAAAATTGAAAATCGAAATCGTCATTGACGATGATCAAGTTGATATGGTTGTCGCCAAGCTAACGGAAGCTGCACGTACGGGTGAAATTGGTGACGGTAAGATTTTTGTCTCGCCGGTAGACGACATCATTCGGATTCGTACGAGCGAAAAAGGAACGGAGGCGATCTAGTCCTCGATTTTTTAGTCTAAGCTGAAAAAAATCGCTCGATTTAGCCTCACAATCCGTGCTAAACCGAGCGATTTTTTTGGGTTTGATGCTGAGTTTTGCGATGATCCTCCCTCCGAGAAAGCTGACGGGTCTGTCCACCTTTCCGATAGAATTTGACCGCTAACGGACACGTTGCTCGATCGCCATGATGATCCGTAACGGCCTGTCATTTCACTTTTTGAATCATTCCGCTATGACCCAACAGTATCGCATTACCCTTCTTCCCGGTGACGGCATCGGCCCCGAAATTATCCCCGTCGCGGTTGCGGCGATCGAGACCGTCGGTAAACAATTTGACTTTGCGTGCCGCTTTGAAACGGCACTGATTGGCGGTGCGGCGATCGATGCTACCGGTAACCCCTTGCCCGAGGCAACCCTCGCCACCTGCAAGCAAAGCGATGCGGTGATGCTCGCGGCGATCGGCGGCTACAAGTGGGACAATTTGCCGCGCGAACAACGCCCAGAAACGGGTTTGCTCGGTTTACGTGCGGGTCTTGAGCTGTTCGCGAACCTGCGACCGGCGACGATCTTGCCGCAATTAATCGATGCGTCCACCCTGAAACGCGAGGTCGTCGAAGGGGTCGATATTATGGTAGTCCGTGAGCTGACGGGTGGTGTCTACTTCGGGCAGCCGAAGGGCATTTTTACAACAGAAACGGGTGAACAGCGTGGCGTGAATACGATGGCATACACCACCAGTGAAATCGATCGCATCGCTCGCGTGGCCTACGAAACGGCACAAAAACGGGGCGGCAAGCTCTGTTCGGTCGATAAAGCCAATGTGCTCGATGTGTCGCAGCTTTGGCGCGATCGCGTCACTGCGTTAAACGCCGACTATCGCGATGTTGAACTGTCGCACCTCTACGTTGATAACGCCGCGATGCAGCTCATCCGTGCGCCGAAGCAGTTCGACACGATCGTCACCGGTAACCTATTCGGCGATATTCTCTCCGATGCGGCGGCTATGCTCACCGGCTCGATCGGGATGCTCCCCTCCGCTAGCCTTGGTGCCGATGGCCCCGGCGTTTATGAACCCGTTCACGGTTCCGCTCCCGATATCGCCGGTCAGGACAAGGCCAACCCCCTCGCCCAAGTCCTCAGCGCCGCGATGATGTTGCGCTACGCTCTCAATCAGCCGCCGCCGCAAC
>JAAUPN010000154.1 GCA_012033105.1 Coleofasciculaceae cyanobacterium RL_1_1
ATGCCGCACCTATCACTAATTTTGTAGATGCTTTTGACAAAGCAGATCAGTGGGAAGCGGGCCGCGCTCAGCCCCGAACGCACGGCCGCGCCGTATCCACGGTTGATCGGGTTTTCCCGCCGGTGCAACCGACTGCCCCGTGAAACTGTACGAAGCGCTCGAAGCCGTAGACAACGGCGCGACGGAGCTGGATGTGATGATCAATCTTGCGCAGCTCAAGCAGGGTCAGACGGATTCGGTTTATCGCTCGATCGCCGAAATTTGTGAAGAGTCCAACGTTCTAGTCAAGGCGATTCTAGAAACGAATGTATTGACACCGGACGAGCTGGAATTGGCCGTAAAACTGAGCATTGATGCTGGAGCAGGCTACATCATGACCGGGACGGGCTGGAACGGAGGCGTGACCCTAGAAACCGTTCGCCACCTGAAGACCCTGACCAAAGGTCAAATCGGCATCAAGGCAGCGGCGGGGATTCAAGATTTGGAATTTGCGATCGATCTTCTGACGGCGGGAGCGACCCGACTGGGTACATCCTATGCAATAGCTATGTTGCGACAGTATGAAGCGGCGAAGCAACCCAAAGACGAACCCCGCCTAGACCCAACCGGCAGCTAGTACGAGGGTCGTCCCTAGAAACAAGGTGGTCAGTACCCAGGTCACACGGTTTAGCGTCGTTTCCGCACTTTTGGTGCTGCTAAACAGTTGCGCCTGACCGCCGATCGCGCCGATACCGTCGCCCTTCGGGCTGTGGAGCATCACCAGGGCAATCAGTCCAAGAGCTGATCCCGTCCAAAGAACTTGAAAAATGACAGAGGCGTTCATAGGTTAAATTCGCGAAAACGAGCAAACAAGGGGCAGCACTGGGAGGCCATCAGGATGATTAATCACCACAATCACGACACGACGATCGGTAAATGATCGCGATCATGACCAACTGTTTTAATACGAAAATCTGACCTTCAATCCAGACTTTGAGTGTATTGACTTTGCGTTAGCTTGACAAGTCGCTCACACCGGTTTCTCGAACAAGAGGCTCGAACCGATGACCCGAATGGGTTACCCGAACAAGAGAAAGGCGAGCCTTGACATCCTCCCCGGCCTAAAGGCGCGGGGATTTCCTAGCACGTAAGCAAACTCTGTTGCTGATCTTCTAGATGGGTTTGCGCGTGATGCTGCTAGCGTGGCTTTCACCAGCGGATCGACTACACGTGCAGTGCCACCGGTGTCCGATTGGATTTTACCTCGTACTCTGCCGGGACAATCATCGATCGACCCGTCATTTCTACCGGTTTCGCCAACCCAAGCAGATCGAGAATGGTCGGTGCAATATCCGCAAGGCGACCGTCTTCCCGCAGCATCACCGCCGTTCCATGTCCCGGAACTTTGCGGCGCTCGCCTTCAATCAAGATAAACGGAACCGAGTTGGTGGTATGTGCCGTCCAGGGATTACCGTTTTCATCTTTCATGTACTCAGCGTTACCGTGGTCAGCGGTGATCAATACCGTGCCGCCCAGTTTGCCAGTGCTTTCGATGATTTTTCCAACGTTCACATCCACCGCCTCGATCGCCTGAACGGCTGCGTCCATTTGACCGGTGTGGCCGACCATATCGGGATTGGCATAGTTAATGACGACCATGGCATATTTGCCCGACTCGATCGCCTCAGAGGCCACCATCGTCACCTCCTGCGCCGACATCGCCGGAACCGAATCGTAGGTCGCGACCATCGGGCTGCTAACCAAATGACGATCTTCGCCAGGAAATGGGCTTTCCTTGCCGCCATTAAAGAAGTAGGTCACGTGGGCATACTTTTCAGTTTCGGCGGTGCGGAACTGTTTCATGCCCGCATTGGCGACCACTTCCCCGAGGATATTCGTCAGGTTTTGTGGCTCAAAGGCAACCAGCACCGGTAGGTTTGGATCGTACTGGGTGAAGGTGAGGAAAACGAGATCGTTGAGGGGTTGGCGATCGAACTCGCTAAACGATTGGCTCGCAAAGGCTTGACTAAGCTGACGGGCGCGATCGGGGCGGAAGTTGAAGAAGATCACCGCGTCACCCGAGGCGATCGTATTGGCCGTGAGGCGAACGGGATCAATAAACTCGTCGGTGATATTGGCCTCGTAAGCATTTTTCAGTACGTCAGTCGGCGACTGTTGATGATCGGAGCGTTGCCCGTCATCACGTTGTAGGCTTTCTCGACGCGATCCCAGCGGTTATCACGATCCATCGCATAGTAACGGCCACTGATGCTCGCAATCTCGCCGATTCCCGTGCGTTCGAGATAGTCCTGGATCGTGGCGATCGTCTCTAGTCCCTGGGTCGGCGGTGTATCGCGACCGTCTGTAATGGCATGGACACTGAGGCGATCAAAACCGTTTGCTTTGGCCATATCGATCAAGCCGAGGAGGTGATCGATGTGGGAGTGAACACCGCCATCCGAACATAAACCCATCAGATGCAGTCTGCCGCCCGTTTTCGATAGGGTCTCGCAGAGCTTCACGATCGCAGCATTCTCGTCGAATGCTACCGTCTTCTACCGCATCCGAAATACGGACGAGTTCTTGCGGGACAACCCGCCCCGAACCAATATTCAGGTGGCCGACTTCCGAGTTGCCCATCTGTCCATTGGGCAAGCCGACATCCTTGCCAGATGTCCGAATCAAGGTTCGTGGGTACACCTCCCAGAGGCTATCCATAATTGGAGTGTTGGCCGTGGCGATGGCGTTATTCTCAGTCTCTGGGCGATATCCCCAGCCATCTAGAATCACGAGCACCACTGGAGAGACAGGTGCTTGACTCATAAGTTTAGGTTGCCTTTCGTGCATAGATTTCAGAGTTTCACGCACATGATACCACCGACCTCTGATCTGTCTAGATTTCGAGCTTAAAATATTGGGATTTGACAATATTTCTCGAAGGTTCAAGGCTTTTCGCGAGCGCTTCGATCGCGATTCTACTCTCGGCACAAGTCCTCCAATGAAGTGTCTGGAGATGTTTTTTGTCTGAAGTTTGGGCTAGTTTCATGAAGGAGATCACACGAGTTTAATAGGCGTGAATCGAACATTTACTTAAGCGTTATTCTCGGTGTCAAAGGCACGGGTTCCAGTAAAAATTCGTGTCGAAAGCTATGGCAAACTTACGAATCTCAAAGTCTTTGTCATTTCGCTCAAAAAAGTCCCTCAACCCTGATAATTAGGTCGCAGGATTTGACTCGGTTGAATCGTCTACGATGCCTTCCAAGGATTCCGATCAAGTCGATCAGCCGAACTGTGCCGAACTGTTACGATCGCGTGTTTATTTTCTCACTGTGCCTTTAACTTTAATTGCTCTGTTGCTAGGGCTCGGTCTCTTTGTCGGGGCGCTTTCGGGCTTGCTGGGAATTGGCGGGGGTCTGCTGATGGTTCCGGTGTTAACGGCGGTCGGGTTCGGTGTGCTTCCGGCCACGGCCACAAGTTTGGTCGGGGTGATGTTCAGCTCGATTTCCGGGAGTTTGCGTAACTGGCGGACGGGCAAGCTGGATTTACGGCGATCGCTGGGTTTGGCGAGCAGTGGTATCCCAACGGCACAGATCGGAGCCATGCTAGCGGAGCATTTATCTCCCTCGGTGTTAGCGTTTGCCTTTGCGGGGCTTCAGGTTGTCGCGATGTATTTAATTGGGGTGCGTCAGCGGCTCGCGTTGCGGGATGGGGAGGGGGACGATCGCGAGAGTGGTCATGAGGGTGGTTATGGAGGGGATCGTCTGGGCGATCGTCCGTATGCGTTGTGGCTGGATCGATCCTCGCTGGGCATTGGGATGATCGCGGGCGTCTTATCGGGGTTGTTCGGCGTGGGGGGTGGCGTGATTATGGTTCCGCTGCAAATGTTGGTGCTGAAAACGCCGATCAAGGAGGCGGTGCGGGTTAGTTTAGGGGCGATCGTGGCGATCGGGGCGTCGGGTTTGATACGCCACGCCTTTTTGGGTAATGTGCTGTGGATTCCAGGGCTATGCTTGGGGATCGGGGGGGTGATTGGCGCACAGATCGGGGTACGGTTATTGCCTTATCTATCAGCGCCGTTCATTAGTTTTCTGTTTCGTGGTTTGTTGATGCTCATGGCCGCTTTCATGGTGTATGAGGGTTGGATTTTGTTGCCATCGACGTAGATGATGGCGGATAGATGATGGTGACTAAGTGTGGGCTGCGGTTGCCACCGTCTTGAGTTCATGGCACGTTCTGTTCAACCGTTCAACCGTTCAATTCAGTTTCAATTCAGACCTATGGATTTAATTCTCTACAGCAAACCGGGTTGTCACCTGTGTGAGGGACTGCTCGAAAAACTCGAAGTGATCGCGACTCAGCGGGGAGATGTGACGATCGAAATTCGCGATATCACCACCCGCGAGGACTGGTTCGCGGCCTACGAATACGAAATCCCCGTCCTGCGATACCGGGATGCGGATCGGGCAGAACACTCGATCCCGCGCCCGTCGCCCCGTCTGGGTGGGGCGCAATTGGAAAAATGGCTACAGAAATCGATCGGTTCCTAAACGGAGATCGCACGCTTGCAACCAACCGAATCAGAGCAAAATCCCGTAAGATCCGGCACAATCTGACCAGTTGTAGACTCCCGCAAGGTTTCTGCAACTCAGGCGTCACACATCATGGCCGTTACTGAAAGAGAGGACTCGATCGTGAACTTACGCGACTTACTCAAGGCTATTCCCGCATTGGATTGGGCGACGATCGCCGATCGTCCGGCAATCCAAGCCGCCCTCGATGTTGAGGTCAAAGGCTTAAGCCCGAACTCCCAAACCTGCCAAGCCGGGGATCTGTTCCTGGGAATGCCCGGTGTACGGGTTGATGGCGGTGAATTTTGGCCGAGTGCGATCGCGGCTGGAGCGATCGCGGCGCTGGTTTCACCCGAGGCAGCGGCGAAGATTCCGGTGACCGATCAGTGTGTCATCCCCCTGGCAGATATGGCCTCCGCGTGCGGTCTGGTCGCGAGCGCCTTTTACGGCCAGCCCAGCGAGACCCTAGCGATGATCGGCGTCACCGGCACAATGGTAAAACCACCACAACGCACCTGATCGAATATCTCCTTCAGGTGGGCGATCGCTCGGCAGCATTATTCGGCACGCTATACGCCCGCTGGCCCGGCTATGAGCAGGTCTCCACCCATACGACGCCCTTTGCGATCAACCTGCAAGGCCAGCTCGCAGCGGCGCGTGATGCCGGGGCGACGGTGGGTGTGATGGAGGTTAGCTCCCATGCCCTCGATCAAAAACGGGTGCTCGGGTGTGAATTTAACGTCGCGGTCTTCACGAATCTGACCCAGGATCACCTGGACTATCACGCTAGCTTTGAGGACTATTTCGAGGCGAAAGCCAAGCTCTTTGCACCGCCGTATTTGGCGGAGACGGGTCGCGCAGTGATTAATCTGGATAGTGAATACGGGCGTCAGTTAATCGATCGTCTTGGCGATCGGGCTTGGACCTATAGCCTAGAGAATCCCGGCGCCGATTTTTACGCCAGCGACCTCGAACTGACACCCACCGGCGCGAGCGGCACGCTCAAAACACCCGTCGGAACGCTGCCGTTTACGCTACCCCTCGTCGGTCGCTATAACCTCGAAAATATGATGGCGGCGATCGCCTCCGTCCTTGCAGTTGGCGGCAATTTAGAGAAAATCATCGCAGCTCTGCCGCAATTTTGCGGTGTGCCGGGACGTATGGAGCGTGTCGAGATGGCCCCCGATCAAGATATTACGGCGATCGTGGACTATGCTCACACGCCCGACAGTCTCGAAAATGCCCTTAAAGCGTTTCGTCCATTTGTCACGGGGCGGACAATCTGCGTGTTTGGCTGTGGCGGCGATCGCGATCGCACCAAACGCCCCGCTGATGGGCAAAATCGCAGCCGAACGATCCGACCTCGCCGTCGTCACCTCAGACAATCCCCGCACTGAAGACCCGCAACAAATCCTCGATGATGTGGTCGCCGGAATTCCCGAGGGGATTACCGCGATCGTTATCGCCAATCGAGCCGAGGCGATCCGACACGCCATCCTCGCAGCTCAACCGGGCGACGGCGTGCTGATTGCAGGCAAAGGCCACGAAGACTATCAAATTCTCGGGACAACGAAAGTTCATTTTGATGATCGTGAGCAGGCTCGTGCTGCCCTAAAATTGCGTCTTCAACGCTTGGCTGAGTGATGATAATCCACGACTCAGCCGACACGCCTTGTGTAAATACGGTCGTGATCATTCGTGGATGCAGGTTTGCAAGGTGAAACGGATCAGCTAGAATTACGCGACGCAGAGTGAGACGATGCTAAATTATGGCGACGTTCATCACGGTGATCGCAATTCTGGGTTTTAGTCCAGATTGCCTTGCACCTGGTCAGCATCATCGCTGCATTGCATTACCTGTCACCTGTCATTGCTACCGCACCGCCGTCTTGCGTTATGCAAGCCCTTGACCCGTGGATACCCTTCCCGATCTCGAAACCCTTGCCTCGTGCGCACTCTTTGAGAACGTCGATCGATCGGTCTTGCAATCCTTGCTGACCAAAGGAACCTTTCGGGATATCTACGAAGGCGATATTCTTGTCAAGCCGGGCGATGAAAATCATGATCTTTATTTGCTTCTAAGCGGTCGTTTAAAAGTCTTTTTAGATAGCGATCGCGGCTTGCAAATCGAGCCGGATCTAGGGTTTCCGATTTCGCCCGGTGAGTGTATCGGCGAGATGTCGATCATCGAGCATAAGCCCGTTTCGGCCTACGTCCGAGCCGAAAGCGATTGCCGCCTACTCGTAATCAACGAGCAAATTTTTTGGAATGAGCTAATCCCCATTCCTGGAATCGTCAAAAATTTACTCCAGGATTTATCCAGCCGGATGCGACGGCTCGATAAGGTGGCGTTAAAGACGATCGAGGAGCGTCTCAAACTGGAGACCTTAGGGCGCGACCTCGAAGCTGCCGCCCAAATTCAAGCCAATATTCTGCCCCACGCGATACCGCTGTTTGCCGATCGCCCCCAGGTGGATGTGGCGGCAACCGTGATCCCGGCGCGAGCGGTCGGTGGTGATTTTTTCGATACATTTTGCCTGGACGATCGCACGATTTGTATTGCGATCGGGGATGTCTCCGGTAAGGGCATTCCGGCAGCTTTGTTTATGATTCGGGCGATTACGCTGCTGCGATTGCAGGTCTCGAATCTAAATCACTCCTGTGTGCGAGCGCTCGGAACCATTCTCGAATCGATTAACTGCAACCTGTGCGACAGCAACGAGCGCGGTATGTTCGTCACGCTCTTCATTGGACTGCTCGATTTGCCGACCGGCAAACTCACCTACGTGAACGGCGGTCACAATCCCCCCTTCATTCAGCGAAATCATCAGCCGTTCACCTTACTCGATGTTTCACCGGGAATGCTCCTCGGAGTTAGCGATCAAGCCGATTACACCATTTCTGAAACCGTTTTACACCCTGGCGATCGGCTCGTGGCATACACCGATGGGGTGACCGAGGCGCGTAACCGTCAGACCGAATTTTTTACCGAAGTGCAAGCGATTAACATCTTGAATCAGATTCCCCATGACGCGCGATCACAGGTCATTCTCGATACACTTCAACAGTCTGTCTTTAACTTTTCCGATGGTGTGCAACAGTCTGACGACATCACCATTTTGGTGTTGCGATACTGCGGCGAGATCCATCCAAGCTGGATATTCGATACACCCTAGATCACTGGCAAGAGATCTTCTCCAAATGACCCGTTTAAACACGGCCTGTTGCAGATCAATTGCCCATCCATCGACTATCGAGTTTACGGAGTGTTGGGCGTGACCTCTTCCGGTGCTGACGGACTGACCGGCGAGCGATCGCGAAAGGGATTAAGACTGAGCCAAAACGCCCAGACTGGCCAAAATGGCGATCGCGATCGCCACACCGAGCTGTTGGGAGCGGGTCGGTTTCGGGCGGCGACGGCGAGGAGGTTCGGAGCGGGTCGGTTCGGGATTGGCGGGAATCGAAAGCAGGGCGCGGGAGGATTCGGTTAGGCGATCGAAGGGGGCGATGGTTTCGCTGGTGGTGCGATCAGGAGTTGGGAGACGATCACGATCGTTGGCTTTGGGGTCGAAAATCTCCAACGGGCTTGGGGCGGGTTCTGAGACACGACAGTCAATCAGGACGATCGTTGCATTGTCATGGCCGTTATGGTCGTTGGTGACTTCGAGCCAATCTCGTGCTGTGGCCTCTAGGGTGGTCAAGCCTTCCAACAGTGGCGGCACAAAGGCTTTCCAGGATTTTTCCACCCAGTTATTATCACTCACTCCATCGGAACACAACAGCAAAACACCGTCTTCTTCGATCACGATGCGGCGCACATCCGGCGTAATCATCGTGCCGTCGCGCGTACCGATCGCCTGGGTTAATGCCGCTGCTTCTTCGTACTGGATCGCTTCACGATAGAGGCAATTTCCGGCGGCAACTTCCTGGGTGGCGAGGTCGTCATCGACGGTGAGTTGCTGGCAATAGTGTTCCGAGATCCAGTAGGCGCGGCTGTCGCCAACGCTGGCGATAAACAACTCATGGGCATTGGGGCGATCGGAGAGATGATCGGACGGTGGTTCGGTGCGAGATGCTGTGGTGATCGAGACGACCTTGGAGGTCTTCAGGGGTGGTGGTGCTTGGGCAACCTGCCATGCCATCACGGCGGTGGTCGCCATTCGTTCACGATCGAGCCGATCGCGAGCGTCATTTTCCTGAGCGATCGTATTGTTGGTGACACGCACCATCGTGGCGAGTTGCTGACAAATGACCGCCGCTGGCACAAAGGATTTGGTCTGAATAATATTACGAAAGGCTTCGACCTGAAGTTTCAGCGTTTTCACAGCTAACTGGCTGGCCACGTCGCCGCCTTCATGACCGCCGACACCGTCACACAGAATCGCGAGATTGGCCTGATCGATTCCACGCCGTTCGCCTGCACTGCCCATGTCCTCCGCGATCGGGTAGCAGCTATCTTCATTTTGCAAGCGGCTCGGCCCTGAATCGCTAATCCCGAAGCTGCTGAGGCGTAGTGGCTGGCGGGCGGCGGCTTCGAGCAGGATGCGATCGAGCTGATCGCGAATCGTGTCAATGTCCGAGACTTGGGATCGGATCTGTTGGCACAGGTCGAGGAGTTGCGCTGGGGTGGGATCGTTGGCGTCAGCGCGATCGAGCCAGCGTCGCCAGTGGTAGGCCAGGTCGATCAGGCTGGGTTTGCCGATCGTCGGCTTGAGTTCGAGCAGCCAAACGCGCCAACCTTGAACGCGGATATTGTCGGGATCGAGTAGGCTAGCAGCGAGTTTTTGGGGTTCGAGGATTTGCCACAGGTCAAGGATTTGTGCGAGCCAGTAAGCGCGGCGGACGGATTTGGCACGAGACCACATGGCTTCGATCGTCGGGTAAAGCTGTCCGTGTTCGTCGATCGGCACGTTTTCCAGTAGCATGATGTCGCCCATGCCCTGAGCGCGTCCGTCACAGAAGCCGTACACCTGGGGGATATGCAGCGGTTGGCGGATCTGTTTGAGGTAGATTAGCGATTCCGGCGGCAGGGTTTGGGGGGCAGCGGGGACGCGATCAAGGTGGCGATCAATCCAGATTCGGGGCGCGATGACCTGATAACGATCGGCGATCGTTGTTCCGATTTCGGCGTTTTCGACGTGGCTACCGATAGCCCATAGGTAGCGCACAAGTTTAACGGAACTGAGGTGATCGTCGAGGGGGGTCATGGCACGCAGACGAAGGGGGCGACGGTGGGGGTGCGATCGTCGTTTTAATTCGCGCGATCGTGGCGTTCACAGTATACGCAAGCTTAACCCGTGGGGAAAATTGGGTGAGATGTTTTAGATTATGTGATCCGTTCAAGGGTGTCTCTTCGTTTTTGTTGAATTCCCTCGAATTGATGACATGCCCTAGTTCTTGGATAAGTAAATTTGCAGTGTTTGAGTCCGTTTGGGTAAAAATTGTGTCGCCGTTTCCCAAACAAAACGAAGATCCACGCGATCGTATTGGTGAATCATGATGTTTCACATTCCGATGATCTGAGTCCAACGGATATTATCCAATCCGTCACGCGCTTGATCGGTTGACATCCTCCCCAGCCGAAAGGCATGGGGATTCCCAGTCTGACCATTACCTGGCCTCCTGGTGGGTAGACAAACAAGCCACTGCTCCAAACTGGGGTCTAACACGGCTTAACGTTTGCCCATTCAGGTCGGCTTGTCCAGCCGCCAAAATATTTAGACTCGCATTGACATCTCGATCGTGTTCTGTCCCACAATTCAGACAAACCACA
>JAAUPN010000155.1 GCA_012033105.1 Coleofasciculaceae cyanobacterium RL_1_1
TTAGGTTTGAAAAAGACGAAATCTCGAAGGCTGAGCGGAGTCGTTCGTGTAGCGTCGGCTTGCCGATAGCCTGGGTGTTACCGCGAAAAGCGATCGCACTTCGACTCCGCTCAGTGCTCGAATCCCGGCCTTTTCGATTCATGCAAGAGGTCTAATAAAAAACAAAACATAGAATGTATTGACCCTGCTCTACTTTTTGGAAAACCGCGTTTCGACTCCGCTCAACGCTCTCAGGTTGTTCCGAACGCAAATCAAGTTCGGCGCAAACACAGGTTTTTATTAAGAAATCGCGATTTTGCCGCAATTATCCCTAAGTTTAGAAGTCAAACAAGACCCTGACTCTCAGGGCAAACGCATACTCCTAATGAATGCCCTCATCCCCTAGCCCCACTTCGACCAGCTCAGTGCTCGAACCCCGACTTGATTTGCTATGAAAAATTGAGTATGCGTTTTCCCTGGTTGAATCGTACGTTTATACGTTGGCCGTTGCGGTCTCGATCGCGTCATGCTTGACCTCGGCGGTAACCTCCGATCGCACCGCGCGGAACATGCCAAACCGACAAAGCCCCGCCCCAAACGCAAGCCGCATCAGCAACAACGTCGGCACTTCCCGTAACGATTTCACCAAGCCCGGTACACCAAACTTCACCAAACCCGCAGGACGTGCCACACCCTGCCAAATCGAATCCAGCCAAGACGGTAACGTTTCCGGCGTCCAATCGGCGGTGATCACCTCACCCGCCGCTAGACCCGTTTTCGCCAATTCTTCGGCAAAGCCTTCAATGCTGGCAAAGGCCGGGTGCGCCCACTGGTCGAGTAGTTGCTTCATGACCGGGCGCTCCCAGGCGTTGAGCGGAACCTGGCGATCGTCGCGTTGGTTCCAATCCGCAACGACGAGAATGCCACCGGGCTTGAGGACACGCAACAGCTCACGGGCAAAGACCGCCTTATCCGGCATGTGCGGCCCCGCTTCGATCGACCAAACCACATCAAAACTAGCATCGGGAAACGACAACGCCATCGCATCATCCACCGCAAACTTGGCCGTAACACCCTCCGGGGTCAGTTCCGTGGCTCGCGCGACCTGTTGCGGGCTGATCGTAATCCCCGTCACCTCAAAGCCATACTCCCGCGCCAAAATCCGGCTACTGCCACCAATGCCGCAGCCCACATCCAGCACCGTCGTCCCGCGCGGCAGTGTATCGAGTTTGCCCCAGCGCACCATCTCATGGACGAAATCCGCTTTGGCTGCGAGAAAATCCTTGCGTTGAGGTGGTGACCCGTAATGACCGAGATGGATGTGTTCGCCCCAATAAAATTCGAGGATGCCGTCATCGGTCCATTCGTCGTAGGAGTTGGCGACGGAATCGGCAGATTGATATTTACGCGGAAACAGAAAGTAGGCGGCGAGACCGATCGCGGGAACGGCGACGATCGCGCTCAAGGTGAACAGGGGATTCATACGGCTGTCATATTTCTTAATCTAAGCTTTGATTTTAGCAAGCCGTGACCGTAGACCGGAATTAGCGGGTGGTCGTGGGGGGATGGTCACCCATTGCGAGGGTCATCCTGTGCTTGATCGGCATTTCTCGTCCATGCTTGTAAACGTTGTTCTTAAGCCTTCATCGGCTCATTTGGTACGCGATCTTCGACCTGATAGATCATCACCGGTTTTCCGCGTCCTTTAAGCAGTGCACTGCCCAACATCTTGGTCGTAAATTTCCCCTGAATGTAGTTATGAGCTGTTTCATCGATCAGAATCCGACAAATTCCCCCCTCGATCGATTTTTCGTAGCCCTCAAGCCGCGCCGCCACGTTGACGCTATCGCCAATAATCGTGTAGTCCTCTCGCTGGGAGCTGCCGAGACTGCCGACCACCAGCGGCCCCGTCGCGATCCCGGCTCGCATGGAGATAATCGGCTGGCCTGTGGTTTGCCATTTTTTATTCAGCTCGGCGAGACGGCGACCCATCGCGATCGCACAACTGACCGCATCGTTCGCATCGGTGGCGATTTCCGCTTCAGTTTCACGCAGGATCGGCACACCAAACACAGCCATCACCGCATCACCGATAAATTTATCGATCGTTCCGCCGTGGTCTAGCACCACCTCGGCCATACCTTCCATATATTCATTGAGCCATTCCATCAGCGGCTCCGGATCGAGATCCTCGGCGATCGTGCTGAAGTTTTTGATATCGGTAAATAGCACCGTCGCCGTTGCCCGCTGACCCACCAAACGACCCTCAGCCATAATCCGCTCGCGCTGCCGCCAAATTTCCTCTGCTACCTGGGGCGTGACGTGGCGGCCAAACAGATGCATCATGATTTTGCGATCCTGACGCTCATTGCGGGCAATGTAGCTCGTCATCACGATCGACATTCCCGCTAGCCCCACCCAAACGGGCGCAACTGGAATCCACAACCCCGACAAAAAGGCGGCAAAGCCAACAGCAGCGGTCATGACTGCCAGTGCGACCGGAGCCGCTAACGTCCAACGCTTGAGCCGCACGCGCCAAAACAGGATCGCCCCAGCGATCGTCCAGGCCATAATCCAGATTGCTTCTGCGGGATCAGACCACACGCGGATCGCGGGGCGATTATTGAGGGCGGAGCTAATAAATTGGCTGGCAATTTGCGCCTGAAGTTCAACCCCAAACATACGTTCGGGCGAGGCGACCAGAGAACCCAGCGGGTTACTGCTATAAGGCGTCTCAAAGGTATCGTTCAAGCTATCGGCAAAGGGGCCAATCAGGATAATCCGATCGCGGATCTGCTCCGGGTCAAAGTTGCCATCAAGGATGTCACTGACCGATAGCATCTCGAAACTGCCCGCCGGACCGCGATAGTTAATGATGAGCTGGTAGCCACCAGCATCGGCACGGACGTAGCCTCCCGCATCGGGCGATAGCTTGAAATATTTTTGCTGACCGAGCTGGAGATATTCGTCCGGATTGACCTGGTTGTTGGGATTCACGCCCGGTTCTGCCAGGAGATAGGTCCAGGCGAGATTAGCCGCTAGACTAAACGTACTGCTGCCCGTGTCGGGATCGATCAGAAAGAAGAGGCCGCGACGGGTAATGCCATCCGCATCGATCGGGATGTCATTCGAGCCGATGCGTCCATTTTCGGCCAGGATCGGATGGGGTTCGACGGGTGTGCCGCTCAAGTCAGCAATCCGTTTGGTAATACCAAAGATTTTTTCTTCGTTTTTAAAGAGTGTTTCGAGGCGGTCTGTACCCGGTGCAACCGCGACATTGCGATAAAAGTCAATCCCGACGACGCGAGGGTCGGCGGCTAGGAGTGTTTCGAGGAGGTCGGCGAGGGTGTCGTCCGAAAGCGGCGAGTTGTAGCGGGCGATGTCGCTTTCGGTTTGGCCGATGATCGTGATCCGATCGTCGATCGGCTCCGAGGGACGCAGGGTAAAGAAGCGATCGAGGACAAACCACTCCAGCGGTTGTAATGCACCGGTGGCACGAATCATCAACACCAGTAAGGCCGTTGCGGGGCCTCCTAGCAAGATTCCGCGCCACTCCTTCAACGTTTGCTTCCACGGCAAAACCAGCGAGCCCTCCTGAGTCGTGGGGCAATTAGCGTTCGGTGGTGAATCGATCATGAGGGGCGTGGGAATACATTGACTGGGGTTACCTATCAATCTAGACAAGCCAACCCAAGATTGTCTGCGTTTTTTATGAATTCCGGATCAAAACTTGGCTACAATCAATTCCGACCATCGCACAATCTAACATCCAATACCTTTCGGTCTCGGTGAGTCGGCGAATTAATCGACCCCATGACCGTGTAGTGTGGTGATTCTACAGCGATTCTACGCGGATAAAATTGCCTGTCGTCACTTCTCTGTGGCGTGGACATAGAGGATCGCCGAATGTCTGGATGTCTTAATCTGTAACGATTCCGAGAGGAGCCAAACTGCGTGAATATTGGAGAGTTGCTTGAGAAGGGCGGATTGACGATGTATCCGCTGCTGTTGTTATCAATCCTGGCGGTGGGAACGGTGGCAGAACGGTTGTGGTTTTGGTCGCAAGTCTTGCTGAAAGAGCGTGAAGTGGCGAGTCGGATTCTTGAAACGGCACCACGCGACTGGAAGGCGGCGCAAGAGGTGGCACGTCAAGGACGGGAACAGCCGATCGGGCGGTTTCTCTTTGCGGCGCTCAAGCTGGATAAACCGGCTCCAGAGCTGTTCCAGTTAGCCCTCGAAGCGGCAGCGGATGACGAACTCGCGAACATGCGGCGGGGAGATAAGGTTCTGGAAGGGACGATCGCGATTTCGCCGCTATTAGGTTTGCTCGGAACCGTATCCGGTTTGATCGAATCGCTGAGTTCGATTCAGATTAGCGACCTTGGAACCCAGGCGACGACGGGCGTGACCCTGGGGATCGGTGAATCGTTGATCAGCACGGCGACCGGTTTGATCGTGGCGATCGTCAGTTTGTCGTTTTACCGATTGTTTCAACTGTTCATCTCGAATCAAGCGCGGATTTTTCGCAAGGCTGGGAACGATCTGGAGCTGATGTACCGTCAGGCATGGGCAGCCGGGTCGATCGCGGCGATTGCCAACGATGAAACCCCAGACAAAAACCCGGATAAAACTTCAGACTAAACCCCAAATTAATCCCTCCGGATCAACCCTCATCCGAGACCAGTAACCGATGAACAACCGATGAACCGGTCAATATGAAACTCAACTTCGAGACCCCTGCGGATAACGCCCGCATCGAGATTCTGCCCTTGATGGATGTCATTTTTTGCATTCTGACCTTCTTCATTTTGGGCGCGGTCGGTCTGACGCGACAACAAGCCCTAACGCAAAACCTACCCCAGGCCAGCACCGGCGATTCGTTCATGAGCCAAATGCTGCCGGTGAGCATTGATGCTGGAGGTCAAATTTACCTCAGCCGCGAAACGCAGCCGATTAGCTTCCAAGACCTCGCCGCGCGGCTGGCTCGCCATCAGCAGACTCGCCCGGATGAACCGATCGTGCTGTATGCCAACCCTAGCGTTGAGTACGATCGCGTCATGCAAGTCCTCGATTTGATCCGCGAAGTGGGCGGCGAGCGTGCCACCCTCGGGATCACCCCCAGCTCACGTTCGGCGCTCGACCGCAACAGCGATCTTCGCCAGCCACTCCTCTCGCCACTCGATCGACTCCGCGCCAACCCCGAAAATCAGATCGATTTCGGCAACTCCGACGATCCCCTACGCAATTTACGCGATCCCCGCAATCCTGACGCCACTGATCCGTCCCTAACCGATCCGTCCCTAACCGATCCGCAAGCTAACCCGCCCTTAGACGATCGCAGCCCAAGCCCCACCGAAAGCGACGCGATGAATCTTGAGATGTTTGAACGCGATCGTGAGGCGCAACCGGAAAACTAACGCATACACCAAAATTCTGCCCTGAGCCATTCCACGGTAAGACCGGACAATACAGGTAAATTTGCTACCATACTAAGCCATCAAAGCTAACCCGTTGCGTTTCTTCTCCCGTGCTGAAACCCAATCCACGCTTCCGCCCACGCTTACCGCATCGAGCTTGATCCGATGAACTCTTCCAATCGCTCGCGCGGCATTCTCGCACCGCTCTACAACCTCCATCGCTGGTACTGCAAAACCCCCGAACGCGCCCTCGATGCCGCCTACGTCGCCGCCCAGAAAATCGAGCAAATTGAACAGCGCTACTTTGACGGTCAGCCGATTCCCCGCCGATCGGCGCAATATACCAGCCTCGAACTCGGGCAATTTCGTGCCGAAGTCGATCGCCTGCTCAACGATATTCGTGGCCGCCTGACCGAATTTAACGCCAGTCGATCGACCCTAAATTTTCTCAATGAACGCTCTCTCCCTGCGATTCCCCTCGAAGCCAGCGACGCCAGCGGTTACGAATACTCCCCCGACGATCGCTACACTCCCGACTACGATTTCGCCGAGATCCTCGATCGGCTCCGCTTCATCGATACCGTCCTCAAACGCTACCGTGACCTCGATCGACCTGTCACCGTCACTACCAGTGCGGTTCCTCCATCTTCTTTTCTGAGCATCGACGGCAAGCCCGGAACCTCATCAACGGGGATACCTCGACCGCGAGCCGATGGTAGTAAAGAGGTCGAATCGTTGGCGGGATCGGCGAGCTTGTTGCCGCGATCGATTTTGCGGACGCTCGATCGGGTGCGACGCGAGCTAGACCCAGAAGCCGAAGAAGATGTCGTCGCCAAATTTCGCGACTCCAAAAGCAAAACGGTTATTTCGCTCAAGTTTATCTTGACGCTGATTTTAATTCCGTTGCTGGTACACCAAGTCTCGAAAAATCTCATCATCAAGCCGATTTATGAAAATTTTTGGGAAGAAAAAACCAGTGTTTTCATCAATAAAGATTTTGAAGAAGAAGCATTTATGGAGCTGCATCACTACGAAGAGATGTTGCAATTCCAAGCGATGATTGGTCGTGCGCCTGCACTATCCGACGAAGAACGCGAACAAGTGGTGCAGGCAAAAGCATTGGAGATTGCGGAAGAGTTTGAATCACGCAGCGGCAACGCAGTAGAGAACGTTTTTTCGGATCTCTTTTCCCTCTTTTCCTTCTGCATCGTCCTCATCGCAAGTCGGCGCGAAGTCGAAATCGTTAAATCTTTTATTGATGATTTGGTCTATGGTTTAAGCGATAGTGCAAAGGCATTTATTATTATTCTCTTTACCGATATTTTTGTCGGGTATCACTCACCCCATGGCTGGGAAGTCGTTCTAGAGGGTGTATTCAATCATTTTGGTTTAGCTGAAAATCGACAGTTTAATTTTCTCTTTATTGCGACCTTTCCGGTTATTCTCGACACGGTAATGAAATATTGGATTTTTCGCTACCTCAACCGCATTTCACCGTCTGCGGTGGCGACCTATCGTAATATGAATGAGTAAGGTTTGGGTGCTTTTGGGCTGATGCGATCATCGTCAATGAAGTCACAAATTCAGTTCATCAGAAAGACAGCAGAATTGCAGAATTAATGCTAGGACTCACACTTCAAACTCGCATTTCAGGATTTATGTCCGCATTTTAGGTAAGTTAATTCTAGGTAAATTAGGCTGGACAATATGCAAGAGTTAGCGGGATTGGGGCAGATGGTGAGACGATCGATGGCGGCAGTATTTTTAGGCGCGATCGCCCCATTGGTTTCGAGCCTCCTACCCGCGATCGCGGCGAGTGATCGTGACCTGCGTGATTTAGCTGCGACCGGCGTTTGCATCGGCTGCGATCTGAGTGATGCTGACCTCTCCAATCTCAACCTCGCGGGCATCACTCTGCGTGAATCTGACCTCAGCGGTGCGGATTTGTCTGGCTCGAATCTCACCGGCGCGATCCTCACCGACACCACCCTGACCGACGCAAACTTTACCGACGCCATCCTCGATCGTGCCGAACTTGATCGCGCCAACGGCATTAATGCCATCTTTCGCCGCGCCGATTTGCGCAATGCGATCGCCGACAGCGCCGATTTTTCCCTAGCGGATTTTTCCGCCAGCTATGCCCGCCGCGCCTCGTTCAATGATGCGAAGCTGGGTGGTAGCATCTGGCTTGATGCAGATGCGACGGATGCAAGTTTTCGCTATGCCTTAATGGGACGGGTTAATCTACGGGAAAGCGAGTTTGTGCGGGCGGATTTCACTGGGGCAAAGCTGGCGTTTGCGAACTGGCGCTATGCCAATTTGCAGCAAGCGGTGTTTGACGGGGCGCAACTGAATGACGTGCGTGGTGAAGGGGCACGGCTGGATAGTATTTCGGCGATCGAGGCGAATTTTACCAATGCATGGCTGGTGGATGCTTTCCTCTGGGAGGCAAATTTACGTCGGGCGACACTGACGGGGGTACGGGCAAATCGGGCGGTGTTGAGCGGGGCGAGTTTGACGGGGGCGCTGGCGATCGGGGCGGATTTTGGTGATGCGGATTTAGCCGGGGTGAGCCTGAATCTGGCGGATCTGTCCGGGGCGAATTTGGAATTTGCTGATTTGTCGGGGGCGGTGATGTCCGAAAGTGAGCTGGTGGGGTCAGATTTGACGGGGACGAATTTATCGCGGGCGTATTTGTATTCGGCGAATTTGACTTCAGCGCGGCTGTGGGAGACGGTGTTACGCGAGGCGGATCTGACGCAAGCGGTGTTAGATGGAGCGATCGTCCGCTATGTGGATTTTTCGGAGGTGGTGTTAGTGGAGGCAACGTTTAAGGGGGTGGACGCGATCGGGGCGATCGGCTTGGCGATCGAGTAGTGGCGGGTGAGGGCGATCGTCGTAGCCTCAACCAATGCGCTGCACCGTTCAGGAGGGTGGCATCAGCTCATCACATAGCTCGCGATCGGACGGAGGCGCCTGAAGCGTAAGGTAATCCTCTAGCCAGTTACAGGCATCCGATATCGGCTGAAGCTGCTCGATCGCCGGGAGAGACCACTGTTCTAGTACACCGTTATCCGCCAAACTCGTCAGCACCCGTCCGGCTCCAAATTTTAAGGCTGCCGTCGTTGCCCGCCGTCACAAACTCATGACCTTGGGGGTTATAGTCCACATCCCATACGGTGGTCGGATGCCCTTGCCAGCGCTGCAATACACGACCGCGATCATTCCAGCGCAGTATCCAGCCATCGGAGTCACAGGACACCAGTTCGTCACCCTGGGGATGCCATGTTGCCCCCAACACCACAGCTTGATGTCCCACAAAGGTTTGCAAGGGGTGACCGTCAAAATCCCAGAGCTTAATGGTGCGATCTTCTCCGGTGGAGGTGAGTAGGTTGCGCTGGGGGTGGATGGTGAGATTGGTCACGCCATCGCGGTGGGCGACGAACTGTCGCTGGGTGTAGTCCGCGATCGCAGGGTCGAACGGGATTGTTAGCCTCTGCGTGAGTGTCGTCGATAGATGTGCATTGGTTGCGATGAGGGAGATTTCAGCGCCACCCCCCGCGACTGCCAGGGTGCGGCCATCTGGGCTGTAGGCTGCGCCCAACGCCAGGGTGTTTTTGCCGTGGAGGGTCTGGCGAAATTGGCTTTGACGCTGCCAGATCAGGACTTGATGATCGGCTCCTACGGAGGCGATCGTCTCACCATCGGGACGAATAGCCACGCTCCACACAGCGGCTTGATGGCCTTGAAACGTTTCGAGTAACACCCCCGTCCGCGTCCACAGCGCCAAGGACTTGTCCCAACTGGCAGAAACAAACTGGCTGCTGTCACTCGTGAAGACGATTTCCTGGATGTTGGCCTGGTGGTGACTTAGGGTTTTGAGCGGTTGGCCGTCGATCGTCCACAGTTTAATTTGTTGGTCAAGACCACCGGAAACGAGCAGTTCTCCATCCGGGCTAAAGTCGATCGCGTGGACGGCGGCGGCGTGTCCCTGCACTTGCTGAATCAGTTCACCATCAGGGGTTAGGATCAAAATCGTCCCATCATTACCGCCAATCGCTAGACGATCGCCCGTGGGATGGTAGGCCAGCGATCGGACACTCAAGACCTCCACTTGACCGTCGGCTGACTGTGTATCGGTAAACTCAGCATCGAGGCGACGCAGATTGATCGTCGTTTGCAAGCGCCCATCTAGCCCCCAAACGTTAAGCTGGTGAGCCGTTCCGCCAGATACTAACTGCTGACTATCCAGGCTAAATTCTAAATCCCAGGGCGTATCGGAATCGAGATCGATCGTTCGCACGAGATTCCCCTCCGCCGTCCACAGGTGAATCGTGCCGTCATCCCCAGTTGAGGCGAGATATCGACCATCGGGGCTGAATTTCACCGCGCGAATGGTGGCACGATGACCGGTGAGAGTACGAAGTCGCTGCCCATCGCGACCCCATAGCACGATCGTTTTATCCACGCCTGCGGTCGCCAAACGCTGACCATTCGGGCTGAAGCTAGCTACTAAAACGGCAGCGGTATGACCCTGGAGGCGGTTCAGTTGCTGACTGACGAGCAGTAGGCGTTGGAGGAGGCGATCCGCTTGCGGGCGTAGGGATGGATCGATCGCACCAAAGTGCCACGAGCCCAGTTGCTGCAACCGTCGCTGACCGCGCATCACTTCGAGCAGTGCGTCAAAGCCTTGGTGCGATGACAGCAACGCTTCCGACGATCGCAGTAATGCCCACACTTCATAGGTTGCACTCAGGTAGAGATGCAATGTAATGGTATAAGAGAGTAGAAGTAGAAGGAAGCCGCACAAACCAAAGCCCCATGCACTGCCCAAATTGTGAATCGAGCCAAATCATCAAGTACGGTCGTATTCGTACCGGCA
>JAAUPN010000156.1 GCA_012033105.1 Coleofasciculaceae cyanobacterium RL_1_1
CCCAGGCGCGATCGAGGCCAAAGCCGGTGGCCTCAAAGCGCTCAAACTGTACGGTATGGTCGGTATTCCGGGTGAGGAGGAGGAAGATGTGACGGCCACGATCGCTATGATGAAACGTCTGAAAAAAATAGCACCCGGTTTGCGTTTAACCTTGGGATGTAGCACGTTTGTCCCCAAATCTCACACACCTTTTCAGTGGTTTGGGGTGAACAAAAACGCAGAAAAACGCTTGAAGCGATTACAAAAAGAGCTGCGATCAAACGGCATTGATTTTCGCCCGGAGAGCTACAACTGGTCAGTGATGCAAACACTACTGTCGCGAGGCGATCGGCGGCTGTCCTATCTACTTGAACGGGTGCGACACTACGGCGATACGCTCGGCAGCTACAAACGAGCTTTTAAGGATATGCGCGGAACTTTGCCACCGCTTGAATCGTACGTATTTGCTGAATTTGACCGCGATCGGGTGTTACCGTGGCAACATTTGCAAGGGCCATTACCGATCGAGACCTTGAAAAAGCACCTTGCCGAAGCCGAAGCTTTAATGAATTAAGCTCATCAAACTAGCTCATCAAACTTTAGTGTTATTCAAACTTGTGATTCAACTTCAAGGATCACGAGACTTTTTTACAACATAAAGCATAGCGAGCCGAATTTTTTCCACTGTGTTTTACGAGATACATCAGGTTATCCGCTTGCTTGATCAGATCATCAATACTGTCGGGAAGTTCCACACAGGTTAAAACGCCGATCGAAAATGTGATAGGCCAATGATTTCGCTTCATTTCTTCTAGAAGACCAAACTGAATTTTCGAGATCGCCACCTCTGCCCCACGCTGATCCGTTTCCGTCAACAGCAGCGCAAACTCATCTCCACCAAGCCTTGCCACATAGTCCGTCTTCCGTAACTGCGCTTGCGCGTAGGTAACGATCAAATTCAAGACATGGTCTCCAGCGGTATGACCCAAACTGTCATTGACCATCTTAAAATTATCTAGATCTACATAAGCGAGGGTGAAGGGCGATCCTCTACGTTTAAAACGATCAAATTCTGTCTGCAAAAGTTCGGAAAATGACCGAGAATTGAGCGCTCCTGTTAGTCCGTCAATTCGTGCTAATCTTCGCTCATTTTCCATTGCTTCTTGCAATGAGGAAAACAGCAGCGTTACGATCAGAAAAAAGCCAAAACGAATAAAGGAATTCCAATAGTAAATCATGACATATGAATAGGAATTCCCAGATAAATAGTCACATATCATCCAGACGATCGCAGCAATCACCGAAGTGACTATCCCAGGGATTTTTCCTAAAAACCAAGTAACAACCGTGACTGGAACGAGATAAAACAACGAGAATGAAATTTCAGATCCGGTCAACCAATCAATCACTCCAACGATAAGGGTGGACACTGATCCTATTAGCACCCAGAATGCATTACTTTTTTTCTCTAGTTGCTTAAGTCTCAACATAAATATAATTACTCTTGTCGGTTTTATAAGAATTATTCGGAGTTAGAAAGTGAGTATTAACCTCCTTGCTATGCCGCAAATTATCATCCGCAGATCGTTTTAAGGATAAGGCTAGAATACTCGACGATCGTTATTTACCGGAGAAATTTAAATGGTAAAACATTACACCAAATAACGAGTCACAATCCCCGGTGAGACCCGAATTAGACTCCAGTTAGACATGAATGAGACCTGGCCGAGGAAATAAGCAGGATGATCGCAGCTTGTCCGATCGCCCCAATCAACCGAAAATAGACAAACCCACGAGATAGACCACTAGAAATGAGGAGAGATTGATGAGTCAAGGATTTGACTACGACTTGATTATTGTCGGTGCGGGGGTTGGCGGCCACGGCGCGGCGATCCATGCGGTTGGTAAAGGGCTGAAAACAGCGATCGTCGAAGCGGCAGAGATGGGCGGAACCTGCGTCAATCGGGGCTGTATTCCGTCGAAGGCGCTGCTGGCGGCGTCGGGTCGGGTGCGCGAACTGAGCCAAACGGAACACTTGGAATCCATGGGTCTGCGGGTTGGCGGGGTGCAGTTTGATCGCCAAGCGATCGCCGACCACGCCGCGAATCTTGTGGCGAACATTCGATCGAACATGAGCAACAGCATGGCGCGGATGGGCGTAGATGTGATCGAGGGCTTTGGCCGCGTCCTCGAAGCTCAAAAAGTCGCGGTCAAAACGGCGAGCGGCGAGCAAATCGTCACGGCGGAAAACGTCATTCTTGCACCCGGTTCCGTTCCCTTTGTGCCGCCCGGTATTGAAGTTGACGGCAAAACCGTGTTCACGAGCGATGATGCGATTAAGCTCGAAAGTCTGCCGCCGTGGATTGCGATTATTGGCAGCGGCTACATTGGCCTAGAGTTTGCTGATGTCTACTCGGCACTGGGCTGCGAAATCACGATTATCGAAGCGCTCGATAAGGTGATGCCGACGTTTGATCCGGATATTGCCAAGATTGCCAAGCGGGTTTTGGTGGAAAATCGCGATATCGAAACCCATGCGGGCGTGTTTGCGGCAAAGGTGACACCGGGTTCGCCGGTAACGATCGAGCTAATCGACGCAAAAACGAAAGAGCTGGTCGAAACGCTAGAGGTCGATGCCTGTTTGGTGGCTACGGGTCGGGTTCCAAATACGAAGGATCTGAATTTGGCGACGCTGGGTGTGGAGATTCAGCGTCCGGGCTTTATTCCCGTGTCCAAGGATCTGCACGTGATGGCGGGCGATACGCCGATCGATCATCTCTGGGCGATCGGCGATGCGACGGGCAAAATGATGCTGGCGCACGCAGCTTCAGCGCAAGGGATTGCAGTCGTTGAAACGATTTGCGGTAACCCAATGACGGTGGACTATCGCAGCATCCCGGCGGCGGCGTTCACCCATCCTGAAATTAGCTTTGTCGGTTTGACGGAGCAGCAGGCCAAGGATCTCGGCACAGAGGAAAACTTTGAGGTCGGCGTCGCACGGACGTACTTTAAGGCGAACTCAAAGGCACTGGCGGAGAACGAAACCGACGGCGTCGCCAAGATCATTTACCGCAAGGATACGGGCGAACTCCTGGGCGCTCATATCATTGGGATTCACGCGGCGGATTTGATCCAAGAGGCGGCTAATGCGATCGCCGATCGGCGATCGGTGCAGACCCTCGCGTTTAACGTTCACACGCACCCGACGCTATCGGAAGTCCTCGATGAGGCGTACAAACGCACCCTTGCTGGGGCGCATTAAAGAGCGAGAAACCTGTAACTTGAACGGTTAGTCAATGCAGGCATCTCACCGATTCTGATGGGTGAGATGCCTACCTCACAAGTTCATCCCGGCTTAGAGACTGACAAACCTCACGACAGCAGCCCGGTATTTGGGCTGTGCTGACACATGCGACACGACTACGATCGCGATCGCCGCAAACCCGCCAGCTCCAACAACGCCACGATCGCAAACTTCGGCAGTGCCAACATTCGCCGCCAGCGCCACGGCTCGCAGTAGAGCCGATACAACCACTCCAAATGGTTATCACCCATCCACTTCGGCGCACGAGTTTTCACGCCCGCCCACACATCAAAACTGCCCCAACCCCAATCCACACCGCATTCGGGCAAATCGATCGATGTTCTGCGATCCAATACTCCTGACGCGGCACACCCAGACCGACCAAAATCGCCGCCGGTTGCAGCTCCCGCAACCGATCGACAACAGCGGCATGTCTTCGGGTGAGACGTAGCCGTGTTGCATGCCGATGATATCAAGACCGGGATATTGCTGCATCAACTTCGCCGCGGCCTGGTCGGTTACACCCGGCGCACCACCGAAGAAAAACGCCGCTTTGCCCGTACCTGCCAAGCTCGCAAGCAGCATTTCGGACACCTCAATTCCTGGCGCACGGGCGATCGCATGACCCTTTAGCTTGAGATAAAGCACCACACCGGCTCCGTCTGGAATCGTTAGCTCCGCGCGATCGATCGTCTCGCCGAGCCGTACTTCCTGACCCGCCAGCATCGACATTTCCGCATTCAGCGTCACCACATGGGTTCCGAGGCCATGATGCACCCGATCGCGCAGCCAGCCTGCATAGTCATGATGGAGATGGATCGGCACACCGAGGACGTGATCGATCGGCAGAGCCTCGGGAGCAACGGGCGTTGAAGTCATAGCAGCGAGCAGGAATAAACGAAAAACAGCAAAGGGACACTTTGATCGAATCATCGATCAAAAGTTAGCCTAAAGTCTAATACGTTGTTTAAGATATTCGGCTAAATTATAGTTTTCGTGTTTGTAAAATTTAAATTGTTAACCCTAAGTTCAGGCTTCTTTTGTAATGATTGACTATCATCAATTCAAGAAAAAATGAGACAGACTGATTGAGTCGCAATGTCCAAAAAATCACACCTCGACTCCGCTCAGTGCTTATCAATTCTGTTCGATTAATTCCCGAAGCAACCATATCAGGTTATACATTGCTTTGGGTCACACCTATTCTGATCTTAAGTGGATAAATTCTCTTGATTTAACATGAGGTAAACCAGATAAATCCCTCACCCTATCCGCTTTGAATTTAAACCAACTATTATTAAAGTCAAGAGCAAGCGTTGATCAAAGACCGACAACTCGGCGATCATTCGTCCTGTGATTCTTCAGCGAGGCAAAGCCTTTCATGCGTATCGTGTTCAACCGCGTGTGGGAAAAATATCGATCGATCCTGACTGTTTCGACCGGTGTAACACTATTCGTTGCAGCCTTTGGCTATCTCGGTGCATTGCAGAGCCTGGAGTTAAGCTTCTACGATGCGTTTATGCGTTCTCGTCCGCCGGAGGCGATCGACCCGCGTATCGTTCTCGTCACCGTTGATGAAGCAACCCTCACTCGTCTACCACGATGGCCGCTCTCCGATGCGGATCTCGCCCGCGTGATCGAGGCGATCGCCGCCCAATCTCCAGATGTCATCGGCCTAAATCTATACCGGAATGTCCCCATTAATCCCGGCACAGAGCGCTGGCAAGAGGTCGCTCGTCAAACTGAAAATTTGATCGGTGTCGAAAAAATTGGGTTCCCGAAAGTCGATCCGCCGAAGATTCTCGCCGAGCTGAATCGGGTCGCCTTTGTTGATGTACCGCTAGATCTCGATCAGCGACAGCGTCGTGCTTTTTTAAGTGTTCGTACATCCGAAATTGGTCAGCGTGACTCAGTAGCAGACCCAGATCTACCCAACAATATTCGCCTGAGTTTTGCGATGCAGCTCAGTAAAGTGTACCTCGACAAACGGGGAATTCATCCCGAAATTTCCCAGGCACGACAGACGATAATTCCCTGGGGAAAGGCTCGTTTTCAATCACTGATCGGGTATGAGGGAGGCTATGCCTATGGCTCCGTACCGGGCTATCAAATTTTGCTGGATTATCGGGGGAGGCAGCCGGAGCAGTTCATAACGATTTCGCTCGAAGATGTTTTATACGATCGTGTGCCGCTCGGAACATTCACCGGCAAAATTGTCGTGCTGGGAACCACCGCGATCAGCCTCGAAAATTTTCTCTATACGCCTTACGTCTACGGCGCGATCAGCGCCGAACACGCCACACCGAGCCTATACATCCAAGCCAATATCGTCAGCCAAATTATCAGTGCAGTTCTCGACGGTCGTGAGTTCTTGCGTGCTGCGAAACCGACGGTGGCGCTGCTATGGACTTGGTGTTGGACGATCGCGTTTAACGTCGCCTACTGGGCGATCGTCATGCATCAAGCCGCACCAAAGTTGAGACCCGGATCACTCGAACGTCAACTCATTCTCGGCGCTGTGGCAACCTCGCTCATCGTCGTGATCACGAGCTACCTCTGTTTCCGCAATCACCTATGGCTACCGACGGTAGCGCCGACCCTGGCAGGACTGGGCGCGGGTCTGATCATGCTAGTTCGGCAGCGTAGCTCCTTTGCGCGTCTGGCGACTACTGATGGCCTGACGAAGCTGGCCAATCGGCGTTATTTCGATATGTTTCTCGATCAGTGCTGGAACGACAAAAAAACGCGCCGTGATTTGTCGCTTCTATTGTGTGATGTCGATTTTTTTAAACGCTATAACGACACCTACGGCCACCAGGCGGGTGATACGTGTCTGGTTACAGTTGCAGAGGTTTTGGACGAGGTGGTGCGGAAGAGCGATCTGGTGGCACGCTATGGCGGTGAAGAGTTCGCGATCGTGATGCCGGGTTGCTCGATCGAACTCGCTGAACGCATTGCAGACAAAATCTGTCGCGCCGTCTACCAGCTCAATGTGGAGCATCGCAGCTCAGAAGTTGCCGATCGCGTCACGATTAGCTGTGGTATCGCTTCCACCGGCTTAGGCCGGTTTGATCAAACCTACGATTTGATCGAAGAGGCTGATCGCGCCCTGTATCTCGCCAAACAGGAAGGCCGAAATTGCTATCGAGTGTTATACAGTCTCGCATCGCCCACCTCTACGTCTAGCACGAGCCAGCTTGCGAGGTCCCATTCTGACTCCGAGACTCAGCACATCAACGCGGTGGATCAGCCCCATACAACCGATCAACCCACCGATCGCCCGCTTTAAACCTGATGCTGCACCCGTCGATCGAGACGTACAGTTTGACCGATCATGACCGCCGCCTGACGAATCAGCGCAAAATCGGCGGGATCAGCTTCGGTCGCATCGCACTCCGACAAACGCGCCAGCGCCTCAAGCACAATCTCGAATTGTGCGTCAAGTTCTGCACTGAATTGCTTGATGTGATACTCAAATTCGCCTTCGAGATTGCTAGGTTCGGTATGCATCACTAGAGAAGAGTACTAAGGCCGGTAGAGCAAGAGATATCAGATGAATGCGAATTTGCATTCGTCTAACCCGTAGGGGCGCATGGCAATTCGCCCGACGATCAATGGAAAAATCTATAGACCATCAAGACAAATGAATTTGCGCTCGTCCTGCCAGTATAGCAAGGGAAATCAGGCTAAAAATTGAGCGTCCCAGTCTAGCCCGCCCTGCCAAGATTTAGGACTCCGAACGTGAGGCATCAGCGGGGGTGAGCCAGTGGGCGAAATCCTGGGCAAAGCGATCATCGAGGATCGCTTGACGGATCGCAGTGGTGAATCGTACCAGTTCGGTGATGTTGTGGATCGACAGCAGCGTATAGGCGAGCAGCTCCTGGGCTTTGATCAGGTGACGCAAATAGGCACGGGTGAAATGCGTGCAGGTGTAACAGTCGCAGGTGGCATCAAGGGGTGTATGGTCATGCTGAAAACAGGCATTTTTTAAATTCCACCGCTCGCCCCGCACCAGTGCCGCCCCGTGTCGCCCGAGCCGGGTGGGAATCACACAATCAAACAAATCAATCCCCGAGGCGATCGCCTGCGCCATTTCGCGATACGTCCCGACACCCATCAGGTAACGCGGTTTATCTTCCGGGAGCTGCGGCGTGGTCGCCTTGACGATTTGCTCGATCAGTTCGGGCGGTTCGCCGACGCTGACGCCACCGATCGCGTATCCCGGCAAATCCAACTCCCGCAGATCCGCCGCCGCCTGCGCCCGCAAATCCAAATACGTCCCGCCCTGCACGATGCCAAACAGGGCTTGATCCGATCGTTGATGTGCCACGATGCAGCGTTTCAGCCAGCGATAGGTTCGCGCGGTCGCCAACTCGACGGCCGATCGCGTCGCCGGATAGGGTGGACATTCATCGAAGGCCATGATCACATCCGCCCCGAGATCGTTTTGAATCGCGATTGATCGTTCCGGCGTCATCTCAATCACGTCCCCGTTACGCGGTGACTTAAACGTGACGCCCTCCTCCGTGATCGTCCGCATCTCACTCAGGCTAAACACCTGAAACCCACCAGAATCGGTCAACATCGGCCCATCCCAACCCATAAACCGATGCAGTCCGCCCCCAGCTTTGACGATCGCCTCACCCGGTTGCAAATGCAGGTGATAGGTGTTGGACAGCACCATCTGTGCGCCTGTCGCCTTGAGTTGATCGGGGGTCAGGGTTTTGACATTGGCGAGGGTTCCGACGGGCATGAAACGCGGGGTTTCGACGATGCCGTGGGGAGTTTGGAAGCGTCCGCGCGGGCTTGGGTGGTTGAGCAGCGGTGATCGCAGCAGTACTGAAAGGTGTTCAGGGTTTTCGGGTTTGGGGTTGGGTTTGGGGTTGACGATGTGGTGCGATCGGTGGGGTTGGCGCGATCGCGATCGGGGCAAGAGGAATCGGAACTAGGCACGATCAGGAGTGACGAAGAGAAACGACGGGGAAACGAAACGCAGAATACAAAACGCAGAATACGAAAATAGTCGGTTGTTTATCCTAGCGTTTCGTGTTCTAAGGTCTCAGTCCGTCGCGCCAAATAATCTGCCCAGCGAACACCTTGGATAAAATTCCCGATCGCCGTGAGGAGCGCTAATAGAAAATAAAAGATGCGAATGCCCCACATGCAGAGCGCAAAAATTTGCGGCAATTCGAGCTTGATAGGCAATGATCCTAAAAGTGTACTAAACGCATCTTCAAGGCGATCGGCGGCTTGGGATTCGAGCGTGTCGATCTGTTCCATTTGTATCCGCGTTGTCGGTAAGCCGGGATATTTGGCGGTGTGTAGATAAAATCCCAAAAAACCCGCTTGATCGACTTTATTTTTGAGATAAATATCCGTCTGGGCGATCGCTGATCCTCACTTAAATTTTCGGTTTGGGAAAATTCATGAATCCAGCTTTGATAGCGAATTACGCTGCTAATGCTGAAGATAACGGGTAAAACGAGCAGTCCGATCGTCGCCGTCACCCGTACACCAAAAGAGCGTGGTACGAGCATGGTCGCGAGACCTAGACCCAAACCCAAAATCGCAAATACAAAAATATTAAAGACTTCTGCGGCTTCTAAACCGCGTAATAAATCCCCTAAAAATTGAATCTGATAAATCGTATTTTCCGCAAACTCCGCTGTCCAAATTTTGCAGCCAAAGGCCAACAGGATCGTGACGATCGACAGCGTTATAAAGGTCAGCGAGCTTAAGACCTTGAGGAGACGATCGAGAACCTTTGTCAGTGGGGTTTGGGGTTTGGGCGATCGCGCGGGTTGGGTGATCGGTCGGCTCGATCGTGAGGGGCTGGCAGATTGACGACGAGGCGGCGCAGTTTGTGGTGTGTTTTGTGGTGCGGAATTCGACTTAGGGCGAGCGGATCGCAATGGGGAGGCGGGACGATCGCGACCCTGTCGTTTTGATGCCGATGTTGGAGACGGGGTTCGTGGAACTGAGGTCGAGATAGCGGCGGGTTTTCCGGTTTGAGGTAAGCCCGACTGGGGAACTGTCGAAATCTGCGGTGGGGCGCTGGAATGGGGGTCGAATTCTGCCGTCCACAGCGAACCGATCGTGCCGATCGCATACCCCCGAATCACCACACGATTCACCTGATGGGGTTGCAGTCGATCAATGCCACGCTGCACGAAATTCGCCATAAAGCGAGCATCCGGGCATTCGCGACTTGTGGCTAAAATCGTTAAACAACCCGCCCGCAGCGCGGCGCGTACCGTCACCTGCTTACGTTGTAGCGAATGATTCATCAGCGCGGCGATCGCCTTGGGATCGCCGCGTTGCGCTTGGGAAAAAATATCAGAACGAACCATGGAGCCTAGGAGCGGCCTTGAGACGCACAACAACAATTGCACGCTGTAACTCGCGCAATTGTATCGCGACGGCTTCCCTCTTCCCGGTTTTCTCGTTTTTCTAACGGAAAGGGCAGCGAAGCGATCCGGTCAGATCATCATGCTAGACGGCGAGACTAGGTGGCGATCGCCGTGAGAGTCTGCGAGAGATACGCGGCGGCGGTTTCCACCGTGGCGATCGCGTTTTCGTACAGCATCCGCGTTGGACCAAGCACCGAAACGCTCCCCACCGGGCGATCGCGCCGTTGATAACAGGCCGACACCAGAGCGCAACTTTGCATCGGCTCCAGGCTATTTTCGGCTCCAATGCGAATCGTAACGCGCGGTTTGGGTGCGGTGTCCGTCGCCGGTGCGGGATCAAATACGAAGGGAAACAGCCGATCGGGCTGCTCTTCAATCAGGTTCATCAGTGGCAACACCTGCATGGTTTCCGCAAACTCCGGCTGACCAAGCACCTGTGACAGCCCGCTC
>JAAUPN010000157.1 GCA_012033105.1 Coleofasciculaceae cyanobacterium RL_1_1
CATGCGGTTGCTCCTCCGTCGAACAGTAGGCCAAGACGTAGCCCAAAATCGTGTTCCAAATTGCCAGGGAAATCAGCGCCAAGATCAGGAGTGGCCATTCGCGTGGAATTTGGAGCAACAAACCGACCACGATCGCCATCGAACCCAAGGTGTCCGCGACGGATAGGCTATGCAATTTAAATAAGACTGATCGTGATCCCAGTAGTGGCCAGGTTCCCCATAACCAAAAAATAAGACCGATCACAATACAGGCCGTACTAATGCCATTGATCATGATTCATTCACCCGTTTTAAGATCTGTGCAAGCAACATTAATGAGGCATTTCCAACACTTAAGATCAGCACACCAACTACGCCAATCATCCAGTCATCACGCAACACTGAGACAACCAAAATCATGATCGATGTTTTCGTTGCCACACTGGCAAAGGCCAACATTTTTTGCCAGATATCCTCATCCTGAAAAGCTTCATAGATCGGCATCAACAACGCGATGAGCATCGTGACTAAAATCCAATTCATTGGGGTTTACTCCGGCGAATCCAGTGAACTTTGTACCAACCCCGTTTGTGGTATTCGGTAACGATCGTTTTGGGGGTGAAGGTAATGATAAAAATATCGAGGAAGATCAAGCCAGGAGTACGATGTGGTGAAACATGCTCCAGGGTCGTAGCTTCATAGCGGTGCGGTTTGAGGATAATCTCGATCGCCTCGATATAGGCTTGGGGAATTGCAATCAGACTATGCCAAAGAGCCTTTAGCCACTCGCGTAGTGGAGCAGATTTAGTCGCGCTACGTGGGATTAAAAGCGTAACAACGACTCCAATAATAATATTCGTTAAGCTGAGATCCGAGGTCAGTAAAACCAAATGGTTAACCGTAGACAGATATCCAAATAGGCCATTACCCAACTCCCTCAAATGAATTGACATACATTGCCAGTAAAAACAGCCCGATCGCACTCAAACTCATCACCCCAATTAAGTGTTCGAGCTGCTCCGGAATCCGCGAAAACTTAAAACTGAGTTTTTTGATAATTCCCAGGTAAAGCAACCAACCTAGAAGCGTTGTCCCGATCGCTTTGGCGATATTTCCCAAGCTGTACGCATCGGGATAGAAGAGATTGGTTACGAATAAGCCGCCGATTAAAATCGTTATGGGTAGCCACAGGAGCTTGACTTTTTCGGGAGCTTTGATGGCGTTAGAGTGGGGCAAAAAGATGAATTTTGCAAAGGCAATAGCAGTCCCAGTGGCGGCAATATTCATGGCGATGACTTGCCACGGAAGCAGGGCTTTCATCGTTAATGTTTTAGCGCCGAAACCGGCGAGCAGCGGCAGACCGGAGATCGAAAAGGCCGCGATCGCGCCCATCAGCCAGAGCGATCGGGCGATCGGCTGTTGATTTAGCTCCTTAAAGTTGCGACTGGGCAGCGAACCTGCGACCAAAAAGAGTGCGGCTTTGACGAGTCCATGGGTTAAGGCGTAGAAGCCCGCGACCGGGGGAGCTGCGAGGATAAACCCGAGCTGGGACATCGTTGAAAATGCCAGCAGCCGTTTGCTATCCGTTTCAAACATGATAAAGACAACGCCCAAGAGTGCTGTTCCAACTCCAGCAAGCCGTACAATCGGCTCTACTTCCGGCACGAGTAAGGCACAGCGTACTAATGCCAGGACAGAGGTTTTGACGACCACTCCAGATAGCATGGCCGATACGGGTGTTTCGGCTTCAGCGTGGGTTTGGGGTAGCCATAGACCGGACACAAAAATCCCGCCTTTCACCAATAGGCCGAGGAAAATCAGGGTGATCGCTTCCGGTGGTGCAGCGCTCAGGCCTTGGAAGCGAAAGGAATGTGTGGCTTGGTATACCAGCGCGACACCGACTAGGTAAAACAACATCGCGGTGTTGCTCACGAACAGGTAGCGCAGGCCAACCCAGATTGATCGTGACGATCGCGAGTAGGTCATCAGCAAAAACGAGGCGATGCTGATAACTTCAAGGGCGACATAGAGACTAATGAAGTCGGCGCAGAGGAAGGCAGCATTGACACTGCCGTGGAGCAAAATGATCTGAGTAAAGAAGAAGGCCGTTTTTTCGCTGCGCCAGCAGTAGATTAAGACAGCTAGAGTGACAAGGGCGTTGGTGAGAATGAAAAAGCCACTGAGGGGATCGGCGATCAGCATAACGCCGAAGTTGTCGATCAGCTCTAGGGTTTGGGGCGATCGCACGATGAAGAGCAGACTGGCATAGATAACCGAGATCAGCGCGACACTCAGAGCGAGAATGCGATCAAACTGGGGCAGTAAATAGATGCTGAAACCGACGAAAAATGGCAGGGCAATCCAAGCGACGGTGACAATGAGTGGCAGTTCTGTTAATTCCATCACGGGCGGTAACTCCGTTCGATCGCGTCAGTTTCTAACGTGGGATTATCTCTTGCCAATTTCATGACACCGACGAGCATCAGCGCTTGGATCGAGAAGCCAATCACGATCGCGGTGAGAATTACGGCTTGGGGAACGGGGTCGGCGTAGGTTCCAGCCGCCAAGGTCGCGTCGGGATTGTCGGCGATCGGTACCATCAGGCCACCACGCGCCGCGATCGCGACGTAGTAGGCGATCGTGCCGGTACTCATCACGTCCATCGCGATGATTTTCATGACCAGATTTTGCTTAAAAATCAGGCCGAAAAAGCCACATAACACCGTGAAAAACACGCAGGCTTCTAACATTGGCAGACGATGAACAGGGGTGAGGTGGAAGCAGGATCACAATCTCATGAAAATGTACCTAACCTGAACCCAGCGATCGCAGGGTTCGCTGGGTTCAGGTCAGGTAAAGATCACAATTGCTCTTTAAGATATCGACAAAGGGAGCGTAATCGCAATACTCCTCTCCCAGGTATTAAACCTAGACCTGTCGTTCAACCTGCGCTTGACGACGGGGGCATCAAACGGTTCTGTCAGAAGGGTTTGGAGGGTTTTGAGTCTGGGAAGTCTCAATCCAGTTTTTCCAGGAGAGCGACGACTCGCGATCGCACTTCTTCACGTACCCGAGGGAAAATTTCCGGCTGTTCCGCTGGATCATCCAGTTGCCAGTCTTCAAAGATTTCCAATTCCGTCCAGGCGATCGGCAAATTCACGCCGCAACCGCAGAGGGAGATCGCCACATCGAAGTCGATCGGGTCAAATTCGCTCAGGGCGTTTGAGGTTTGATCACGAATATCGATGCCGATCGCGTCCATCGCAGCGATCGCGTCGGGGTTGACCTGGCTGGCCTCCAGCCCAGAACTGGCAACGTGAATTCGATCGGCTCCGAGTGATCGCGCCAATCCTTCGGCCATCTGCGATCGGGATGAATTTTTTTGCACACAAACATCACACGTTTCATCTCAATATTCCTCACAAATCGCCTGGAATCAAAATTGCATCAAAAATTGCTGCAAACTGCTAAAAACTGCACATTTGGGCTTAGAACTTTCCAGTTGCTTCAGAACAAGCCGATTACAGTTCCGTGCCAGACTCCAAGCCTGGAATGCAACGGGGATCGAGCAGCGTGGCTTGTTCCGGCTGGCGCGGAAACCAAAACGCTGTTCGTTTGCAAAATTCCACCAGCATTAACATGACCGGCACTTCGATTAATACACCCACCACCGTCGCCAGTGCCGCCCCTGAGTTCAAACCAAACAACATCACCGCCGTCGCGATCGCCACTTCAAAATGATTACTCGCCCCAATCAACGCCGCCGGGGCTGCATCCTCGTAGGTCAAGCCCAGCTTGTGAGCCGCAACATAGGTCAAGCCAAAAATAACATTGGTTTGAATAAACAGAGGAATGGCAATCAGGGCAATGTGTAAAGGTTGCTCGACGATGAGCTGACCTTTGAGGGCGAACAACAGGATGATGGTCGTGAGGAGGGCGATCGTGGCGATCGGGTTGAGGTAGCGAAAAAGACGCGATCGAGCCAAGCCCGTCCTTTGTGGCGCAGAATCCAGGTGCGCGAGGCCATGCCCGTCACCAGGGGCAGACCGACATAGATCGCCACCGACAACATAATCGTCAACCACGGAACCACCAGATCACTCATCGAGAGCAGCCAGCGCCCCAGAGGTGCATATAACACCAGCATCATCAGCGAGTTCACCGCCACCATCACCAGGGTATGACCCTGATTGCTATAGGACAGATAGCCCCACATCAAGACCATGGCGGTACAGGGCGCAATCCCGAGCAAAATCGTTCCGGCGATGTAGGAATCGGCGATCGCCACCTCCGTACCGCGTAACATCTCTGTCCCCACCAGCCAGGGACGCAACCACTGCCCCAAAAACACCTGGGCAAACAGCACCATCGTAAAGGGCTTGATCAGCCAGTTCACCACCAGGGTTAAGAGGACGGGCTTTGGGGTGCGAGCAGCTTTGACGGCTTGGCTAAAGTCGATTTTTACCATGATCGGATACATCATGAAAAACAGACAGATCGCCACAGGAATCGAAATCTGATAGACGCTCATCGCATCGAGTAGCGTCGCTAAACCGGGAAATAAACGCCCCAGGCTAATCCCGACCACGATGCAGCAGGCAACCCATAGGGTGAGGTAACGTTCAAAAATATTAAGTGTTCCGCCAGCTTTGACCGCTGAAGACGGTGCGGCGAATGGTTTTGGAGAATGGGACATGGTAGCTAAACCTTGGAGGGTAGACGATCGCGGATGAGCTGATGACTGGTGGACGACAACGGTATTTCGCGGTTTCAACCTCCCATGCACCCGCCGATCGCAACGGTTTGAGTCATGTTCACGTCAGGTTGTTCGTAACTCCCCCAGCATCACGCCTCCGAGACCTCAGGGTTGGTGGTGGTCAAATCCTGGAGTGCTGCGCAGTCCTGGCTCGGGCGGGAGGCGTCAAGATAGGTTTGACACTGGTGAATCAGGGGCGTGAGTTCGTCACGGAGGGCTTGCAAGCGTTGGATTTTTCGATCGAGGTCTTGAACTTTGCTCACTAGCTTCGCGTGAATCGCTTCACAGGTCAGGGATTCACCGTCATACAAAACCAGCATTTCTTTAATTTCGTCCAGGCTTAACCCCAGAGCTTTAACCCGAGTGATAAACCGGAGTCGTTCTAGGTCACGCGTATCGAACAAGCGATAGCCGGACGTGGAACGCTGAGGGGCGGGAATGAGGCCGATACGCTCATAGAAGTACAGGGTTTGGACGCTGAGGTTAAGCCTGCGGGCCACCTCACCGATCTGAAGGAGGGCGCTCACGATGATGATGGAAACATGACGAGGTCATGCTAAACCCTATACCCAGGTATAAGGTCAAGTGAGAGAACATCCACCGCGACCCGCAGTGAATCTTGCGAAGATTTGCGAAGATTACAGAAGCGCAACAAACTCACGCCCGATCGCAGCGTGCCCTCCGTAATACTCTTTAAAATGAATCTATTCAATCGATAACGACGCTGACGGCTTGCCGCCTCCGTTGGTCATGACCACGTCGCCATAGTCCCGTTTACGCCTTCGCTTTGCCTTTTTTATGACTGACTCCTATCTCGACCCGAACTTAACCGCTCACTTCAACGATGGCGCGAATTCTGAGAGCAATGCGGGAGATCCGGCACCGATCGAGACGATCGCGCTGGATGTGGGCGGTATGAAGTGCGCGGGCTGTGTGAAAGCGGTGGAACGTCAGCTTGAGGTGACGGGCGTGGTGTCAGCATCGGTGAACCTGGCGACGGAAATGGCCGCCGTGCATTATCGATCGGGAAGCCTCGACCCGCAGAGCTTGGCGCAACGGTTGACCGAGGCCGGATTTCCCAGCCAGATTCGGACAACAGAAGCACTATCGATCGAAGAGATCGAAGCCACGGAAGAGCGGCAACATCAAGCCGCGTACGATCGACGGCGGCAGCTCATAACGGCGATTGTTTTGATCGTACTGTCGACGATCGGTCATGCAGAAATGCTGGGCTTACCGTCGCTGCCGCTGTTTAGCAACATTTGGTTCCATTACGGTTTGGCAACGCTCTCGTTGTTGTTTCCCGGTCGTCCGATTTTGGTGGATGGCTGGCGCGGCCTGACCCACGGTGCGCCCAACATGAACACCCTGATTGGCCTTGGGGTGGCAACGGCCTACGTGGCGAGCAGCGTTGCGATGCATATACCGAGCCTCGGCTGGGATTGCTTTTTGAAGAGCCGGTGATGCTGCTGGGCTTTATTCTGCTGGGGCGGGCGCTGGAACGGCAAGCTCGCGATCGGGCGGCGTCGTCATTGCGAGCGCTGGTGGGATTGCAGCCGCGCACGGTGCATCTCGTCACCAAGGGTGATGATCTCGATCAGCTCGACGATCGCAGCGTGGTCGATCTACCGTCGAATCAGGTGCGGGTCGGTGATTTGTTGCGGGTGCTGCCCGGTGAAAAATTGCCGGTGGATGGGGTGGTGATGGCCGGGACGACGGCGATCGATGAATCGATGCTGACGGGCGAACCGTTGCCGATCGAGAAACGTCACGGCGATCACGTCACCACCGGCACGCTCAACCAATCCGGCGCGATCGTGGTTCGCGCCCAACGCACCGGCAAGGACACCACCCTGGCACAGATTGTCGAACTCGTACGCGATGCCCAAACCCGCAAAGCACCGGTGCAGCTTTTCGCCGATACCGTCGCGGGCTACTTCGCCTACGGAATTATGGCCTTGGCCGTGGGGACGCTCCTGTTTTGGAGCTTTGCCGGTGTGCCGCTGTTTGGCGATCCGATTCTCCACGCTCAGGAGTGGCCGATGTTGGGTCATGCCCATCGCGCCATGCCGCACCACGGTTCGCCGCTGCTGCTGGGAATTAAGTTGATGATCGATGTGTTGGTGATTGCCTGTCCCTGTGCCTTGGGTTTGGCGACACCGACGGCGATCCTGGTGGGGACAGGTCTTGGAGCGTCGCGGGGGTTGCTAATTCGTGGTGGGGATGCCCTGGAACGGGTGCATCAGTTGCAGACGATCGTCTTTGACAAAACGGGGACGCTCACGGTTGGACGCCCGACGGTTACCGATTGCGCCACGATCGCCACCGTCAGCGAAACCGACGCGATCCAGCTTGCCGCCTCGGTGGAACAAGGGACGAGCCATCCACTAGCAGTGGCGTTGGTCGATGCGGCCAAGTCGAAATCGATCGCGCTACTCCCGGTGACGGACTGCCATACCGAAGCGGGAGCCGGAGTAACGGCACAGGTGAACCAGCGCACCATTATCGTCGGTAACCGTCCCTGGCTCGAAGCCTGCCAGATCTCGATTCCGGATAAGCTGACGGATCGTGCTGATAGCTTCGCTCAAACGGGGAAAACCGCTATTTTCGTCGCAGCGGACGGTCAGGCGATCGCCACGATCGCGATCACGGATGAGCTACGCCCCGAAACCGCTAGCGCCATCCGTTCTCTTCAGCAGCTCGGATTGCGCGTGATGATGCTGACGGGCGATCGGCGGTCAGCAGCAGACGCGATCGCCAAACAAATCAGTCTTGCACCGGAGAATGTGATCGCCGATGTGCGACCGGCGGAAAAATCCCAGGCGATCGCGCGGCTGCAACAGTCGGGGCAAGCTCCAGGACAATCTTTAGGGCAACGGGTCGCGATGGTCGGTGACGGGATTAACGACGCTCCGGCACTAGCGCAAGCCGACGTGGGAATTTCGCTGCATGGCGGTACGGACGTGGCGATCGAGACAGCGCAGATCGTCTTGATGCGGAGCAACCTGACGGATATCGTGGCGGCGATTCGTCTCAGCCGTGCGACGTTTAACAAGATTCGCCAAAATATCGGCTGGGCGTTTGGTTACAACGTGATTGGCATTCCGATCGCGGCGGGGTTACTGTTGCCGAATTTTGGCATTATTCTCAATCCGGCCTTTGCAGCAGTGGCGATGGCGCTGAGTTCGATTAGTGTGGTGACGAATTCGTTACTGTTGCGCGGAGCCTTAGGACGACGGTAATCGTCGCTAACCGTAGGGCGTCGCCCACCATCACGGAATTGACCCGCAGATTGCCGACATCTTGCCCGTGAATTGATCGTGGTGGGCATTGTCCTACGCTTGTCCAATATTGGAGGCGTTAAATCTGACCCAGTTTACGCAGGCGCGATCGAATTGCACTGGGCTTTCGTTGGAGTTCCATCGCGATCGAATGTATGGTCGCGCCTTCTGAATAGCGTAATTTCAGCAATTGGTCTTCTTCCTCTAGCCACGCTTGATAGGCACGTCGGTAAGCATGATGATCCACGCTCGTTTCAATTTTGGTTTTGACTAAATGTGCATTGGATAGTTGCGGCTCTGAATCCAATACACGTTGGAGTCTGTGATCTGCTGGCTTGGGGAGAGATAACAAAGCCGGTGGTTCCGCAGGCATAATCTCCAAGCGAATACGCCCCGCCGCGATCGCTCGCGAAATAGCGCGTTGTTGCGGGGTCAAGGTTAAAACATCAGGCTGAACCGCTAAAAAAAACAATACTTAACCTGTCGGTCTGGGGGCGTTCTGCCTTCAGGTCACTCCAGCCATCAAATACGACGTAATCGACCGGGTTGCCGAGGCAGCAAATATCGGCAGTTTTGTACTTAAACTTGTTCCCAGGGGTACTAACCTGTTGCACCATTGAACGGCTTAACGTTCTTTGGGCTCTCGGAAAAACGACTGACTGGGTTTGATTGTTGCGAGATTCGTTGCTTCAGTTTGCGATCGCCGCACGATACTCCTGATCCTTTGCGATCAGGCTCTGCTTATGGTTCTCCGTCAGCTTTTGTAACGTGTGCTGATGAGAAGCCAGAAGCCGGGTGCGTTCTGCCTGAATCGCCGCTAATTGTGCGATGTGTGCTTGATTTTGCTCACGTTCGAGCTTGAGTTGTTGCCGCCAGTACTGCTCACGCCGTTGTTCTGCGGCTCGACTCCTTCGATGCATCATCAGCATGGCAAAAAGCGCTCCAATCGCGCATCCCGCTAAAAGGTCTAATCCTAAGCTCATCATGGTGCAATTTTAAGATATGTCATTTGGAAAACATCGTTCACCCCATCTGTTATCTCTTAATCCTCCAGTTCGTGCTGTCTCTTAGGTATCACGATGCGAATATCCGTTAACCGCGCTGACATGCGAAAATACCAGACCAGCGATCGCCCAACACCTCGCACGATCGCCGACTCATCACCCCGCGTCTAGCGAACGTTTAACCCATGGCAACAGCACCGATCGTCCAAAAATTTGGCGGAACCTCCGTCGGCTCCGTCGAGCGCCTCCAGGCCGTGGCGCAACGGGTCGCCAACACGGCAAAAGATGCCCCCGTGGTGGTGGTGGTGTCCGCGATGGGCAAAAGCACCGATGCACTGGTGGCTTTGGCCAACGAAATTTCGAGCAACCCCTCCCGGCGCGAGATGGACATGTTGCTATCCACGGGCGAACAGGTCTCGATCGCCCTCCTCAGCATGGCCTTACAAGAACTCGGCCAACCAGCGATCTCGATGACCGGCGCACAGGTGGGCATCGTCACCGAAGCCGAACACTCGCGGGCGCGGATTTTACAAATTTCGACCGATCGGCTACAGCGCCAGCTTGACGCCGGTAAAGTGGTCGTTGTTGCCGGGTTTCAAGGGATGGCTTCGGGCGATGAATTCGAGATTACAACCCTAGGGCGCGGTGGTTCTGATACCTCAGCCGTGGCACTGGCGGCAGCCCTCCACGCCGATCGCTGCGAAATCTATACCGACGTTCCCGGCATTCTCACCACCGATCCGCGTATCGTCCCCCACGCGCAGCTCATGGATGAGGTGAGCTGCGATGAAATGCTCGAACTTGCCAGCCTGGGGGCGACGGTGTTGCATCCACGGGCGGTGGAAATTGCCCGGAATTATGGCGTGCCGCTGGTGGTGCGATCGAGCTGGACGAATGATCCTGGCACGCGGATCACGGCTCCGGCTCCCCTTGATCGTGCCTTAGCCGGTCTTGAGTTGGTGCATCCCGTCGATGCGGTGGAACTCAACCCCACCGAGGCGAAAATCTCCTTTGTACGCGTCCCCGATCGTCCCGGTATCGCCGCCAAACTGTTCAGCGAACTGGGTCGCCGTAACCTGGATGTGGATCTCATCGTCCAATCGATCCAC
>JAAUPN010000333.1 GCA_012033105.1 Coleofasciculaceae cyanobacterium RL_1_1
AGCGCGATCACCAGTTTGCTCACCGCCGATCGGGACACGCCCAACTCACGCGCCGCCGCCGCAAACCCACCCGACACCACCACCTGCGTAAACGCCCGCATCTGCTCTAGCCGATCCATCATTGTGATTCACGTCTGATTGTCTCTATTCTGGAAACAGTAAGTCCCCTAAATGAGATATTGTCCCCCAAAAGAATTCATACCATAATCAGGGTATCCCCAACACAAGCGGCTCACTTACAACCATCCATCGGTTACGGGAGACCCCTATGATTACGATTCGACACGCCCACGATCGCGGTTCTGCTAACTTTAGCTGGCTCGATAGCAACCATTCTTTTTCCTTTGGTAGCTACTACGATCCGCAGCAAATGGGATTTGCCAGCCTGCGCGTAATTAATGAAGATAAAATCGCGCCGAGTCGTGGTTTTGACACCCATGGACACCGTGATATGGAAATTATCACGTATGTTTTAAGCGGTGCATTAGAACATAAGGATAGTATCGGTAATGAATCAGTGATTCGTCCCGGCGATGTACAGCGAATGTCTGCTGGAACGGGGATTCGTCACAGTGAATATAATGCCTCGCAAACCGAGCCGGTTCATCTACTACAAATCTGGATTCAACCGAATGAATTTGGTATTCCTCCAAGCTATGAAGAGACACATTTTGATCTCCTCAAAACTCGTGATTCTCTGACATTAATCGGCTCAAATGATGCACGAGATGGATCGGTCAAAATTCATCAGGCGATCGATCTGTATGCTGCGGTGTTAGCGGACGGTCGATCGGTTGAACATGGGTTCAAGCCGGGGCGAGTCGGCTGGTTACAGGTGGCGCGTGGATCGGTGCAGTTAAATGGTGAAATGCTGACGGCGGGAGATGGTGCGGCGATCGATCAGGAGGCGATCGTGACGCTAACGGGTACGTCTGCGGAGTCTGAGGTCTTGTTATTCGACATGGCGGACGATGCAGATGCAAGAGGGTAGCGTGAGGCGTCTCCGAAGGGCGTCATCATAAGTCTGAGTTGAGTTTTGATGGAGTTGAAATTGAGTTTTTGTTGGAGTTTGATGACGTGATTACATTCGATTGTCTTCATCACGTATTCGCTCATCTAAAACCGCATATCAAACTTCATCAAAACTTCGGATTTTACCGACCAGATTGCCGCCCTATTTTCATTAACTACACGAGGGAAAATCATGACCGAGCCTAATATTGTTGACACCAAGCCCGTTATAATGAACCTTGAGCCGGGAACCTATTACTGGTGTTCCTGTGGTTTTTCGGCAAATCAGCCGTTTTGCAATGGAGCCCATAAAGGATCGGAGTTTACTCCGGTGGCTTTTGAGGTAACGGAAGCGAAAAAAGTGGCAATTTGTCAGTGTAAAAAGACTGGAAATGCGCCCTTTTGTGATGGAGCCCATGCCAGTCTCTAACGTCCAATCTTGATCAGCATCTCGTTGATTGGTGGAACGTTGGTTGATATCTCTGGCTAAGACTCACGCAGCAGAAGATTCTTGTTAATTGATCAAAGGAGCAAGGTACTTGTGTTGCGTGAGTTGTTGATGCCTCTTGATCGCTTGAATCTCACATCTCGCATACGTGACGTCAAAAAAAGTGCCTGCTATGCCTGAATCGACGCTGCATGTAGGACATCACCCCGATCGCAACCATCATGTCACAGCCGTCATTACCCATCGGGTGCGATCGGGGCGTGAGCAAGGATATGAAGCCTGGATTACTGGAATCTCCGCCGCTGCTCGTGAGTTTCCGGGACATCTCGGTGTCAGTATTCTGCGACCTCAACCGGGTTCAGCGACGGATTACATCATCGTGCTTCAGTTCGAGACCTGTGATTACTTAAATAATTGGCTGGATTCAGACACTCGCAAGGTTTGGATCGATCGGGTGCAGCCTCTGATTCGTGAACAGGAACATATTCAAGTGTTAACAGGATTAGAAGCCTGGTTCGCATTACCGGCGCAAACATCTCAAACCCTCGGAAACCGAGTTCCCAAACGCTACAAGCAAACATTTTTAGTGTGGGTCGGCGTGATGTTCGTCTCTTTATTTGTCAGCCCTTTGATTGCGCCTTGGCTCGCATCGTTGCCGCCCTTGTTGAGAATGATGCTGAATGTGGCGGTGACGGTGATCCTTCTGTCATATGTGATTATGCCGCGCTTGACCCAGTGGTTTCAGGGGTGGCTCTTTTCTGAGGACAGTTCAGGTTGATTTACGGTGGTGGTGAATGGGAACGTGAAACCCACGGTGCATAATGGAATTTAGCTCGATCGTGTCGAGATGCGGTTCGGTGTCGCTTGAGGGTCACTCCCGATCGTCAGCCGCCTAAGCGATCACAGGCGGATCGAGCTGTGGAACAAACCGCCAAAACAAAACGCATAGCGTTGGGACGAGCGTGATGGATTTTCAGGGCGATACTGGCAAGGCCGGTAAAACGGCTAAGGCAACCAAGACGGCGACACGGGAAACGAGCAACATTGGTCAGCTTGGAGACGGGTTGAGCGATCTGATTGGCGATCGCATCCCGACGGTGGCGAAACGCTTCGATCGCGAACTGAAGGGCGAGGCGATCGACCTGCCGGACGAGGCGGCTGACCTGAGCGTGTTTACCGATTGGCAAACGGGTCAATTATCGTCGCGGGTCGCTTCGCCGTTCTGGACGATCGCCAAACCCAAAGCGAAACAGCGTTGTTTAGATCTCGGATGCGGTATCAGCTTTCTGATTTATCCCTGGGTCAAGTGGGACGCATTATTCTACGGTCAGGATATTTCCGGCACGGCGCACGACATCATCAAAGCCCGCGCCCCGCAGCTCAACTCGAAGCTCTTCAAGAGCATTCGTAAGGCTCCGGCGCATCTGCTCGATTATGAGCCGCAGTCGTTTGACCTGCGATCGCGACGGGGTTTAGCTGCTACTATCCGCTGGGCTATTGGGCGATGGTGTTGGAGGCGGTGCGCCAGGTGTTAAAGCCCGGTGGTGTGTTTGTGTTTGATGCGATCGATACCACGACCGATCTGGTGGACGATTGGGCGTTGCTGGAGATGTATCTTGGGCTAGAGGTGGAACTCGAATCGGCAGCGGCTTGGAAGCAGTTGCTCAAGGATGCTGGAGTCACGAAAACCAAGCGCAAAGAAAGCGAACTGTTTACGCTATATCGGGTTTCCTGGGATTAGTTGAATGAGCGCTGAGATTCAAATCCGGTTAGGGCAAGGTTAGGGCAAGGGTAAAACGTTGAAGCAGCGATATCGGACGATCGCTCAGGGGCGATCGATGGTGGTACTCGGGGCGATCGTGCTATCGGGGTGCGGCGTCT
>JAAUPN010000158.1 GCA_012033105.1 Coleofasciculaceae cyanobacterium RL_1_1
TCAGAGACCGTCACCGATTCGAGCCATCCGGCCTATGGCTGCATGAACGACCTCGATCAACGCCTCGCTGCCTACGATATCGTCCTCGTCAGTCCCTCGCTCGAAACTGGCATCAGCCTCGATTTGCACGGTCACTTCACCTCGGTTTGGGCGATCGCCCAGGGCATCCAGTCCGAAAACAGCGTACGCCAGTCCCTAAGCCGATTGCGCGAACCCGTACCGCGTCACCTGTGGGCGGCTCCCTACGGATTCAACAAAGTCGGGAACGGCTCGACCTCGATCCCGGCCTTAATCAGCTCAACTCAAAAACTCACCCAAGTCAATATTCGCCTCTTGCAACAGTCAGACTTTAGCGGGTTTGATGATTTCGATGCGGGCTTCCAGGCGGAATCCTTGCAATGCTGGGCAAAATTTGCCGTGCGGGTGAATGCGTCGATGAGCTGCTATCGCGAGGCGATCGTTGCCGCCCTGGCCGCCGAAGGTCACATGATCGCCCCGGTTGCCCGTGCCTCAACGCGCAAATCCTCAAGCTCAACGGCAGAAGCGCCGCTGCTGCCGGACTTTGCCGCAACGATCACTAGCATTCGCGAGCGCAACTATTTTGAGGAATGCCAAGCGATCGCCCGCGCCCGCGATCTAAACCATCGGCAATACCGCAGCCTGCGCCAAACCCTAGTGAAATCCAAAGCCGATCGCCTGCGTTTGCGTAAATATGAACTCAAGCGTCGTTATGGTGTACCGGTGACGATCGATCTTGTCCGTAAAGACGACAACCAGTGGTACGACAAATTGCGCCTGCATTATTTCCTGACGGAAGGGCGCGACTATCTCGCCAATCGCGATCGGCGCGTCGCCCGACAGATTTTGCATCAGGGGGGCGGTCAGGTGTTTACCCCCGATTTCAACCGATCGCAGCTCGGGGCGACGATCGGCATTTTGGATCTCCTCGGCTTGCCGGTGTTGCTCTCCCAGACCGATCGCGAGCTACGCAATAGCGACACCGATTTACAGCACATGGCCACCACAGCGCTGGAGTCACGATCGCAGATCAAGACCGCGATCGGCATCGGCCTAGCTCGCAACTCAACGCCAATCATGGTGTTGCGACGCCTGCTGGATCAGATTGGGTTTAGCCTGACCTGCTTACGGAATGAGACCGTGCAGCGCAAGCGGCTACGGGTGTACGGCATTAACCAACCGACCGACGGTCGGGCGTCGGTGTTTAAGCATTGGCTGGCGACCGATCGACGGTTTCCCGGTTGGTCGGAGCAGGCAGCGGATTTATGGGATGGTTCAACCCTGCCGATCGTGACTAAGCCCGTCTGTGACGAGTTTAAACAGCTCTCGCTGGGGAATTTTGGGGAGAGCGAGGCGATCAGCTAATTCCATGTACGGCTAAACATTCGCTCAGAATGTGGCGTATGCCTGAGTGCATTTTTGCGTCTCAGGCTCAGTCGAATAAATATATCAAAGTATTAAAAAACATCAATTCTATCGTCGAGTCACAGCAAAGTGTTCGACGATAGAAGCGTAGGCAAAGTACGGACTCTCGAAAACTTGGGTGCGATTGCAAATGATCAGCACAACCGTTTTGGATTCACAGCGACACGAAATAGGTCAGGATTTTGTGAGATTTCTTTGTGAGATTTCAATTTGTACAAAAACGTAACAAAAACAATAGCTTTATTGCTTAAGCTGTACTCCTTCAATTCCTGCTGAACAATACGAGAAATTGATTGATCTTGATGATGTAAGTTAAAGCTTTGATTAAGAAAGATCGCTCGTTTTACTCGTGTTTAAATCACGTTCCGATCGCTCAAGTTTAGAGATCTGACCGGCAAACCCCCCAGCTTAGATTGCCCCTTGCTGACAATATTTGAGGCTCGACTATGACTGCACAAACTGGCACGATTTCGGCCACCCGATCGACCCCACCCACCCCCGACACAAAACACTACGCCACCCTCGACGGTAACGAAGCCGTTGCCCGCGTCGCCTATCCACTCAATGAAGTGATTGCGATTTACCCAATCACGCCCGCGTCGCCGATGGGGGAGTGGGCGGATGCTTGGGCGTCTGAGGGTCGTGTGAACCTCTGGGGAACCGTGCCGTCAGTGGTGGAGATGCAAAGCGAAGGCGGTGCAGCAGGTGCGGTACACGGCGCACTGCAAACGGGATCGCTGACGACGACATTTACGGCGTCCCAGGGCTTGCTGTTGATGCTGCCCAATATGTACAAAATTGCGGGTGAGCTGACGCCGTTGGTGTTGCATGTGGCGGCGCGATCGCTAGCGGCACAAGGGTTGTCGATTTTTGGTGAACACAGTGATGTGATGTCGGCGCGGGGTACGGGCTTCGCGATGTTGGCCTCGGGATCGGTGCAGGAAGCGCAGGATCTCGCCTTGGTTGCCCACGCCGTCACGCTGGAATCACGCCTCCCGTTCATCCACTTTTTCGACGGCTTCCGTACCTCCCACGAAGTCCAAAAAATCGAACTGTTAGAAGCCGACGTGTTGCGGGAAATGATTGACGACGATTGGGTCTTCGCCCATCGCAGTCGAGCAATGACGCCCGATCGCCCGGTACTACGCGGCACAGCGCAAAACCCCGATATCTTCTTCCAAGCGCGGGAAAGCGTCAACCTGTTTTATGACGCCTGTGTTGGCATGGTTGAAGCGGCGATGCAGAAATTCGCCACGCTGACGGGGCGCAAGTATCGGCTGTTTGACTACCACGGTGCGCCCGATGCCGATCGGGTGGTGGTGTTGATGGGGTCGGGTAGCGAGACGGTACATGAAACCGTGGACTATCTGACGGCGCAGGGCGAAAAGGTCGGCGTGCTGAAAGTGCGGCTCTATCGTCCGTGGTCGCCCCAGCACCTGGCGGCGGCGCTGCCGAAGTCGGTGAAAAAAATCGCGGTTCTCGATCGCACCAAGGAACCCGGAGCCGGTGGTGAACCGCTCTATCTGGATGTGGTGGCGGGTTTACATGAAGTCTGGGATCAGGTGGCTGGTGGTGCGGCGCTGCCAAAAATTATTGGCGGTCGTTACGGCCTGTCATCGAAGGAATTTAACCCGGCGATGGTCAAGGGCGTGTTTGATAATTTGGCGCTGGATCAGCCAAAAAATCATTTCACCGTCGGGATTAACGACGATGTGAGCCACACTTCGATCGCCTACGATCCCGAATTTTCGATCGAGCCGGATTCCGTGGTCCGCGCCATGTTCTACGGCCTCGGAGCCGATGGAACCGTCGGCGCAAATAAAAACAGCATCAAAATCATCGGCAGCGCAACCGACAACTACGCCCAGGGTTATTTCGTTTACGACTCGAAAAATCCGGCGCGATTACGGTGTCACACCTCCGCTTCGGTGCGAATCCCATTCGATCGACCTACCTAATCGACCAGGCCAACTTCATCGCCTGCCACCAGTGGAATTTCCTCGAAAAGCTCGACGTTCTTGCCCGCGCCAAACGCGGCTCGACCTTCCTGGTAAACTCGCCGTTCGATGCCGACAATCCGGCGGAAACCTGGGCGCAATTGCCGATCGAGATCCAGGAAACGATTGTCCGTCGCGAGCTGAAAGTCTACGCCATCAACGCCTACAAAGTCGCTCGCGAAAACGGCATGGGCGGACGGATTAACACCGTCATGCAAACCTGCTTCTTTGCTCTGGCGAACGTGCTACCGGCGGATCAGGCGATCGCCGAAATTAAACACGCGATCGAAAAAAGCTACGGCAAAAAAGGCGCGGAAATCGTCGCCATGAACATTAAAGCCGTAGACGCAACCCTCGAAAATCTCTACGAAGTGCCGATCGGCTCACCCGATGGCGCAGTGCGTCGTCAGCCCGGAATGCCCAACCATGCGCCGGACTTCATCCGCAACGTCGAAGGCGCAATGCTCGTCGGCCAAGGCGACGCCCTCCCCGTTAGCGCCCTGCCCTGCGATGGCACATACCCCACCGGCAGCGCCAAATGGGAAAAACGCAACGTCGCCCAATTCATCCCCGTCTGGGACGAAGACGTGTGCATCCAGTGTGGCAAGTGCGTCGCGGTTTGCCCCCACGCCACGATTCGCGGCAAAGTCTACGAACCGAGTGAGCTAGAAACTGCACCCGCCACGTTTAAATCCACCGACAGCCGCGACAAAAAAGCCTTTTCCGGCCTGAAATTTACGATTCAGGTCGCACCGGAAGACTGCACCGGTTGCGGTATTTGCGTCGATGTGTGTCCCGCGAAAAATAAATCGCAACCGTCGCTCAAGGCCATCAACATGCAGCCCCAAACGCCGCTGCGGGAACCCGAGGCGGAAAACTGGGAGTATTTCCTGAAGTTGCCCAATCCCGATCGCCGGACGCTGGACGGAACCCACATCCGCACTCAGCAAATGCAGCAGCCGCTATTTGAATTCTCGGGAGCCTGCGCCGGTTGCGGTGAAACGCCCTACGTCAAACTACTGTCGCAACTGTTCGGCGATCGCGCCGCGATCGCCAACGCCACCGGCTGCTCGTCGATCTACGGCGGTAATCTACCAACAACGCCCTGGTCAAAAGACGCCGAAGGACGCGGCCCCACCTGGTCAAATAGCCTATTTGAAGATAACGCCGAATTTGGCCTTGGATTCCGGGTGTCGATCGACAAACAAGCGATGTTTGCCGCCGAGCTGGTGCAAGCCCTGCGCGAGCCGATCGGGGCAGACCTCGCCGACGCGATCCTCGCCAACGCCGTCCAGCGCGATGAGTCCGACATCTACGACCAACGCCAGCGCGTCGCCCAACTCAAGCCGATGCTGGAGACGATCGACGATCCCCGCGCCAAACAGCTCGCGACCCTCGCCGATTACCTCGTGAAAAAATCCGTCTGGATCGTCGGGGGTGATGGCTGGGCCTACGACATCGGTTTCGGTGGTCTCGACCATGTGATCGCCAGCGGTCGCAATGTCAATATCCTGGTGATGGATACCGAGGTGTACTCAAACACCGGTGGTCAAGCCTCGAAAGCAACCCCGCGCGGAGCCGTCGCCAAATTTGCTGCTGGTGGTAAACCCTCCGCGAAAAAAGACCTCGGCGCGATCGCCATGACCTACGGCAACGTCTACGTTGCCAGCGTCTCCATGGGCGCGAAGGACGAACACACGCTCAAAGCCTTCATCGAAGCCGAAGCCTACGACGGCCCCTCGTTGATCATCGCCTACAGCCACTGCATCGCCCACGGCATCAACATGACCACCGCCATGAGCCACCAAAAAGCCTTGGTCGAAAGCGGTCGCTGGCTGCTCTACCGTTACAATCCCGACTTAATCGCCCAGGGCGAAAATCCGCTCAGTCTCGATTCTCGCGCCCCGAAACAGGGCGTCAAGGATTCGATGTACATGGAAAATCGCTTCAAGATGCTGACGAAGACCAAACCGAGCGATGCGCGGAAGCTATTGGCGGAGGCACAGGCCGATGTGGATGCTCGCTGGAAACGCTATCAGGCCATGGTGAATCTACACCAGCCGGAAACACTACCGGAATAGCTCGATCTCGGGTGCGTTGCGGCGGTGAATCTTGATCGGTTACTCCGATGGGTAACCGCTGCCGCAACCCACCCTACCCCATCCGCTAACGCCCCATTTTGTAGGAAACACTGATGGATCTCACCACCACCTATCTCGGCCTCAATTTAAAATCGCCCCTGGTTCCGTCTGCTGCGGCTCCTCTCAGTGATGATCTCGATAACCTTCGCCACCTGGAGGATGCGGGAGCTGCGGCGATCGTCCTGCACTCTTTGTTTGAAGAGCAGCTCGTTCGCGAAAAATTCGAGCTACACCACCACCTAGAATACGGCACGGAAAGCTTCGCCGAATCCCTGACCTATTTCCCGGAACCGGACACGTTCCACACCGGCCCCGAGCTATATCTGGAGCATATTCGTGAGGCAAAAGCGGCGCTGAGTATTCCCATTATTGCCAGCCTGAACGGGTTTTCGCCCGGTGGTTGGACGGAATACGCCAAGTTAATGGAAGAGGCGGGCGCTGATGCGATCGAGCTAAATCTTTACTTTGTCCCCACCGATCCCGACGTTTCGGGCGCGGCGATCGAGACGATGTTTATCGAAACCCTGCGGGATGTGAAATATTCCGTCGAAATCCCCGTCGCGGTCAAACTGAGTCCCTACTTTAGCAATCTGGCGAACATGGCGAAACGCCTCGACAAAGCCGGAGCGGACGGCCTGGTGTTGTTTAACCGGTTCATGCAGCCAGATATTAACCCAGAAGAGCTAGAGGTGGAAGCGGTGGCGAATCTGAGCGGTGGTGGCGATCTGCGGCTACCCCTGCGCTGGATTGCGATTTTGCACGATCGCGTTGGCGCGGATCTGGCGGCAACCGGTGGCATTCAGCATGGTCGCGATGTGATTAAAGCGGTGATGGCGGGGGCGAAAGTGGCTCAGGTTTGCTCGGCGTTGCTGCGTCACGGTTTCCCTTATTTGACCAAGCTTGAGGATGAGATCCGTCACTGGATGGAGGAGTACGAGTACGAATCGATCGCCCAGATGCACGGCAGCATGAGTCAGGCCAATTCGCCCGACGCGAGTGCCTTTGAGCGAGCGCAGTATGTGCGGGCGATCGAGTCGTTTTACGTGCCAGATGCGGCCCTGCGTGTTTTGCACTAACCAACGTCTGATCTGTGTCGGCGTTGAAGTCACTGTGATGGAGTCCCCAACGTTGACGGCATCAAGGCAGGAATTCTTGGGATTCATGCCTTGCAATATCCAGCTTATTAGCTTATTTAGGACGTTTAATCATGTTTTGTGAACAATGTGAACAGACCGCCAGCGGTCAAGGTTGCCACCAGTGGGGAGCTTGCGGTAAAAGCCCGGAAACGAACTCGGTGCAAGATTTGCTGGTGTACTGCCTGCAAGGTCTGGCTCCGGTGGCGATCGCGGCACGATCGCTGGGTCTCGATACCCATGCGGCGGATGTGTTCGCCTGCGAAACCCTGTTCGCGACGATGACCAATGTCAACTTCAGCACGCCACGCTTTACGCCCTATATCAAACAGGCGATCGCCCTGCGAGAAGAGCTGAAAACGCAGATTGTAGCTCAGTCAGACTCGCCCCTAACCTGGCCTGCGATCGCCGACTACACCCCCGACTTTACCGATAGTCTGGTGTTACAGGGGCGGGATCGATCGCTAGAGGCGATCGCCAAAGCCGATGGCAACGTGGATATTTTTGCCCTCAAACTGACGACGCTCTACGGTCTCAAAGGCATGGCGGCCTATGCGTTTCATGCCTTAGAAATGGGCTACGAAGATCCGGCGGTGTATGGCTTTTTGTACGAAGCCCTTGCCGCCCTCGATCGTCACGACCTCAGCCTCAAGGACTGGGTTGCCCTCGCCTTGAAAGTTGGTGAAATCAACCTCCGTGTCATGGAACTGCTCGATGGTGGTCACACCGACACCTTCGGCCATCCCGTGCCGACCTCCGTTCCCCTCGAACCGCGACCGGGTAAAGCGATCCTGGTTTCGGGTCATGACATTCCCCATCTCGCCAACGTCCTGGAACAAACCCGTGACACCGGCATTACGGTCTACACCCACGGTGAACTTCTCCCCGCCCACGGCTATCCACAACTGAAGCAAACCTATCCCCATCTTTACGGCCATTACGGCAAAGCGTGGCAAAACCAAGTCCAGGATTTCGCCAAATTCCCCGGCGCGATCGTCATGACGACCAATTGCCTGATGCCGCCCCACGATCACTACTCCGATAAGGTGTTTACGATCGGGCCGGTGGGCGATCGCGACCTCCAGCACCTCGGTGACAACGGCGATCACGGTGATCCGCCGATCGATCTGTCTCCGGCGATCGCCAAGGCTCAGGCGCTGCCCGGTTTCCCGGACGCTGTCGCCGACCTGCCGCAGCGTAGCGTTACCACCGGTTTTGCCCGCAATGCCGTGTTAAGCGTTGCCGATCAAATTATCGACGCGGTGAAGGCCGGACAAATCCGCCACTTTTTCCTCGTGGGTGGTTGCGACGGCGCGAAACCGGGACGCACCTACTACACCGAACTGGTGGAGCAAGTGCCGGATGATTGCGTTGTCATGACCTTGGCCTGTGGTAAGTTCCGTTTCTTTGACCACGAAATGGGCGATATTGGCGGCATTCCACGCTTGCTGGATCTGGGTCAGTGTAATGATGCCTATTCTGCGATTCAGATTGCGATCGCCCTCGCCAACGCCTTTGAGGTGGGGGTAAATGAGTTGCCCCTGTCGATGATCCTGTCGTGGTATGAGCAAAAGGCGATCGCGGTGTTGCTGACGTTGCTTCATCTCGGCATTCAAGACATTCGCCTTGGCCCCACGTTGCCCGCCTTCATGACACCGAACGTATTCGCCCTGCTCTCAGAAACCTATAAACTCAAAGGAATTACGACGCCCGAAGCTGACCTAGCGGCTTGTTTGGCCTAAGTTTAACTGGAGCCCGGATTCAGCCCATTCACTAAGGTCTAGCTATAGCAAAAAGCGATTTGGTTAGGACATATAAAAAAACTGAGAGCACTGAGCGGAGTCGAAGTGCGGTTTTAAACTTAGAGAAGAGTGTCCTAATCTAATTGCTACCTGCTATAGGATAAAACCCGCGCCGATCCTGAGTCCGTGCGGGCTTTATCCTAACCAAGGTGAGTTCGGGCGAGGAATAATGCGAGCCCTCTCGTAGCACAACCATCTTGGTTGTTTGCCCAGGTTGATCGGTCAGACAGCGAATACATCAATCAACAATCACACAAACATGACTTTCCATCACATTTCCATTATTTAGACATCTAAATTAAGGAATCGATTGAAGCATTAACTTTAGGTATTAACTTGGTCGAAAGAAGCTTGACGTAACCAGTTACTCGGCGCACTTTCTGGCGTGACAGACGCGAAGTCTATCGTGTCACCGTTCGGGGTTAAGGTCTGAACCAAATACTCTTTACATTTATTGTCTGCATCTGCGATGACCACTCGTGCAGAATGTCCATACTGCATCACTTCACTACGATCGCGTGTCTCAAATGCAAAAATCAGAACGATATCTCCAACTTTAAATAAGTTAGCTGCTGCACCATTAATGCAAACAATTCCACTATCAGGCTCACCCGGGACAGGATAGGTTGATATTCGATGACCATTGGTCACATTGACAATCTGAACCTCTTGTAATGGCAATAGACCGACCAGATTCATGAGGGTTGAATCGATCGTGACACTACCCATATAGTCAAGCTGAGTTTCGGTGACGGTGACACGATGTAACTTAGCCTGCATCAGGCGAATTTTAGACATAACACAAGTACCCTTTTTGAGAACGTTCTTGGGAATCAGTTTAAGAACAACAGTTAGGATAGCTTGGTTTGTCCTTGGGCATTGATGGGGATACGGGTATCTTATGAAATTTAGCGATCTACCCTCGGAGCGTCTTACAGGTCTTGGATATACTCATCTTCTCAACATCGGGTGAATGTGTTTACGGGGGAAATAAAACTAGGTTTAGACTTAACCCCCGATCGGATGATCCGAATCCACCACACCGGAATCACGTTTCCCTTGTCAAGGTCGATCGATCGCCACATATTCGCGCCGATCGAATGCTGCTAATCCACCGCACCGGAATCGCTGTAACTGTTGTAATCCTGTCGCCAGCGACGTGGAGACATATTCAGCAAATCCGGCTTGACTTGCTCCAAAAAAGCAATCAACATCGCGGTAAAACAACCTTCCACGATCGTCAACGGCAACTGCGCCAGCACCAGAATACTAATCGCCGATCGTTCCGCCATCACATTAAGATCCGCCGGAATGTTGGTCACCACCATGCCATAAAACAGCAACGTTGACAGACCCACTCCCAATGCACCTGCGAAGAATGCAAATAGCATCGTCCAACGCCGATCGCGATCGACGCGACCCGCTGGCGCCACCTGAAATTTGAATCCGCCGCTGACCCAATGGACCGGAATGCCCCATAAT